>CAJUCA010000005.1:54136-99146 GCA_910585265.1 uncultured Oscillospiraceae bacterium | reverse complement strand
CGCGCCCTCCAGCGGGCCGCCGCCCGGGCCGGTTTTTACGATCTGGAGGCTGGCGGTGTCCGGTTTTTGGATGCCGCCCCACTTAAAATCAGTAGAAGCGTTGGCGGTGCTGTAGCCCGGATCCGAGATGATGTAGGACTGCTCCGTGGTGGAGGGGTTGTTAGCCAGGAACAGGTTATACTGGGCAACGCCGCCCACGGCCTTGATGTGGAAGGATCCCTCATTGGTTACCGAGTCCACAGGAATACAGACCTTGAAGGCCCCGCGGTACTCGCTGCCGTTGGCATTGAAACCCACCAGGTGCTGTTTGCTGGTGTCCACCTTATAGTAAGTGGTTCCGCCCTCCGTCTCAGTCTCCAGCGGGGCACCGTTCTCTGCTGTGAAGATAGTCCCCTGGGGGGCGTCGGTGGAGTACACCTTGGTCTTATAACCGTCGATCCAGGTGGAGGTGGCGGAGGCCACATACATCACCCGTGTGTAATACTCCTTGCCGTTGATAGTTTCCTTTTTGATGCCATTTTCATTATTGAGGGCTGCGTTCTCAAGCCCTTGCTCGTTGATGATTTCCACACCCCGGATATCCCTATCCGCTTCGGCCCGGAGGTATAACCCCGTATAGAGGTGTTTATTCCACTGGGCGGCGTGCCGCAGGATACCCTTGACGCTGTCGAAGATGCGGATCTGCTGGGCATCCGCGGTGGGCTCCACCACAGAGGTGCGGCCCGCCGTAAAGGTGGTGCCGGGGACAGAGATCTGCCCGCAGGTGGCCCACACCGCCACCTGGGTGGCGTACTTGTACTCCGTCTCGGTGAGGTTGACGATACCCCGCACGTCGTCCTGGTGGAGCTGCTTGAACTGCTCCAGCGTCCGGGCGGGGTAGCCGTTGGCGAAGGCCCCCATGGTCTGGGGGCTGCGGTTGTACGGCTGGATGGTGAGGGACTTACTGGGGGACACCCCGGTGAGGCCGAAATTCACGCAATACGCGGCCCCCGTCAGGCCGTCGTTGCTGGTGTACTGCCAGTAGCCGCCGCCAATGGTGCCGCCGGATTTCTTGCTCAGAAAATTGCCGAACCCATCCTGGGTGATCTTCACACTGCCGCTTTTATTCAGCGTATCGGCTGCGCTGGCCGGGACGGCCAGCAGGCCGACCAGCGTGGCAATCACCAGAAGCATGGAAATCAGCCTGGTTGAGAGTTTTTGTTTCATTACGATCTCCTTTCAAAATCGGTAAAGGAAAAGGCAGGCCGCTTTTGCGGTCTGCCTTTTCAGGTGATGTGTTTGTTTACTTGGTGGAGCCGGGTACCAGCAGCTCTTTGATGAAGGCTGTAGCCGCCGGGGCTTGATCCGGGTGGTTGGGATAAGTTTCACGGAGGAGCATGGTGTGACTGTTGGTGAGATCATTGGCAGACACGTCTACATGGAGCCATTGACCGTCCGCGTAAACCATATTCCAGCCGTGGGTGGGAGTGCTGATGGTGAAGCAGGGGATTTCTGCCGCCCCGCAGAGGAACTTAAAGGTCACTGCATAAGAGCCGCACGCAGCTGGGAGTTCGTCCTTATGGTTAGAGAATGTTTGCGGAATGCCAGCCGCTTTATCTTCGTTGTAGGTTAGTAGGGAGCAGAGATAATCGTTAAGGTACGTCACCTTTTCCCGCTCCGAACTCATCTGCCGTACTTTCGCAATAACGGGTTGGATAAAATCCACCGCAGATTGATACACGTCAGGGACGGATCCTGAAACGGCGAAGTAGTCCAGGTACTGCCAGTAGTTTGAAAAATTTTTCGGGACATAATGCTCATACCGTGTCATTCCGCTCATCCGACCCATCAGGTACACAACGGCACTATAATCATCTCCCTTGGCCACCATAGTGTAGGCCGGTGGGTCGATGGCTCTACCGTCCACCAGCGTCTGCCGGAATGTGTTATACAGTGCCCGGTCATACACGCCGGTAAACACGGCGGGGTTGGCCTGCTGGGAGAAATCCTCCCGGCTCCAGTGATCCACATTGATGGTGTACTTGCCCGAAGGGGCCGGGGTGGGTGTGGGCGTGGGGGTTGGGGTAGGCTGGGGCGTTTCCTCCTGGTAGTGGGCGTTAGGGTCGATGTGGACGCTGTTGGTCGCCCCATCGTAGGTCACGCCGAAGTCCACCGCCTTCCCGATGTCCCGCACCTTGACGAAATTGTTCCCATGGATGCTGTACGCCTCGAACTCCACCTTCTGCCCGTTGACATAGAAGGTCTGGCGGCTGGGGATGGCGGTGAGGGCTGTGGATGCTGCGGCCTGACTTCCGCTGACCAGAGCAATGCCGAGGCACACCCCCGCCAGCATAAACAAAACCTTTTGCTTCATGGCAATACACTCCTTTCTGATCCAAGCATAATACCATTTGCAATTTTTGTCAAAGGATTATTTAATTTCCCTGCGCCGAAAAAATCTGTTCTTCTCTTTCACCTCCCAAGACCCTATGATTTTATGGGTTTTCAGTAACCTTTTGCCACGGCTTGCACGCAAATTCTTTTTGTGGGCTGGTTCTCCAGGCAGGTGGTGAGGGTGATGCGGTTGTCCGCCGTGCCCTGGAGATAGCTCCAGTCGGTGTCCGCAATAACCCTTACCATAGTTACCTCGTAGGTCCGGGTGCCGTAAACGGTGGTGTAGGTAATGATATCGCCGGCCATCAGATTCTTGATCGACCCGATGTTATATTTGGCCCCCCGGTTGTGGCCCGCTACCCCCACATTTCCCTGCCATGCGGAGGTGGAGCTGTAGTGGCCCAGGCCCTTGGCCATGCTGGCGTTGGTCTCGCCCTCCCACACCTTCATGTTGATGCCCAGCTTCGGGATCTTCAGCGTGCCGATGCTGCCGTCCGCCCGGACCATGCCGGACACGCTGGTGTAGACGGGCTGCTGGATGTCGGGCAGGGCGGGAAGGACTGACGGACCGCCCGTGCCGTCCAGGGGGCCGCCGATGCCGTAGCTGCCGATCCCATAACCGCCGTTCCCGTCCACCGCTGCTGTCCCCTGGAGCCCGGGCAGGATAACCTGCTCCATCTCGCCGGTCATGGTGGTGCTGGGGCGGCCGTACTCCAGCTCAGACAAATCGTAGTCCGTCACATTCCTGCCGCCGTAGTTGTACTGGGAGCCGTACACGTCCTCATAGCTGGTGCTGCCGTAGTAGTTCTGGGGGGCGGCGGTGCTGAAGCTGTAGTCCGCCGCGAAGGCCGGGACGGCCAGCGACAGCGCGGTGCCCGCCGCCAGGGCCAGGCCCAGCAGGTTTCTCATCCATTTCATGTGTCGTTTCCCTCCTGTTCGTCTCCATCGCTGTCCTCCGTCCGGAGTGACTTGACCTCCCGGCGGGACAGAACCAGCAGCGTCGTCAGCGTCACCATAGTGATGACGCCCGCGCCGATCAGTACGCTGCGCAGGAGGTTGGGCCAGGATGCCACCCGCTGGAACAGGCCGGGCTGCTCCTCCACAGGCTCGGGGGTGGGCTCCGGCTCGCATTCCTCACCCAGGTAAGTCACCTGGTACGTGACGCTCTCCACCCCTTCGCGGGTAAGCTCGCCCACATAGTTGGCGGTGGTGACATACCCGGTGGCCGCACTGTAGTAGCTTCTGCCGCTGTAGGTGGCAACCGCCTGGTAGGAGCTGGGGGACATTGTGCCCCCCACCATATCGGTGCCGATGACCTGCCATTCCACATGGGCCAGGCTCAGCGTTACCCCATTCTTCACTGTGGTGGCGGGTACGTAGGACATATCGTTACTGTCCAGCGGGCCGATGGTTTTGGTTTCGCTCACGGTTTTGCTGCCGGAGGTATAGCCCGCCGCTTTGGTCTGGATGCTGGTGTGATCCAGGGCCAGGGTGCCCGTCCAGGGGCCGTTGCTGTACTCCATGGTGGGGGCAAGCTCCTTCAGAATCACATCCAGGTTCTTCTTGTCCGTCTCCACCGTCACTGTCTCGGTGTGGCTCTGCCGCTCGGACACCCGGTTCTCCTCCTTCACGATGTCCGTGTAGGTATAGAGAAAGCCCTCCAGCTGGAAGGGCTCCTCAATCAGCGTTTGGGCGTCCACCTCGGGGGAGACGGTATAGGTCTTAACCACCTGCTGATTGCCGTTGAGGTTCTGCACCACCGTGCTGGTGGGCACCTCCAGGGCATTGACGCTCATGGTCAATGCCGCCATCAGCAGCAGGCACAGGCAAATCTTTTTCATTGGATTCGAAAGCTCCTTTCTAAAATTAGGTGCGGGGATATCCGGGCGCACTCCTTGGGGGGTCCGCGAATGGGCATATGCAGATTCACAGCGTCTCCTCCTTCACGATGTACTCCGCCGCCAGCTCCG
The DNA here is from genome assembly GCA_910585265.1 of uncultured Oscillospiraceae bacterium. Lineage (GTDB taxonomy): Bacteria > Bacillota > Clostridia > Oscillospirales > Oscillospiraceae > Enterenecus. The sequence continues at coordinate 94,803 of CAJUCA010000005.1, read as the reverse complement.
GCCGCTCCCGGATTCGGGCCAGGATGCTCAGGGCCTGATCCAGGGCCTGCATGGTGTCCCGGCTCTGCCGCTTGATAAACGCATGAAGCAGGACGACCTCCCCACTGGGCCGGAGGGTGAAGATGACCCGCACCAGCACCTTGCCCCGCTCCCGCAGCTCGTAAAGCTCCCGGTAACGCTCAATCGAAAAATGTTTATAGTGCGGCTCGAGGAGGGCGGCCCGCGGTGTGGCGGGCAGGAGAATGAGCTGGCGGATCAGCTTATCCCGCAGCTTGGGCTCCAGGCTGTCAATGAACTGGGCCACAGGGGCGGCCCGCCCCGGGGGCGCATAAATTTTGACGCCTTTCATTCGTTCACATCCTTTCTGTTCTTAGGCAGCCACTTCCGGCAGGGCAGAAGGCCGTCCGCCGTGGTCAAGCCCGTCCGGCAAAGACGCACCAGAGCGGATCTGCCAAAGGGACTGTGGGTGGTCTGATCGTTTCTCATCATGGGAACGCTCCAATCCTTTTGATTTTGGGCAATAGAAAAGCCTGATGCCTTACGACATCAAGCCTTTCTTCGGTGTTTTTCGATTGTTAGCTGTCTGATTCCTTCGGGCCATCCGGCTGAGATTCGGCGGCCAGCTCGATTATGCTTGTGACCACGGCATTAAGCTGCATGGCGTCCTGGGCCGTGACAACCGGCGTCCCTGTCTCAGCCTCCAATGCCTGACGGGCAATATGGGCCACTCCGCCGCCGCGCTGGGCCACTTCACAGCTTTCTTCAAACCCCTCCGGCCGCTCCCTCTGGGAGATCTCCTTGGTAGAGTTTTCCGCCAGCATCGTTAAAATGAGCTCTGTGGTGCTCATGTTATCCCGCAGGTTTTCCTTTTTCAAGCCCTTCAGCCGCTTATATTGGCCGGTTGTCATGCCGGACCAGGCTCGGGTGATCTCATCAGTGAGGATGGCGTATTCCCGCCCCTTTTCCACGCCCCGGGCCTGCCACTCGGCGGTGAGCTCGTTGCGGACGCGGATGGCTAAAATGCGCTGATGCACCCAATCGGAGGAGTAGCCCTTTTTTAAGTAAGTTTCCAGTGCCCGGTCGATGGCCTGCTCTGGGTCAATGGTCTCCTCGATGCGCTCCCGGCCCACCTGGGCCAGCCACAGCTTGAAGGGTTCCGCCTTGGGAGACGGAATGGACTGAATGATGCGCAGGAGCTGCTCCGTGGTGGCTACATCGGTAGAATAGCGTTTGCCGTCTTTCGGAGATTTTAATTTCAGTTGCTTACAATTTGTAAGCAACTGATCTGCGCCCTCATCTTTTAACCGTTTTTTCAACACGGCCCAGTAGGTGCTGGCATTGCGCTGTGTCGGCTGCTCTGTCAGTATACCCACCACATCTACTACGGAAAAGAACCATTCTTCTTGTTCTGCATCCCATGCGGTCCGGATCGGCTGATCCTCAAACAACTGAATTTTGTCCTGTCCACTCATGGCAATACCCCCGCGTATTCGTTGTTGATATTATACATTATCTCACCCGCTCCCGCAAGAACTCCAGAAACAGGGCCTCGATCTCCGCGTCGCTGTGTCCCTCCAGATAAGGGGCGAACTGCTTGCGGTTGAAGGATATCTTTTTGGGCGGAGCGGCCAGCCGTTTCTCGGCACGAGCCCGGGCCTCCCGCCACGCGGCGTACAGATCCTGGCGTTTGGCGGAAGGGGGCGGGCACTTGGAAACGATGTAGTTCATGCCGGCCTTGTTGAGCCGGTAGCTCTCATTGCGGCACATCTCAATGAAAGCCTGCTGGGATTCCGGGTCATAGTCCGCCATCATGCCTGCACAGGCCAGATTCAGCTGCTTTGGGGCGGTTTCCAAAATGCTGGCCAGCTCCGGGATAAGCAGGGTCAGCTTGATGGCCTTTCGGATCTCGTACTCGGTGACGCCGAAGAACTCGGCCACCAGTGCCCGGGCGTTGTACCTTTGGCGTGAATCGCCAAAGGTCTCCTTTGCGGCGTCTCGCTGCCCGTTTCTGTTCTTGGCGGCCAGCAGTGCTTTGTATGCCTTGCCCCGCTCTATGATGGACAGGTTCTGCCGCTGGATCAGGTTGGTGGAGGTGGCGATGACGACTGCCCGGGCGTCATCCGCAGCTACAATCTCCGCCGGTATCACCGTCCACCCGGCCAGCCGGGCGGCGGAGGTCCTGTTGTGGCCTGCCAATATCTCATAGGTGTCCGTCCCCGCCACCGGACGCACAATGATCCGTACCATCAGCCCCTCCTCCTTGAGTTGGTCGGCAAATGCCTCAAGCTGTGCCTGCGTGTAAGGCTTGAACCCGATATCCGCCGTGAAAAAGGGGATGAGCTTATCCAGAGGGATCGCACAGATATGGACATTTGCGGCGGGCGGAGCCGTCTCAAACAGTTTTTCGTAGGCTCTGTCTGTAATTTGAAGCTCGGACGCCTGCCGGGTGGCAGACATCCGCTGCTTCAGGAGGCCATCCATTGCTTGTTTAGCCAAGGCACAGTACCTCCTCCGCCAGACTGCGGTAGGATTCGGCGGCGGCGTTTTTCGGGGCGTACTCGAAAATGCTCTGTCCTGCCGCCGGACACTCCGCCACCTTGATGGAATACTCGATGGGCCGCTGGAACACGTGGAACGCCTCGCCGTAGATCTCACCCACGCTGGCCTTGACGCTCTGGCACAGCTGGGGCCGGGACTGGTACATGGTGAGCAGGATGCCGGCGATCTTTAGGTCGGGGTTGAACTTCATCCGGACGGATTTCACCAGTTCCAGCACATCGGGTATGCCCTCGCTGGCCAGGAAATGGGCTTGCACGGGGATGATGCAGTAGTCCGAGGCCGCCAGGGCGTTGACCGTCAAAAGCTCGTGCTTCAGCCCGCAGTCGATGATGATATAGTCGTACTTCGGCCGCAGCGGTTCCAGCAGCGAGGCCATGACCTTCTCGCAGGCCCGATCCACATCGCCCACGGCGTTGTATTGGGATAGCTGCATCACCTGGAGCCGTGCGGCGGCATCCGCCAGGCGGCGGTTGGACGGGATCAGATCCACGCCGCTGTCCGTATGTATGACGGTGCGGTCAAGGTGAAGCTCCAGATCCTCCGGGTAGTCGATGGCCGCCAGCAACAGGTTGGATAGGGTGCGGGACTGCTCCGCCGGGGTATAGCCCAGGGCGGCGGTGAGGTTGCCCTGGGGGTCGTTGTCGATGATCAGCACCTTTTTGCCTGAGATGCTGAGAGCGGCACCGAGATTCAGCGCGCTGGAGGTCTTGCCGACTCCGCCCTTTTGATTGGTAAGTGTAAAAACTTTACTAAACATTGTTGTCACCTCATTTTTCATTCCTGTGGCTTCGGCATTCATTAGTTCAAATCTCCGTGTGCAACGGATTTGCAAAGCCAACAATAAAGTGTAAAAAGAGAAGGGAACGGGCAATAACCGCACCTATTTAGGGCTGATTTGCAACAAGGTCCGCACCCTATTGCTACTGCTTCAAAAACGAAAAAACGATCTCCCGATTACGAGTTCTTTTAACAAAAACTCATAACCCGACGAGTTACCATCTTCCGGTTGCATACTTTTGCAAATCACGAGCTTTTTCCTGACTTATTCCGTTTTGAAATCACCTTTTCTTGATAGAGTTCGCAATCAACCTGCAATCTTCACCTCCCGCGCAGCCGTCCTTGAAGAGGAACGGCTGCTTTCATTTTCAGGGCCTTTTTTCTCCGGGCCTCCAAGCCCGAAGGGTGAGCAGTTACGCCTTCATATCAAACAGCTTGTCCCCCAAAGTGTCCTTTTGACACCACCACGTGGGGCGCGGTCCCATCCACCACCGCCGCCCCCAACGCCGGAATCATCACCGCGTCCAGCGAATCCGGATCGCCGGAGCACAGCACCTCCTCCGTCTCCAGCCCCGCGGCCTGGGCGTGACGCTCCACCCGGCGCATGAGGGTGGACTTGCCGCTGCCCGGGCCGCTCTTGATGATATACAACGCCCGGAACCGCTCCGGGTCGGACAGCTGGTGGTACAGGGAATAGAACCCCGAGGGGGTGTTTCCCCCGAGGAAATATTGGACGCTCGGCATTCTGAATATAGCCTCCTCCTGATTGGGCGGGCGGGCTGTCCCCGCCGGACGGTCCGCCCCGCCCTGGTTTTTCATACCAACCTATGCGGGGGCGGGCGGAAGGGTGCGGGCACCCCTCGTCCAACTGCCAAATCCGCCACAAATTTTCACCGCAAAATCAGCGCATTTAGGGTTGACGCGGGGCCCTGTCCGGGATATAATTCAAAACGGTAAATCGACATTTTTTTAACAATGCGGGCTGACCCACCGCCCGCGCCACTGCTGAGGAGGGATTCGCCCATGCGCCATTACGAGACAACCGTACAAAAGCTGAAGGACGACGTGCTGACCGCCGTGGCCCGCCTTGCCTGGAACGAGCGGCTCCAGACCAACGACCTGCTGAACATACCCGAGGAGATCATCCCCGGCCCCGAGGCCCAGATGCGCTGCTGCATCTACAAGGAGCGGGCGGTGGTGACCAGCCGGGTGAAGATGGCCATGGGCGGCGACCGGGCCAACCCCGCCCTGGTGGAGGTGCTGCCCATCGCCTGCGACGAGTGCCCCGTCACCGAGATCAGCGTGGGCCCCGCCTGCCGGGGCTGTATCGCCCACCGCTGTATGGAGGTGTGCCCCAAGGGGGCCATCCATATGGAGAACCACCGGGCCACCATCGACCACTCCAAATGCGTCCTGTGCGGCAAGTGCATCGAGGCCTGCCCCTACGGCGCGATCACCAAGAATATGCGCCCCTGCGAGCGGGGGTGCCCCGTCAAGGCCATCTCCATGGGCCCTGACCGCAAGGCCAACATCGACGTGAACAAGTGCATCTCCTGCGGCCAGTGCGTGATCCAGTGCCCCTTCGGCGCGGTGATGGACAAATCCTACATCGTGGACGTGATCCAGATGCTGCTGGGGGCGGAGAAGTGGGGCCTCCACGTGTACGCCATCCTGGCCCCCTCCTTTGTGGGGCAGTTCGACTGCACCCCCGGCCAGATGGCCGCCGCCCTGAAGGAGATGGGCTTCTACGACGTGGCGGAGGTGGCCCTGGGCGCGGACCTCACCGCCCAGGCCGAGGCCGCCGAGTTTGAGGAGCGGGAGGGCGGCCCCATGACCTCCTCCTGCTGCCCCGCCTTCGTGGCCTTTGTGGAGCGGCATATGCCCGAGCAGGTGCCCCTGGTGTCCACCACCCCCTCCCCCATGGTGATGCTGGGCCGGAACATCAAGGACCGGGACCCCCTGGCCCGGGTGGTGTTCATCGGCCCCTGCGTGGCGAAAAAGCGGGAGTTCCACCTGGGCCGCACCAGGGCCAGCGTGGATCTGGTGCTCACCTTCGAGGAGCTGTACTCCATGCTGTCCGCCAAGGACATCGACGTGACCACCATGAAGGAGATCCCCCTGGATCACGCCAGCGGCTACGGCCGGGCCTTTGCCGCCGGGGGCGGCGTGGCGGCGGCGGTGGCCCAGGGCCTCAAGGAGCGGGGCAGCTCCGTGGAGGCCAGGACCGTGGCGTGCAGCGGCATCGAGGAGTGCAAGCTGGCCCTGCTGAAGATGTCCAAGGGCGTGCTGCCGGAGAACTTCATCGAGGGCATGGCCTGCATGGGCGGCTGTGTCCAGGGCCCCGGCGTCATCAACCGCAGCCCCAAGAACAAGAACGAGGTGGCCAAGCACGCCAAGGAGGCGGGCAAGCGGTCCATCACCGACGCCGTGAACGCCATCGGCGGCCCTGCCGAGGTGCCCGCCGAGAGCAGCGACAAGAAGCCGGGCGGCGCGGTGGAGAAGGCCCGGGTGTAACACAACCCCATACCAAGGCCCGCTGTTCCCTCTGGAACGGCGGGCCTTGTCCCGTCCGGCAAAAAATTCCGGAAATTATTTAGAACGAACGTTTGACAAATCGAACAGGATATGGTATAATACGCCCAAGTCAAGGTCCGCGTCCGCTGGGCGGATCGATTTCTTGGAAGGAGCTTGCGCCATGGGTAAACTGACCCCGAAGCAGCAGCAGATCTACGACTTTATTTCATCCTTTGCGGACGAGCACGGCTACCCCCCCTCCGTGCGGGAGATCGCCCAGGCGGTAAACCTGAAATCCCCCGCCACCGTCCATTTCCACCTGAAGGGCCTCCGGGAGGCGGGCTACATCTCCCAGGCGGAGGGCAAGACCCGGGCCATCACCATTGTGGGCGGCGAGGCGGCGGGCCGGAAGGACCAGGTGCCCCTGGTGGGCTATGTGGCGGCGGGTGCCCCCATCCTGGCCCAGGAGCATATCGAGGAATACCTCACCTTCGACACCGGGGGGCTGTCCGGGGAGCACTTCGCCCTCACCGTCCGGGGGGAGTCCATGCTGGAGGCGGGCATCCTTCCCGGGGACGTGGTGGTGGTGCACCAGCAGCCCCAGGCCCGGAACGGGGACATTGTGGTGGCCCTCTTTGAGGACGAGGCCACCGTGAAAACCTTCCGCCGGGAGCGGGACGGCCACATCTGGCTCTACCCGGAGAACTCCAGCCCGGAGTACCAGCCCATCGACGGGGAGGGCTGCTCCATCCTGGGCCGGGTGGTGGCGGTGATCCGGCGGTACTGAGGGCGCACAGCGGAACAGAAAAAGGCACGCTTCCCGGCGGGGAGCGCGCCTCTTTTTATTTTCTTATAATATCCCGGTTTATGGGACTTCTCTTGGGCTATACTGGCCTCAGAACAAAGGGGAGGGCAAGCCCCCCGAGGAAAGGAGCGTCCCATATGTACGAGATCGAGTTTGTGAGAGGGCACGTGGAGGTCTATCTGGACGGCGTGTTCTGCTTCTCCGCCGACACCCGGGGGGAGGCGGAGCAGGAGCTGGCCCTTCTGACCGCGTAAACGCCCAAAAGCCCCCTGCGGTTTTTGCCGCAGGGGGCTTTTTCTATGTGAACGGGGTTAACGCCCGAAGAAGTAGCTCCAGGGGAAGCTGTTGAAGAAGTCCTCGTATTCCTCGCCGCCGTAGGGGTTCTGGTCCCCGTAGGGGTACTGTCCGGGGTTGTTCCCGCTGGCGGTGGGCTGGGGGGCGGGGTTGTTGGGGATAACCTGGCCCTGGTTCCCGGAGCTGCCCTGCGTGGTGGCGTTGGACTGCTCGTCAAAGGTAAGGCTCAAAGTGATGGTTTCGCCGGAGCGGTACACCTCCAGCGTCACGGTGTCCCCTGCCCGGTAGCCGTTTTTCACAGATATCATCTGGTTGACGTCGGTGATCTCGGTGTCGTCAATTTTGGTGATGATGTCCCCCGGCTTGAGGCCCGCCTTCTGGGCGCAGGAGTCCTCGTCGATGCCGGTGACGTATACGCCGATGGGCCAGCCGAAGGTCTGGGCGTAATCGCTGATGTTCCGGGGCTCCAAAATGCCCATATAGGGCCGCCCGGTGACATAGCCGTACTGCATATAATCGGTGATGATGCCGATCACGTCGTTGATGGGGATGGCGAAGCCGATGCCCTCAATAGTGGCCTGGGAGGATTGGCCGTTATTGGACAGCTTGGCGGAGGTGATACCCACCACCCGGCCGTAGCTGTCGAACAGCGGGCCGCCGGAGTTGCCGGAGTTGATGGTGCAGTCGGTCTGGATCATGTTGTTCATCACGGTGCCGTCGCTCATGGTGATGGACCGCCCGGTGGAGGACACGTAGCCGGAGGTCTGGGAGAAGGACAGGGTGCCCAGGGCGTTGCCGATGGTGCACACCGTCTCGCCCACCACCAGATCGGTGGAGTCCCCCAGCACCACGGGCTTCAGGCCGGACACGCCGTCGATCTTCAGCACCGCCACGTCGTTCAGCTCCTCGCCGCCCACCAGCTTGGCGTCGTAGCTGTCGCCGTTGTTCAGCGTCACCCGGATGGCGGTGGCCCCGTCAATGACGTGGTAGTTGGTGACGATGTAGCCGTCCTCGCTGATGATGAAGCCGGAGCCCGCCCCGGAGGTGGGCTGCTGGTACCAGCCGCTGGTGGCCATGCCCTGGACGGAGATGCACACGCAGGAGTCGGCGTAGGCGGCGTAGATCTCGGACAGGCTCATGGGGGTGAGGCCGTCGGCCTGCTTCACGTTCACCGCCGTGGGGTCCACCTCGTTGCGGTAGATGGTGGTCTCGTTCTGGGGGGGCCGGTTCAGGTGGCTGTAGGCCGCCGCGCCGCCCAGTCCCGCGCCGCCCCCGGCGATGGCGCAGCACAGCACCAGGGCCACCGCCCTGCCCGCGCCGCCCTTCTTTTTCGGGGGCTGGGATGGAACGGGGGGCTGGGGCCGGTCCCAGGGGTCGCCGCCCTGGGGGGGCTGGGTGTAGTTATAGCGGTAATTGCCGCTGCTGTCAAAGCCGTTCTGGTCATACATGGGAATTGCTCCTTTCAAATTCCGTCATGGAAAATCCGGTTGAGGTGGCGGGGGGCCGTCCGGGCCGCTTCGTCCGCCGCTGAGAATACAATACCCCATAATTGTGTCCAAATTATGTCGCAGGGCCGAAATGATTTTGAATTTAAGCTGAAAAAAAGCTGAAAACGGGGGGAGCCGCTACCCCTCCCGCCGCCCCCGCCGGAGATCCAGGACGATGAGGGCGGCGCACCCCGCCGTCAGCAGGGCCAGGATGAGCAGGGCGCAGTTCCGGAAAAATTCCTGGGGCAGGATGCTGATGATCTGATCTTCCCAGGGGTCAAACATCCAGTTGTCCTTGCCGGGGAAGAACAGGGCGTGGAACAGCACGAAGGCCCGTCCGAAGTCCAGCGCGGCCAGCGCGCCCACCAGCAGGAACCCGCCCCCCAAGCCCGCCCCCGCCCAGAAGCCGAACCCCCGGCCCAGGGGCCGGGCGGGGGCGCGTCCGGTCAACCGGGCGTACAGCAGAACAGCCGCCAGCAGGCACAGGGCCGCCCCCAGCACCCGCAGATCCAGCAGGAACAGCCCCCGCACGTCGGTGAAGTGGGCCTTGCCCTCCTCCGACCAGGCCAGCACCCCGGTGGAGAACTCCTCCGCCCCCAGGCAGTAGTCCAGCATCTGGTCGAAGGCGGTTTTGATCTCCGCCTCCGTCAGCCCGGTGTGCTCCTTTAGCTTCAGGGGGCCGATGTGGGCGTAGTAGAAGGGGCGGCACAGGATGGGGACGGCGACGGACGCGGTGAGCACCACCAGCCCGGTGAGGACGGCCAGCAGGACACACAGGAGCTTACTGGATTTCATGGACTTCCTCCTTTCCGGGCAGGGCGGACAGCGTAATGAGCACCTGGGAGGGCAGGTAGAAGAACCACATCCCCACAGAGGCGGCGGAATAGGGCGGCGAGCCGGGGGGCAGGGCGTTGAACAGCCCCACGCACACATCGCACCCCACAAACAGGGTCAGCCCCACGGCGAACAGACGCCCGGGACGGCCCATCCTCCAGGCCAAAACCGCGTTGGACAGCAGCTGGGAGAAGTACAGCCCCGCCAGCAAATTCACCGGGGAGGCCAGCCGGAGCAGGTACAGCCCCACCCCCAACCCCAGGGCCAGCCCCGCCCGGAGGGGATAGGCGGCCCCCGCCCCCATCCGCCGCAGGCGGAGATAGTAGACGGTCTGCACGCACAAAAACAGGGCGATGCCGACGGCATAGCGGTCATTGCGCACCAGCAGGAACCAGTCCGCCCCGGCGGTGAGGGCCAGGGCAAGGGGGACCAGCCCATCCCCCCTCCACTTGAGGCGGGCCAGCAGGGCGAACCCCAGGCACAGCAGGATGGCGAAATATTTGACGGGGATGGTCTGCCCCTGCCGGGCGGTGAGATCCATGGACAGGAACAGGGCGTACAGGATGCCCTCTGCGATGAGAAAGGCGGCGGTATACTTTTTTCGTTCCAGGACGGCTCCCCCTTCCGGCGTTTGGGGCAAGTATACCACGTCCGGCGGCAAAAGAAAAGAGGCGCGGCGGGAGGAGATCCTCCCGCCGCGTTTCGGCTTATTTCAGGGTTTCCAGCATCCGGTTGGCCATGATCACGGCCTCCTGGATGGAGAGGGTCTTGGTGGGGGCAAACTTGTTATCGCCCACGCCCTCCACGATGTCCTTGCCCGACATGAACGCCACCTCGGACTTGGCCCAGCCCGCCACGCTGCCATCATCGGCAAAGGTGGTGTTGGACACGGCGGGGATGGTGCCGCCCAGCTTGGTATACACCCGGCCCAGCATCGCCGCCGCCTCCTGGCGGGTGAGGGTGGCCTTGGGGCTAAAGAGGGTGCCCGCGGAGTTGGAGCCCTTGATGAAGCCCAGGTTGTAGGCCATGCCGATTTCCTCATCGAGCATCGTGTCCTCCCAGGTCGCGTCGGTGAAGGGGTGATCCTTCTCCACGTCCAGCTCCCAAGAGCTTTTGCCCATGGCGGCGGCGTAAAGCCACACCGTCACGGCGGCAAAATCCGCCCGGGTCATGCCCTGGGTGCAGTCCAAAATATAGGGGCTGAAATGCATAATCCCCGCGTTATAGGCCTGGGCCACCGCTGCCCTGGCCCAGCTGCTGGCCTGGACCGTGGCGGGCACCAGCTTGTTATAGTCGCTCTCGCACAGCCAAAAGACATCATAGCTGGCCGAAAGGCTGAAGTAGTCATCACTCGACGGGGAGACGGTGTAAGTAACCGCCTTCTCCAGGGGCCAGGGGGGCATAACAGCGTCTTGGAACCACGGGCCTTCGGGGTCCCAATCAAAGGCGTACCTAAGCTCGTAGGCGTACTGGCTTTTGTTTTCACTAAATGCCTTATATACCGCGTATCCCGGATCCTCGCTGGTGATGCCGGGGCGATCCTTCAAATCCTTCGTGGCCTCCACGAAGCTGGGGTCGGCGTACTTCCGGCCCGGCAGGGCCTCCACGGTGACGGTGGAGTTGTCCGCCACCACATAGATCGTGAACTCGGGGGTTGTCCCGCTCAGCCTTTCCTCGAACTCATTATACCAAACACCACAGTTATAGCGGCGGGTCTCCACCCGCAGGAACCCGTTCATGGTGATTTTAACACCGTGGGCTTGATCCTCCACCACCTTCTTGGTGCCCGCCGCGAACGCCGGAACGGTCAGCCCCACGCACAGGGCCAGTGCCAGGAATACTGCCAAAAGCCGTTTTTTCATGTCTTTTCTCCTTTATTATGGTTTCCAACAGACTGCCCGGGGCGGGTCGCCGGAAACATAAAAAGCGGTGTCGAGTACAAATACCCAACACCGCCTTGAAAAAATCAACGCGAACACAAAGCCCACCGCCGTTTTCCCGCCTTGCTATTCCGGCGGAAAACGGCTATAATAGGCCCGTGGTACGATTGTAAATCGCTGTGTTGAGTGGTGCAGCCACTCGCGTAGGCCGTGGGGTGTTCCAGCACCCCATGGCCTGCCGCCTTTTATGCTTCCGACTTCATTCTATCTGATCCCGCTGGAAAATGCAAGGACTTTTTGGAACGCGGTCCGCGCGGCGGCGGGAGGTGTCTGCCATATATAACCAGGAAGTATAATCCCCCTTTTGAAATCGCCAAAAAAGCATAGATTTTCCCTTGCGTTTGAGTTGGAACGTGATATAATACTCAATACGTGAGCAGGCGTCCCCGCTGTTTGGCTGGTTCGATTCGCCGCCGGCGGGGACGCCCGCTGTCTGCCCGGGCTTCGGGCGGGCCGTGAGCGCAAGGAGAAACTACGATTGAGGAGGAAGTTCTGTGTTTAAGGGCAAACTGCATGGAATCCATGCGCCCCACAGGAAGAACACTGTGGACTGCGCGCCGGCGCGTATGCCGGTGCCCGCGGTGATCACCGTCCCCATGTCCATGAACATCGGGGCCCCGGCCAAGCCGGTGGTCAAGGTGAACGACACGGTGAAGGTGGGACAGCTCATCGCGGAGGCGGGGGGCTTTATGTCCGCGCCCATCTATTCCGGCGTGTCCGGCAAGGTGAAGCGGCTGGACGAGATCGTCGGCTCCAACGGCCGGTTCGACACCGTGATCGTCATTGAGAGCGACGGCGAGCAGGCGGTGTGGGAGGGCGTGAAGCCCCCCGTGGTCACCGACAAGGACAGCTTTGTGGAGGCGGTGCGCCAGTGCGGCTGCGTGGGCCTGGGCGGTGCGGGCTTCCCCACGTCCGTCAAGCTGAACGTGGACCCGGACCGGGTGCACGCCATCATCATCAACGGCGCGGAGTGCGAGCCGTACATCACCTCGGACACCCGCACCATGATCGACAACGCCAACGACGTGATCTACGGGGCCCAGCTGCTCCAGAAGTACTACACCGCCGACCGGATCGTGATTGGCATTGAGGACAACAAGCCCCAGTGCGTGAAGATCATGGAGGAGGCGGGCAGGGGCGTGCCCGGCTTCGAGGTGGCCTCCCTGCCCGCGATGTACCCCCAGGGCGGCGAGAAGGTGCTCATCTACAACACCACCGGCGAGGTGGTGCCCGAGGGCAAGCTGCCCATCGACGTGGGCGCGATTGTGATCAACTGCACCACCCTGGCGGTGATCGCCAAGTACATCCGCACCGGAATGCCCCTGGTGGAGAAGGTGGTCACGGTGGACGGCTCCGCCATCGCCAACCCCCAGAACATCATCGCCCCGGTGGGCACCCCCATCCAGAACCTGCTGGACTTCGCGGGGCTGAAGTGCGAGCCGAAAAAGGTGCTGTACGGCGGCCCCATGATGGGCATTTCCGTCCCCAGCCTGGACGCGCCCATCATGAAGAACACCAACGCCATCATCGCCTTCGACGAGAAGGACGCCGAGGACCCGGTGCCCTCCGCCTGCATCCGCTGCGGACGCTGCGTGGCCCACTGCCCCTTTAACCTGATGCCCGCCTCCATCGAGAGCGCGTATAGCAACCAGGAGCCGGAGACGCTGAAGGCCCTCAAGGTGAACCTGTGCATGGAGTGCGGCTGCTGCTCCTTCAGCTGCCCCGCCCGCCGCCCGCTGGTGCAGGTGAACAAGCTGGCCAAGGCCATGCTGAACAAGTACAATGCCGAGCAGAAGGCGGAGGCGGAGAAGAAAGCCGCCAAGGCCAAGGAAAAGGAGGCGGTCTAAATGAACAAGAACATGGTCGTCTCCGTCAACCCCCACATCTACGCCGGGCAGACCACCCAGACCATCATGCGGGACGTGCTCATCGCCCTGTTCCCCGCCGTTATCGCGTCCATCGTGTTCTTCGGCATCCAGGCCCTGCTGGTGGAGGTGGTGTGCGTGGCGGTGGCCGTGCTGTGCGAGTGGGCCTTTGAGAAGATCACCGGCCGCCCCGTCACCATTCTGGACTGCTCCGCCGCCGTCACCGGCCTGATCCTGGCCCTGAACCTGCCGGTGAACATCCCCCTGTGGCAGGCGGTGTTCGGCTCCTTCGTGGCTATCGTGGTGGTGAAGCAGCTGTTCGGCGGCATCGGGCAGAACTTCGCCAACCCCGCCATTACCGCCCGTGTGATCATGCTGGTGGCCTTCTCCGGGGCCATGACCACCTGGGCCCCCGCCGCCTTCTCCAACGCCCCGGTGGACGCCGCCACCGCCGCCACCCCCCTGGCCATCCTGAGCGGGGCGGAGGGCGAGCTGCCCACCCTGCTCCAGATGTTCCTGGGTGCCCGGGGCGGCTCCCTGGGCGAGACGTCCTGCCTGGCCCTGCTGCTGGGCTTCGCCTACCTGCTCTACCGCCAGGTGATCACCTGGCACACCCCCGTGGCCTTTATCGGCACCGTGCTGGTGTGCACCGCCCTGCTGGGCCGGCAGCCCCTCTACCAGGTGATGGCGGGCGGCCTGTTCCTGGGTGCCATCTTCATGGCCACCGACTACACCACCTCCCCCCCCACCCCCAAGGGCAGGCTCATCTTCGGCCTGGGCTGCGGCCTCATCACCGTGCTGATCCGGGTGTGGGGCAATTTCCCGGAGGGCGTGTCCTTCTCCATCCTGCTGATGAACATCTTGAACCCCTACATCTGTGAGTGGACGAAAACCAAGCCGTTTGGAGGTGTGCAGGCATGACGAAAGCAAAATCCAACGTGATGGCGGACTTCGGCGCGCCCATTCTGGTGCTGGTGCTGATCTGCGCCGTCATGAGCGGCCTGCTGGCCGTTACCAACGGCGTCACCGCCCCCATCATCGCCGCCGCCGAGGCTAAGGCCCAGGAGGAGGCCCGGATGGAGGTCCTGCCCGGGGCGGACAGCTTCGAGCAGGTGGAGATCGCCGGGGTGCCCGCCTCCGTTACCGGCGTGTTCCAGGCCAGCAACGGCGCGGGCTACACCTTCTCCATCACCACCCAGGGCTACGGCGGCAAGAACACCCTGAAGATGGCCGTGGGCATCGACATGGACGGCAAGATCACCGGCACCAAGGTGCTGGCGCACAAGGAGACGGCGGGCCTTGGCTCCAAGATCACCAGCGACGCCTTCCAGGGCCAGTTCTCCGGCAAGGACCGGGGGCTGGACGGCGTGGACAACATCACGGGGGCCACCTTCTCCTCCAACTATTTCCGGGCCGCCATCGCGGACGCTTACACCGCGTTCGACCTGGTGAACGGCTGAGGAAGGGAGGCACATGGATATGAAAAACAATAAGCTGAGCATCCTCACCAACGGCATCATCAAGGAAAACCCCATCCTGGTGCTGATTCTGGGCACCTGCCCCTTCCTGGCGGTCACCACCCAGGCGTCCAACGCCATCGGCATGGGCGCGGCGGTCACCTTCGTGCTGCTGTGCTCCAACATTATGATCTCCCTGCTGCGCAAGGTGATCTCCGACAAGGTGCGCATACCCTGCTACATCGTGGTCATCGCCTCCTTCGTCACCCTGGTGCAGATGATCGTCAAGGCGTTCCTGCCCGCGCTGGACGTGGCCCTGGGCCTCTACCTGCCCCTCATCGTGGTGAACTGCATCATCCTGGGCCGGGCGGAGATGTTCGCCAACAAGAACAACGCCTTTGACTCCGCCCTGGACGCCATCGGCATGGGCGTGGGCTACACCCTGGCCATGCTGGCCATGGCGAGCATCCGGGAGATCTTCGGCGCGGGCACCTGGTTCGGCATCGAGCTGCCCGTGCTCATCGACAACAACATCTCCATCATGACCATGGCCCCCGGCGGCTTCGCGATTTTCGGCATCCTCATCGCCATCATCAACAAGGCCAGCAACGGCAAGGCCATCAAGAAAAAGGACTTCAGCTGCGAGGGCTGCCCCAGTGCCGCCGCGTGCAATGGGCAGAACTGCGCTGAGAAGAAGGGGGCTGCCGCGAAATGATTGAAGTCACGAAAGAGCTTATCGCCATCGTCATGGCGGCCGTTCTGGTGAACAACTACGTGCTGGCCCAGTTCCTGGGCATCTGCCCCTTCCTGGGGGTGTCCAAGAAGCTGGACCAGGCCGCGGGCATGAGCGTGGCGGTGATCTTCGTCATGCTGCTGGCCACCGCCGTCACCTATCCCATCCAGCACTTCGTCCTGGACAAGAACAACCTGGGCTACCTCCAGACCATCGTGTTCATCCTGGTCATCGCCGCCCTGGTGCAGCTGGTGGAGATCATCCTCAAGAAATACATCCCCGCCCTCCACGCCTCCCTGGGCGTGTACCTGCCCCTGATCACCACCAACTGCGCGGTGCTGGGCGTGTGCATCAGCAACGTGGACAACTACATGGGCGTCACCGCCTTCGGCGGCTCCTTCGTTCAGGCGTTGTTCAACGCCCTGGGCTCCGGCCTGGGCTTCCTGCTGGCTATGGTGCTGTTCTCCGGCGTCCGCAGCCGGGTGGACAAGTGCAAGTGCCCCGAGTGCTTCAAGGGGATGCCCATCACCCTGATCTCCGCCGCCATTGTGTCCGTGTCCTTCATGGGCTTCGCGGGCATCGTGGAAAACCTGCTGGGTTAAGGAGGGACGCGTAATATGGAACCTATGACTATCGTGATCGCCGTGGCTGTGGTGGCCGTCATCGGTCTGCTGTGCGCCGTGATGCTGACCATCGCCTCCAAGTTCATGGCTGTGGAGGTGGACGAGCGCATCCCCCTGGTGCGGGAGTGCCTGCCCGGGGCCAACTGCGGAGCCTGCGGCTTCGCCGGGTGTGACGGGTACGCCGCCGCCCTGGTGGAGGACCCGGACCTGTCCGTGTCCCTGTGCGTCCCCGGCGGGGCCGCCGCCTCCGCCAGCATCGGCAAGGTGCTGGGCCGGGAGGCCGGGGAAGTGGCCAAGCAGGTGGCTGAGGTGCGCTGCTCCGGCACCTGCGAGGCCACCTCGGTAAAGATGGACTACAAGGGCCTGGAGAGCTGCGCCGCCGCCAAGCTGCTGTTCGGCGGCACGGGCAAGTGCGTCTATGGCTGCATCGGCCTGGGGGACTGCGCCCAGGTGTGCCCCGTGTCCGCCATCCACATCAATGGCGGGCTGGCCCGGGTGGACGCCTCCGCCTGCATCGGCTGCGGCCTGTGCGCCAAGACCTGCCCCAACGGGGTGATCGCCATCCGCCCCGCCGACGCCCACATGGTGGTGGACTGCAACAGCCGCCAGAAGGGCGCGGGCACCCGCAAGAGCTGCTCCGCGGGCTGCATCGGCTGCCGCCTGTGCGAGAAGAACTGCCACACCGGGGCCATCACCGTCACCGACAACCTGGCGAGCATCGACTACGCCAAGTGCGACGGCTGCGGCAAGTGCATCGAGGTGTGCAAGGCCGGGTGTCTGGTGGCCCTGAACATCACCAAGGCCGAGGTCGTGAACGGCTGACAGAGAGACAACGCCAACGGGGGAGCGGCCGCAGGGCCCTCCCCCGCTGCGGTTTTGAGGAGGGGCGGTTGAAAACCCGCCGGAAGGGTGTTATACTGATTACCGTGCCGCGGGCATTTGACGAGGGACAGGCAAAGCAGGCCGCGGGCAAAAAATGAGGTGATCGAGATGACGAAGAAAATGAAGAAAAGCACGGCCGATTGGACACGCGCCATCCTGTTTGCGCTGTGCGCCCTGACCTGGCTTCCCGACTGGCCGGTGGAACGGGCGAACTGGCTTCGGGTTGTTTTCCCCATCGTCTGCGCCGCCATCGCTGTTTGGAACCTGATCCGGTATTTCAAAGACCGAAAAGCTGAGAACGAGGAAAAATAAGGAGGCCCTACCCATGAATTTGAACACAACCGGGCTGTTTGACCTGAGCCGCACCCTGGCCGGGGATTATCTGGCCCGCTTCGCATACCCCTGGCAGGCCCTGGACGGGATCAAGGAGCTGATCCTCGCCCTGGGCCCCGCCCTGGGGGACGGGTACGAGGAGCGCGCGCCCCAGGTGTGGGTGCACGAGACGGCGAAGGTGGCCCCCACCGCCTGTTTGGGCGCGCCCTGCATCATCGGCCCGGGGACGGAGGTGCGCCACTGCGCCTTCCTCCGGGGCTCCGCCCTGGTGGGGGCGGACTGCGTGGTGGGCAACTCGGTGGAGCTGAAAAACGTGATCCTGTTCGACAGGGTCCAGGTGCCCCATTACAACTACGTGGGCGACTCCATCCTGGGCTATAGGAGCCACATGGGGGCTGGCTCCATCACCTCCAACGTGAAGTCGGACAAAACCCCCGTCACGGTAAAAAATGAGGGAGAAATCATTGAGACGGGCCGGAAAAAGTTCGGGGCCATCCTGGGCGACCTGGTGGAGGTGGGCTGCAACAGCGTCCTCAACCCCGGCACCGTGATCGGCCCCCGGAGCAATGTGTACCCGCTGTCCTGCGTCCGGGGCTGCATCCCGGCGGACAGCATCTATAAAACAGGCGGCGTGATCGTCAAAAAGGAGAAGTGAGCAAATGGGAAAATACTTCGGCACCGACGGCTTCCGGGGGGAGGCCAATGTGGATCTGACCGCCGGGCACGCCTATGAGGTGGGCCGCTTCCTGGGCTGGTACTACGGCCGGGCACGCCGGGCCCGGATCGTGGTAGGCAAGGACACCCGCCGCTCCAGCTATATGCTGGAGTACGCCATCAGCGCGGGCATGGCGGCCTCCGGGGCGGACGTGTACCTGCTCCACGTCACCACCACCCCCTCCGTGTCCTACGTCACCCGGACGGACGGCTTTGACTGCGGCGTGATGATCTCCGCCTCCCACAACCCCTACCATGACAACGGCATCAAGCTGATGAACCGGGAGGGGGAGAAGATGGATGAGGCCACCATCCGTCTGGTGGAGGACTACCTGGACGGCTGCCTTGAGGTGGACGGACAGCCCTTCTCCAAGCTGCCCTTCGCCACCGGGGAGGGGGTGGGCGGCATCGTGGACCACACCGCGGGCCGCAACCGCTATATGGGCTACCTGATCTCCCTGGCGGTGTACTCCTTCCGGGGGAAGAAGATCGCCCTGGACTGCGCCAACGGCTCGGCCTGGAGCATCGCCCCCAACGTGTTCCGCTCGTTAGGGGCGGACGTGCACGTGATCAACGACCGCCCCGACGGGCTGAACATCAACCTGGACGCGGGCTCCACCCACATGGACGGGCTGCGCCGGTACGTGAAGGAGCACGGCTGCGACGCGGGCTTTGCCTTCGACGGGGACGCCGACCGCTGCCTCGCCGTGGACGAGCGGGGGGAGCTGGTGGACGGCGATCAGATCATGTACCTGTACGGCGCGTATATGAAGGAGCGGGGCAAGCTGCTGACCAACACGGTGGTCACCACCGTCATGTCCAACTTCGGGCTGTACAAGGCCCTGGAGGCGGCGGGGATCGGCTACGTGAAAACCGCCGTGGGGGACAAGTACGTCTACGAGGAGATGGTGAAGAACGGCCGGAGGCTGGGGGGCGAGCAGTCGGGGCACATCATCTTCTCCAAGTACGCCCGGACGGGGGACGGCATCCTCACCGCGCTGAAGGTGATGGAGGTCATGATGGCGAAAAAGGAGACGCTGAGCCGACTGGCGGAGCCGGTGTCCATCTATCCCCAGGTGCTGATCAACGTGCGGGTGAAGGACAAGAGGGCCGCCCAGGACGATCCCACCGTCCAGGCGGCGGTACAGGCCGTGGCGGACGAGCTGGGGGACACGGGCCGGATTCTGGTGCGGGAATCGGGCACCGAGCCGCTGGTGCGGGTGATGGTGGAGGCACGGTCAAAGGGCCAGTGCCAGCAGCTGGCCCAAAAGGTCGTGGACGTAATCGTGGAACAAGGTCATAAAGCGGAATAGCATAAAAAGCCCCCAGAAGAACAGGCTTCCGGGGGCTTTTTTATCGAATCAGAGAACGAAAACAGCGTTCCGGCACTGTGGGGCGCAGCAGCTCCCATAAGCGGGCTTTCGGGTCACCGCATTGGGGTGGAGGCGGGGATAATGCTTCCCATGCCTGAGCAGTCCCGTATCGAAAAGTAGACCAGCTTTCATTCAAGACAGCACCATTTGCCATGGCGGTAATGTATAGATTTTGGAGCAGAAAATCGAAGCCGTCCCGGTATTCCCTGGAAGATAGGCCGCAGACTTGCTTTAAAAAGGCAGTTTCAGCGATTGAGCCGTTACCCAGCAGGGAGAGAATATGCTCTGCCGGTGGAATGAGGGGCTTTTGGGGCTTTGCCGCTTTCAATAAATAGTAGGCTTCAGGGGACAGGTAAGTGGTTCGCTTGCGGAATGCTTTTGAGTAAAACAGCTCATGTCGGTCTATCAGCTCAGTCACATCCTGCCATGTGCAGCCCACATCCTCTAAAGCGGGGAGGTCGGGATTTCGGTTGCACAGCAAAATACCATTGTCCCCCAAGTAGCTTTGCAAAGGGTTCATACATATTTAGAACCTGTATTCACAACCTCAAACGCCGTCTGGCCGGGTCTTTTTCCGCCATGCTGCGTTGAATTTTCTTGCAATACACAAAGTATTCCGGCGAAAATTCGCCTTGCCTGGCGGAAAAATCCCTCGGCCAGACGGCATCCTCGGCTGTGAATACAGGTTCTTACCTGTCCCACTTGGAAATGAGGGCGCGGATCTGATCCGCAAACTTCCCCAAATCCTTGTTGGACCCGCCCCGGTTGTGGGCGATAACCTCCAGCAGCTTCTGCCCCACGTCCTCCAGGCGGCGGTAGGCCGGGGACGCCATGGGCGCGGACGGGGCCTTGGGCTCCAGCTGGATGCCGGGGGCGATCATCCGGTTGTCCAGCAGGTCGTAGACCTCCTCGTAGTTGGGGGCGTGGGCGTCAAAGCCCAGCTCCTTCAGGGTCAGGGTGTAGTTCTCCGCCGCCCGGGCCTCGCCGTGGACCACAAACACCTGCTTGGGCCTGGGGCTGAAGGCGTTGATCCAGCGCACCAGCCCGTCCCGGTCGGCGTGGGAGCTGAGGCCGTGGAACCGGACGATCCTGGCCCGCACCGCAATCTCCTCCCCGAACAGCCGCACCCGCTGGGCACCGTCCAGAATCCGGCGGCCCAGGGAGCCGTCCGCCTGGTAGCCCACGAACAGGATGGTGCACTCCGGCTTCCAGAGGTTGTGCTTCAAGTGGTGCCGGATGCGGCCCGCGTCGCACATGCCGGAGGCGGATATGATCACCTTGGGGGTGGGGTCGGAGTTCAGGGAGCGGGATTCCTCGGTGCCCTCGGTGATGTTCAGCCCCGGGAAGCGGAACAGCGCGCCCCCCCGCAGGTGGTCGATGGCCTCCTCGTCCAGATACCCGGTGAGGTCGCCGGAGAAGATCTCAGTGGCCGCCCCCGCCAGGGGGGAGTCCACATACACCTGGAAATCCGGACGGGAGTGGACCATGCCCTGCTCCTTGATCTCCCGGATGAAGTACAGCAGCTCCTGGGTGCGGCCCACGGCGAAGGAGGGGATGATGAGGTTGCCCCCCTCCGCCATGGTCTCGTCAATCACCCGGGCCAGGTCGGCGGCGTAGTTGGGCTTTTCCTTCACGTTGTGCAGGCGGTCGCCGTAGGTGCTCTCCGTCACCACGTAATCCGCCTCGGCGATATACTGGGGGGCGCGGATGATGGGGGTTTTCTGGTTGCCGATGTCGCCGGAGAACACGATCTTCCGGGTCTCCCCCGCCTCGGTGAGCCACAGCTCCACGCAGGCGGAGCCCAGCAGGTGGCCCGCGTCGATGAACCGGGCCCGGATGCCGTCGGATATGTCGATCTCCTGGCCGTACTCCACCGACACCACGTGGCGCAGGGCCCGCTCCACGTCCACAAGGGTGTACAGCGGCTCCACCGGGGGCTTGCCCGCCCGGCGGCCCTTCTGGTTCTCGTAGGCGGCGTCGCTCTCCTGTATGTGGGCCGAGTCCCGGAGCATGATGTCCAGCAGCTGGGCCGTCAGCCGGGTGCAGTAGATATTGCCCCGGAAGCCCTGCTTCACCAGCAGGGGGATGCGCCCGGAGTGGTCGATGTGGGCGTGGGTGACTACCATGTCATCGATGAGGGAGGGGGCGAAGTCCAGCTCGGCGTTGTCCCGTTCGTCCCGGCCCTGCTGAAGCCCGCAGTCCACCAGCAGCTTGCGGCCGTTGGCCTCTACACAGTGGCAGCTTCCGGTCACCGCCTTGGCCGCGCCGAAAAAGGTCAATTTCATCAAAAGACACCTCGATTCTCTATTCTGTGTTGTGCAGGTTCTCTAACGGCATTGTATAACAGGACGGGGAAAATGTAAAGGGATTCCAAAAAACTTTTGGGAAAAGGGGCGCGAAAGCGGCGGAGGCCCCGCTTCCGCCTCCGGGCACTCCCCCCGCCCCGGCAATCCGGGGAAATTTTTTGCCTGCCGCCGGCTTACCGCCTGGTTCCCGTTGACGGAGGCGGCCGGGGATGCTACAATACAGGGAAAGGCCGTCAGGCCAAACCGTTTGGGAGATGATGGAATGTTCAGCCTGTTCAAGAAGAAGGAGGACGCCGCCCCGGAGGAGCGGTTGGCCGCCTGCCTGCAAAAGAAGGACTACGCCGGACTGGCCCGGGCGTACTATGACATGGGGAAGGCCGCCCTGTCCGCCGGGGACGAGGGGAAGGCCATGCTGTGGTTCGGCCGGGCGGACACCGTATACAGCGCGCGGGACGATGTGTATGACAAGGTGGGGGAGAAGATCACCGAGGACTGCTCCAACAAAATCGGGGAGCTGGAGGAGGCCCCCCTTCTGTCGAACCAGATCGAGGAGGAGATCATAGACCGGATCAACGGCATGGACGACGCCCAGGCGCGGGTGTGGTCGCTGCTGGCCCTGGCCCGGTTTGTGCCCGTGGCCAACAGGCTGGGGACCCTGCCCGGGTGCCAGGTCCTGGGCAGGCTGGAGAAGTGCCTGGATCTGGCGGTCCAGTCCTTCCAAAGCCCCATCACGCCGGACGAGTTCGACTTCATCGGCGGCGTGTCCGGCGAGCTGGCGGAGCTGGCCGATTTGGACTGCTTCTTCGCCGGGGGCGAGGTGCCCTGCGGGGCGGGCGCACCCTTGCAGGTGTTCGATCTGAACGGCCTGGCCATGCTGCTGAATATAGAGGCCTTCTTTGACGGCCATCTCCACACCCTGGCGGGCGACCCGGTGAAGGACCAGGGGGAGATGATCCCCTGCGCCCTGGTGCCCGACTACTGGACCCGCACCGTGGGGGGCGATCTCCGGCAGATCCCCCAGGTGAAGGCGGAGCTGGACCGGATCTGGGCCGACCTGGAATTTGTCCGCTCCGGCCCCACCTGGGGCGCGGTGGCCCAGCGGGCGGCGGACTATAAAATGCTGGACGTGTTCGCATTGTAAAAATCTGTATGCGCAGGCTCTGAAAACGCCGGAAAAAAGTCCGTCGATTTTCGCAAATGCCTTGATCACCGCCTGACCTTGTGATAAAATAAACGAGGTTGTCTGCCCTGCGGCCCGCTCTGCCTGCCCGCCGGGCCCTTCCCATCCATGAAATCCCTTTGAAAAAAGCGAGAAGGAGGACCTATTCCCATGGGTACCAGTATTAAACGCTCTGTCGGCATCCGCGTCGCCTGCGCTATTGCGGCCATCTTGATCTTCAGCGGTATGACCACCATGAACATCCTCCGCATTGAAGGCACACAGGACGACAGCGTTCGGGCCTCCAGTATGCTGGATCAGATTCAGCGGGCGGAGGTTGCCCATTACAAGTGGGCGGCCAACCTGAGCAACGCCCTGTACGCCGGCACCGAGTTCACCG
Organism: uncultured Oscillospiraceae bacterium; assembly: GCA_910585265.1. Taxonomy (GTDB): domain Bacteria; phylum Bacillota; class Clostridia; order Oscillospirales; family Oscillospiraceae; genus Enterenecus. The sequence continues at coordinate 71,748 of CAJUCA010000005.1, read as the reverse complement.
GCAGCATGGACCACACCGGCTGCGTGCTGGGCCAGTGGCTCTACTCCGAGCTGAACCTGACGGACAGCCAGATCGAGTCGCTCCGCACCCAGATCGAGCCGCTCCACAAGGAGCTGCACGCCTCCGCGGGCACCGCCCTGGGGCTGTACGCCAACAGCCGGACCACCGCCCAGCAGTATTACCAGGAGACCATCCAGAACAACCTGACCACCCTGGTGGGCCTGCTGGACAAGGTGGTGGACCGGGGCACCGCCCTGAGCACGGAGTACACCGCCACCATGAACGGCACCATCGCCTTTATGCACCTGTCCACGGTGATCTGCCTGGTGCTGGCCCTCATCGGCATCACCAGCCTGGTGGTCTATTTCCTCCAGTGCGTGGTGAAGCCCCTGGTGCAGATCACCCACCGGGCCCAGCCCCTCCAGGAGGGCCGTCTGTCCCTGGATCTGGGCTACCGCTCCAAGAACGAGCTGGGCCAGCTGGCCCAGACCCTGGAGAGCTCCATGGGCCGCGTGCAGGAGTACGTGGCGGACATCGACCGGGTGATGGCCGAGCTGGCCCAGGGGAACTTCGACGTATCCACCTCCGCCCGGTACATCGGCGACTTCCAGCCCATCGAGGAGGCCCTGGGCCGCTTCACCGTGTCCATCTCCGACGCCATGAGCAGCATCATCCAGGCGGAGCAGCGGGTGTCCAGCCACGCCGAGCAGCTGTCCAGCGGGGCCCAGGCCCTGGCCCAGGGGGCCACGGAGCAGGCCAGCGCGGTGCAGGAGCTGTACGCCACGGTGGACGACCTGTCCAAGAGCGCGGGCCGCAACGTGGAGGCCGCCGCCAACGCCCAGCGCAGCGCGAAGCTCACCAGCGAGCAGGTCACCCTCAGCAGCAAGCAGATGGAGGAGATGGTGGCCGCCATGGACGACATCGCCGAATCCTCCCAGCAGATCGGCAAGATCATCGCCACCATCGAGAATATCGCCTTCCAGACCAACATCCTGGCCCTGAACGCCGCCGTGGAGGCCGCCCGGGCCGGTTCCGCCGGTAAGGGCTTCGCCGTGGTGGCGGACGAGGTGCGCAACCTGGCCTCCAAGTCCGACGAGGCCGCCAAGGCCACCAAGGACCTCATCGAAAACTCCGTCCAGTCCACCGAGCGGGGCAGCCGCATCGTGGGGGAGGTGTCCCAGTCCCTGAAGCAGGCCCTGGATCTGGTGGTGCAGTCCGACGAGGCCATCCACTCCATCACCGAGGCCGTCCACCAGGAGGCCGAGTCCCTGTCCCAGGTGTCCGAGGGCATCGGGCAGATCTCCTCCGTGGTGCAGACCAACTCCGCCAGCAGCGAGGAGTCCGCCGCCGTCAGTTCCGAGCTGTTCGAGCAGGTCCACCTGCTGGAGGACGAGACCAAGAAGTTCCGTCTGAAGGGCGGCGCGCAGACGGCGGGCGTGCTCTAATCTTATCCAGACAAAAACCCGGAAGTCCTGACGGCTCGCGCCGGATCAGGCTTCCGGGTTTTCTGTTTCCTCCCGCTCCGGCGTGAACTCCATCAGGTCGGCGGGGGCGCAGTCCAGGATGTTGCAGAGCGCGTCCAGCGTGTAGGTGGAGATGGACTCGTCGCGCATGAAGCGTTGGATGGTTTTGCTGTCCAGGTTAAACCGTCCGCACTTGTTGCGCAGGTAATAGGTGCTGATATTCCGGCTTTTCAGGATCTTTCGCAGCGGCTCGAAGGAAATCATGGATACAACCCCTTGACTTTTTCCCCATTATCCCATAAAATAGGAGAAAGCGATTATGAGGAACATTCCTCACAATCGGGAAAAGGAGGAGCTGTACATGAAGAAAAGACTGCTTTCCCTGGCGCTGGCCCTGGCGTGCTGCCTTGGCCTTGCTGTCCCGGTGTCCGCGGCGGGCACGACAAAGGTGGTGGAGAATGTCGAGCAGGGCCTGAAAATCAGTATGGACGGGTTCCTGCGGGAGGAGACCCACCGCTACAATAACATCATCTACATTGACGAGGACACGGGCGAGTTGTCTGGATCGACTTCCATGTACAAGATCTATGTGGTGGCGGACAACTCCACCGTCACCGTGGAGGCCCTGCCGGGCCGGAAGTATGCCGACCCCAGCTTCCTGGAGGCACTGAAGGATTGGCTCAAGCAGGTGGGAGGGGGCATCAGCAGCAATGAGCCCGGATATGAGGAATATAAGGCCTTCTCGGATAACATGGAAAGCTACGCCTACGAGTCCCCTTACTGGGAGGATTGGTATGCTGAGTACAAAGGCTTTGTCTATGACTTTGGCGGGATCCCGCGGCCGCTGGAGAAGGCGACCACTTTGACCGCCACCCCGTCGCAGGGCAAAGATTTCATCGTTCTTTACGAGGGGTATGGCGTCTGCTGGATGTGTGAGAGCGACTACAACAGGCTGGTTCCCGCCACCCTCCAGACCAGCAGCTGGGCCGCCGTAGAGGTGGAGCGGGCTTGGGATGCGGACATTATGCCCTTTAGCCCCTATCTGGTGGACTGCACCCGGGGCATGACCCGGGAGGAGTTCGCCGCCGTGACGGTGCGCCTCTACTCCGCTATGATGGGAAATCCTGGTTACTGGCCGGACGCCGACGAGGAGCACCCCTTCACCGACGTGGACTGGGAGACGACCAACTTCGAGCGTGAAATCGGCATGGCCTACAACCTGGGCTTTGTCAAGGGCACCAACACCGCGGGCACCCAGTTCAGCCCCCAGGCCACCCTCACCCGCCAGGAGGCGGCGGTGATGCTGGGCCGGGTGTTCACCAAGCTGGGCGGCACCATCCCCGCCGTGTCCAACACCTCCTTTGCCGACGATGGCAGCGTGGCGGGCTGGGCCAAGTCCGAGGTGGCGTTCATGTCGGGCAAGGACATCGTGGAGGGCGTGGGCGATAACAAGTTTGCCCCCACCAAGACCCTCTCCATCCAGGAGGCCGTGATCATGGCCAACCGGATGCTGGAAACCCTGAAATAAACGAACGAAACAGCCCCTCGGCTTCGCCGGGGGGCTGTTATTTTGCGCTATCTGGCCCAGTCCCGGCTGCGGCCCACCGCCTTGTGCCAGCCGGACAGCAGACGCTCCCGCTCCCCGCCGTCCATGGCGGGCTGGAAGCTGTTGTCGCACTTCCACAGCCGCTGGATCTCGTCGGTGCCGCTCCACACCCCGGTGGCCAGGCCCGCCAGATAGGCGGCCCCCAGGGCGGTGGTCTCCCGGATGGCGGGGCGGCGCACCTCCCGGCCCATAATGTCCGCCTGGAACTGCATCAGGAAGCGGTCCCGGCTGGCCCCGCCGTCCGCCTTCAGCGCGTTGAGGGGCAGTCCGGTGTCCGCCGCCATAGCCGCCACCAGATCCGCCACCTGATAGGCGATGGACTCCTGGGCGGCCCGGATGATGTGCTCCCGCTTGGTGCCCCGGGTGAGGCCCACGATGGCCCCCCGGGCGTACATATCCCAGTAGGGCGCGCCCAGCCCGGTGAAGGCGGGCACCAGATAGACGCCGCCGTTGTCGGGCACCTTCTGGGCGTAATACTCCGCGTCGCTGGAGTCGGTGAAGAACCGCAGCTCGTCCCGGAGCCACTGGATCACCGCCCCGCCCACGAACACCGACCCCTCCAGGGCGTACTGCACCTTTCCATTCAGCCCGATGGCGATGGTGGTGAGCAGGCCGTTTTTGCTCTCGCAGGGCGCGCCCCCGGTGTTCATCAGCAGGAAGCACCCGGTGCCGTAGGTGTTCTTGGCGTCCCCCGGCTGGAAGCAGGTCTGGCCGAACAGGGCGGCTTGCTGGTCCCCGGCGATGCCCGCGATGGGCACCCGGACGCCCTGTATGTCGGCGTAGCCGTAGATCTCGCTGGAGGAGCACACCTTGGGCAGCATGGCCCGGGGAATGTCCAGGGCGTGGAGCAGCGTCTCGTCCCAATCCAGGCGGTGGATATCGAACAGCATGGTCCGGGAGGCGTTGGTCACGTCGGTGACGTGGGCCGCGCCCCCGGTGAGCTTCCACACCAGCCAGCTGTCCACGGTGCCGAACAGGATTTCCCCCCGGCGGGCCTTCTCCCTGGCCCCCTCCACGTGATCCAGAATCCACTTGATCTTGGTGGCGGAGAAGTAGGCGTCCGGCACCAGTCCGGTGGTTTTTTGGATGTGATCGCCCAGGCCGTCCGCCAGCAGCCGGTCCACAAGGGGGGCGGTCCGGCGGCACTGCCACACGATGGCGTTGGAGACGGGGCGGCCCGTCTCCTTATCCCACAGGATGGTGGTTTCCCGCTGGTTGGTGATGCCGATTCCGGCGATGTCCTCCGGGGCCACCCCGGACTGGGCCACCACCTCCATCATGGTGGCGTACTGGGACGACCAGATCTCCATGGCGTCGTGCTCCACCCAGCCCTCGTGGGGGTAGTGCTGGGTGAACTCCTTTTGGCTCACGCCTAAAATGTTCTGATCCCGGTCGAACAGGATCACCCGGGAGCTGGTGGTGCCCTGGTCCAGGGCGAGGATGTATTTGCCGTTCATTTTATCATACCTCCCAACGGATGTAGGGGCGCACAATGTGCGCCCGCATGGACGGAACGCAGCGGGGATATTGCGGGCGCACGATGTGCGCCCCTACAAAAAACGTCCAATTTGTGCAAACGGATCAGATCATATCCCGTGTGGCCACCACGTTGGCCCCGGTGCCGCACACGTTCTCCACCACCACCTGCCCCGCCCGGACGGGGGCGGACAGCTCCACAACCTCCAATGCGGCCATCACCCGGAAGATCTCCCCCTTGGGGACGGGCCGGTCCGTTTTCACCGGGCACCGGGGGTACAGCCCCCTGGCGCACCGCACCGTGGAGGTCACCACCCGGGTGGGATGGGTCAGCTCCATTTTACCGTATTCCGCCCCCCGGGGGCAAGCGTTTCCTGTGACGGCAAAGCCGTTTTCCTCGTCCACCTTCAGATGGCACCCCTTGGGGCAGACGATGCAGATCAGCTCCTTCATTGCTCCACCTCCCGGACGGACACGGTGATCTCCCCCTCCGCCCGGTCCAGCAGGGCCCGGGGCAGGTCGATCCGCTCCATCTCGCCGGGGGCCAGGTGCTCCCGCTGGAAGCGGGCGATCTGGGTGCCCCCGGACGTGACCAGAATTTCGCTGTTCCCCAATACCCGGTTTACCCGGAAGAACAGCCCGCACAGCTTCTCCACCCGCCGGGGGCGGAGCTTCTGGGGCACGGTATAGCTCACCCCGTCCCCGTTGGTTACCTCCAGGACCGTCTCCCCGGCGGCGGCCCCGCCGCCCAGCACGTATTGGGCGGCGGCGGACCCGGCCTTCTGGCTCTCCGCTGTCACGAAGTCCACCAGATCGTGGACGTGGCACACGTTGCCGCAGGCGAACACGCCGGGGAGGGAGGTCTCCATATTCTCGTAGACGACGGCCCCATTGGTGCGGCGGTCCATGGCGATGCCCGCCTGCCGGGTCAGCTCGTTCTCCGGGATCAGCCCCACCGACAGCAGCAGGGTGTCGCAGTCGAACACCATCTCGGTGCCGGGGACGGGGTTCCGGTGCCCGTCCACCGCCGACACCACCACCTGCTCCACCCGGTTTTTCCCCCGGATATCGGTGACGGTGTGGGACAGGTACAGGGGGATCTCGTAATCGTGGAGGCACTGGACGATGTTCCGGTTCAGCCCGCCGGAGTAGGGCATCACCTCCACGCAGGCCAGCACCTTGGCCCCCTCCAGGGTCATGCGGCGGGCCATGATCAGCCCGATGTCGCCGCTGCCCAGAATCACCACCCGTTTCCCGGGCATCCAGCCCTCCATGTTCACGTACCGCTGGGCGGCTCCGGCGGTGAACACCCCGGCGGGCCGGCTCCCCGGGATGGCGATGGCCCCCCGGGTGCGCTCCCGGCAGCCCATGGCCAGCACGATGGATTTGGCCTCCTCCACCCGGTAGCCGGTGGATTTGCCCACCATATGTACCCGGCGGTCGTCCGCCACCTCCAGCACCATGGTGTCCAGCCGGACCTCCACCCCCGTCTCGCCCAGGAGCTTCACAAACCGTCCGGCGTACTCCGGCCCGGTGAGCTCCTCCTTGAAGTGGTGGAGGCCGAAGCCGTTGTGGATGCACTGGTTGAGGATGCCGCCCAGCTCCTTGTCCCGCTCCACGATGAGGATCTTCTGCAAACCGCCCTCCCAGGCGGCGCAGGCGGCGGCTAACCCGGCGGGCCCGCCGCCGATCACAATGAGGTCATACATACTTCGCGCCTCCTTCCGGCTGGACGGTGTTTCCACCCTCCGGGGGAGGGAGGAAACCGGACTTCGTCTGGCGGTCCAGCAGCCAGGACCCGGCCTGATCCTGCACGATCTCCGCCGGGGATTTGTGCAGCTCCCGGGCCAGCAGGTCCACCACCCGGGGCCCGCAGAACCCCCCCTGGCAGCGGCCCATGCCCGCGTTCACCCTCCGCTTCACCCCGTCCACGGAGACGGGGGGGATGGGGCCGTGGAGGGCTTCCAGAATCTCCCCCTCGGTGACTGTCTCGCAGCGGCAGATCACCCGGCCGAAGGCGGGCTCCCGCTCCACCAGGGCGGCGCGCTCCTCCGGGGACAGCTCCTTGAAGCGGGTGCGGCGGCGTTGGCAGACGAAATCGTCCTTCCGCTCCAGGACCAGCCCCGCCTTGGCCAGCAGCTCCGCCGCGTATTCCCCGATGGCGGGGGCGGCGGACAGCCCCGGCGAGCAGATCCCCGCCAGGTCGATAAAGCCGGGCGCGCTCTCCTCCAGGATGAAGTCCGGCCTGCCGGAGGCGGCCCGCACCCCGGCGAAGTTCCGGATGGACTCCCGGAAGCTGACGGAGGGGACGGATTTCCGGGCGGTCTCCCGGACGAACCGCAGGCCGTCCCCGGTGGTGGCGGTGTCGTTCCCCTCCACCTTCTCCGAATCCGGGCCGACGATGAGGTTGCCGTGGACGGTGGGGGCCACCAGCACCCCCTTGCCCGCCGCGCTGGGGCACTGGAAGATAACCCGGCTGACCCGGCCCCCCTCGCTCTTGTCCAGCAGGTAGTATTGGCCCCGGGCGGGGCGTATGTCGAAGGAGTGGGGGGCGGCCAGATCGTGGACGCCGGCGGCGTCCACCCCGGCGGCGTTGAGCACAAACCGGGCCTCAAAGTCCCCCGTGGTGGTGCGTACCGTCCAGCCTCCGCTGGTTCGTTCCAGCCCGGTGACGGCGGTGTTCAAGTGCAGCTCCGCGCCGTTTTTCACCGCCGTCTCCGCCAGGGCAAGGCAGTACTCCCAGGGGGAGCAGATGGCGGCGGAGGGGGCGTGGAGGGCTGCCACCACCGTTTCGGACAGGTTCGGCTCCAGGGAGCGGGCCACCGCCCCGTCCAGCAGCTTCAGGCCGGGCACGCCGTTGGCCTGGCCCCTCCGGTACAGCTCCTCCAGGGCGGGCCGCTCCTCCTCCGAGAAGGCCAGCACCAGGGAGCCGCAGGGGCGGTAGGGCACGTCCAGCTTCTGGCACAGCTCCCGGGCCAGCTCCACCCCCCGGACGTTGAGGCGGGCCATCAGCGTCCCCGGCTCCGGGTCGTACCCGGCGTGGAGGATGGCGGAGTTGGCCTTGGTGGTGCCCAGGGCCACGTCGTTCTCCCGCTCCACAATGCCCACCCTGAGCCGGTATCTGGACAGCTCGAAGGCGGCGGCCGCGCCGGTGACGCCGCAGCCGATGATGAGTACATCGTACATGAAATGACCTCCCAATCGGAATAATCACGGACTTGCAGGAAAATTTGTCACATACGCCATACGGCGGGGTTGGTGGTGGACACCGCCACGGCCCCCGCGCTGAGGGCGGCGGTGACGTCCTCCTTGTCGGAGATCAGCCCCCCGGCGATGACGGGCTTTCCGGTGAGCTGGGCCACCCGGCGGATGATCTTGGGCATGAGGCCGGGGAGGACCTCGATGAGGTCGGCGTCCTGGGGCCGCTGGCGTTGGATGTTGTCCAGGGCCATGGAGTCCAGCAGGAAGAACCGCTGAATGGCCACCAGCCCCAGCTCCCGCCCCCGGCGGGTGAGGGCGGCCTTGGTGGAGATGATGCCGTCGGCGGCGGTCTGCCGGGCGATGAAGTCCACCGACACCTCCCGCGCCGCCAGCCCGTCCACCAGATCCAGGTGGACGAAGGCCCGCTTGCCCGCCTTGCGCACCCGGGCGGCGGCGTCGGCCACGGTGAGGATGTCGCCGCTGAGCAGGAAAATGACGGGCACGTCGCTCTCCAGGGCAGCGGCCAGGCCGTCCTCGCTCTTGACGGCGGCGATCACCGGGCCCGAGGCCAGCAGATCCAGCAGCTTGTTACGATCCATGGGAAAGCCCCCTTTCCGCGTCCCGGCGGACAAAAAGAGCGCAAAGCAACCATACGGGCTGCTCTGCGCGTCTCAAACTCTGCACAAATATCAAGTATATTAATCATAACAGGGGTTGGGGGAAAATGCAAGACGGGAAAGGCTGGATTTTTACATTTTGGCGGGGCAGACAAAAAACGTCCTTTACATTTGGCGGTTTTCGATAAAATTCAAAAAACGGATTGACAAAAAACTGTGGGGCTGGTATGCTAAAGCTGTAGCAAGCTGACAAGTGGATATCTGCTCATGAGTTTGGAGAAGGGCGCGGCAGTCGCAAAACTGTTGCGCCCTTTTTATTTTGAAGGGGGGCAACGCGAAACCAGGACATTGGGGCATTTGAATCTTTGAGATGGAGAAAGGGGTCTATTACCATGACTAAAATCAAAAAATCAACACGGATCCTGTGCCTGGCGCTGGTCATCCTGCTGGTCAGCTGCATTGGGGCCAGCCTGATTCAGACAGACTTTGGCGGCGTTACCATCAAGGATCTCCGCTGGGAAACCGGCTCGGGCCACCAGATGAGCGCGCTGCTCTTTGTCCCGGATTCCGCCACAGCGGACAGTCCGGCGCCCGCCATCGTGTGTAGCCACGGCTGGTACAACAACCGGGAGATGCAGGATCTTAACTTTGTGGAATACGCCCGCCGGGGCTTTGTGGTGATGTCCATTGATATGTACGGTCACGGCAACTCCGAGGACATTGAGGGCGGCAGCTGGTGGAAGCCGGAGAACAACGCCAACGGTATGTACGACGCGGTGAAGCTCATGGCTACCCTGCCCTATGTGGACGCGTCCCGTATCGGCGTTACCGGCCACTCCAACGGTGCCCTGGCCAGCCGAACCGCCGTCATCCTGGACAACAGCGCGGAGACCCCGCTCATCGCCGCCGCCTTGCTGGTGTCCAACGACGCGGTGTACACCGACAGCAAGACCGGCGAGTACATCAACATCTTCGGCGGCCGGGACGCCGGCATCGTGGCTTGCCAATACGATGAATTCTTCCACCGTGTGAAGCAGGAGGACGGCTCCAAGAGCGCGCCCCGGGATTACATCCACCAGAACACCGCCCAATCCTTCCTCTACTTCGGCACCGACCCCGCGGGGCAGGAGGAACGCGCGCCCTACACCGTCTACCACCAGGAAATCGACGGCCAAGACGCCATGCGTGTCATCTACAACCCCGGTATCATCCATCCCTGGGCCCATTTCTCTGCGGATGTGGTGTCCAACAGCGTAGAATTCTTTGACGAGGCTCTGGGCGCACCCCATATGCTGCCCGGCAGCAACCAGGTCTGGCAGTGGAAGGTAGCCTTCAATTTCCTGGGCCTGGTGGGCTTTGTGATGTTTATGGTTTCCTTCGCCCTGTGTCTGTTGGAAACCAGGTTCTTCGCGGAGCTGAAGGCGGACAACGCCCCTGTGCCCGCCCCCCTTTCCGGCGGCAAGGGCAAGGCGTGGTTCTGGGGCGGTCTGGTGGCCGGTACCCTGTTTTCCATGTGGTTCTATATGTTCGGCTACAGCTGGTGCAACAAGATCAAGCCCGCCTTCTTCAATCAGGCCAACCCCTTCTACATCGGGATGTGGAGTGCCCTGTGCGGCCTGTTTACCCTGCTCATCCTGGTTCTGTCCTACCAGCTGTTCGGCAAGAAGGAGGGCGGCGTGGATCTGAAGGCCAACGGCGTGGCCATCGGCTGGCGCAAGCTGGGCAAAACCGTGGTGCTGGGCATCATTGTGGCGGCCGTCACCTATTTCACCGTGTTTGTGGCGGACTACTTCTTCAAGACCGACTTCCGCATCTGGTGCCTGACCATCAAGGCGTTCACCCCCGATAAGCTGCTGGTGGCGGTCAGGTTCCTGCCCTTCTTCCTGATTTACTACGTGATCAACTCCGTGGCCAACAACAGCTTCAACTATGTCAAGCTGGGCAATAAGGATTGGATCAACACCGTCGTGGTAGCCGTGTTCAACGGGCTGTCTCCCGCAATCCTGATCGTGTGGATTTACACCACGTTCTTTATCCAGGGCTTCCATCCCATGGAGATGACCGGTATCGGCGGCTCCATCATCGGCATCTGGCTGTTCCCCATCGTGGTGATTCTGCCGGTGTACGCGGTGATCTCCCGCATTCTCTACAAGGCCACTAAGAACCCCTATCTGATCGGCATCATCATGGCCCTGATTGTCACGGTCATGACCTGCACCAATACGCTGACCCTGGCCTGAGCCAGGCAATAGAATAAAGGTCCGGGCCTCCGCGGAGGCCCGGACCTTTTCTGTGCCGGGGCGATTCTCAATACCGCCCAAAATCCGCCGACCGCCCGTCGGTGACGTCGGCCCCGAACTCGTAATCCTTCCCCGGCAGGATGGCGTTCAGCGCGATCCCCGCGATGGCGGCGATGGCCAGGGCCGTCAGGGTAATCTGCGCGCCGCCCACCTGGAAGGTGAGCCCGCCGGAGAAGCCCAGGCCGCACACCAGAATCACCGCCGCGATGATCAGGTTCCGGGAGTTGGTGAAGTCCACCCGGTTCTCCACCACGTTGCGCACGCCGATGGCGGAAATCATGCCGTACAGAATGAAGCTCACGCCGCCCACGATGGCCGCGGGCATGGCGTTCACCACCGCCGCGAACATGGGGCTGAAGGACAGCACCAGGGCGTAGATGGCCGCCAGCCGGATCACCTTGGGGTCGTAGACCTTGGACAGCACCAGCACGCCGGTGTTCTCGCCGTAGGTGGTGTTGGCGGGGCCGCCGAAGACGGCGGACAGGGAGGTGGCGATGCCGTCGCCGATGAGGGTGCGGTGCAGGCCGGGGTTCTCGATGAAGTTCTCCCCCACGGTGGCGGAGATGGCGGACATATCGCCGATGTGCTCCATCATGGCGGCGATGGCGATGGGGGCCATCACCAGAATGGCGGTCAGGTCAAACTTGGCGATGGAGCCGCCGAAGTCGGTGAGGAAGGGCTGGAGGCCCAGAATCTTGGCGTCGGCCACGGTGGAGAAGTCCATCAGGGGGACCACCGCGCCGGTGGCGTCCAGCGCCGTAGCTCCCATGGCGTTGGCGATGACGGCGATGACGTAGGAGCCCACCACGCCCAGCAGGATGGGGATGATCTTAATCATACCCTTGCCCCAGATGTTGGCGGCGATGATGATGGCCATGGCCACCAGGGCCAGCCACCAGCAGGTCTTGGCGTTGTTCACCGCGGAGGGGGCCAGGTTCAGGCCGATGAGGATGATGATAGGCCCGGTGACCACCGGGGGCAGGAAGCGCATGACCTTCTTCACGCCCACCAGCTTGATCACTCCCGCCAGCACCACGTACAGCAGGCCGGCCACCACGATGCCGCCGCAGGCGTATTGCAGCTTTTCCGAGGCTTCCATGGCGGCGTACTTGCCGGAGTCCAGGTTGGCGATGGCCTGGAAGCCGCCCAGGAAGGCGAAGGAGGACCCCAGGAAGGCGGGCACCCTCAGCCGGGTGCACACATGGAAGAACAGGGTGCCGATTCCGGCGAACAGCAGGGTGGTCTGGATGGACAGGGGCAGGCCGTAATTGTTCACCAGGATGGGCACCAGCACGGTGGCCCCGAACATGGCGAACATATGCTGGAGGCCCAGGATGAGCATCTTGGGCAGGCCCAGGGTGCGGGCGTCGCGGACAGGCTCTTGGTTGTTCATTCTACTCTCTCCCTTTCAGATGTCGTTCAACAGCTCCGCGCAAAAAAGAAGCAACCACCGGAAAACGGTGATTGCTCAAAAATAGAAATGGAAATGATACGCCCCAAGCTCAGGCGTTTTGAAAAACAGCGGCGTAAGCTGGCACATATCGTTCCCCTCCTTTTGCGTTCGCTCTATATTACCAGAACCGGGCGGGAGAAGCAAGATGGGATTTTGCACGAAAACCGACCCTGAGATTAGGGGGATTTTGGGAAGGAGGGCCTTCCCGAACCCGCGGCAGGGGTGCGCCCTGCGGGGCGGTACTTTCTCTCCTGTGAGAGAAAGTACCCAAAGAGAACACTTAAGGGGGTGGCCGACTGTGGAGACGGCCACCCCCTTAAGAATCCCCCATTTACGGGGGAGTCAGATCGGGGCGTGTCGGGATACCCTTCCGGCGCGGAGCGGATACGGACGCGTCTGCCCCTATTTCCGCTGCCGCTGCTTGGTGCGGTCATTGGGAAGTGGGCAGGGTCCACGTTTGCTGCGCCTGGGTGTGTGGGGGTGCTGGCGGGGCGATTACCGCCGGCCGCCTCCCCGTCCCCCACCGAAGCCGCCTCCGCCGGGACGCCCGCCCCCAAAGGAGCGGCCCCCGCCGAAGCTGCCGCCGGGACGTCCCCCGCCGAAGGAGGACCGCCCGCCGCCGAAGCTGCCGCCAAAGCTGCCGCCGGGGCGGGCCTTGGGCCGGGGAGCCGAAGGCCGTCCGCCTCCGAAGGAGCCGCCGGGCCTCCCGCCGGGGGTGGGTCTGCCGCCCCCAAAGGAGCCGCCGAAGGGACCGCCCGGCCGTGCGCCCGGACCTGGCCTGGGGCCGGGGCGGGCCGATGGCCCGGGTCCGAAGCCCATCCCCGGGCCGAAGCCGGGGCCCCGGGGCGGACGGGGGGGCCTGGGGGGGCGGGGACGGAAGATAAAGAAGGGACGGTATACATAGCTGGGCCCGTACCAGCCGCAGCGGTAACGGCGGCGGCGGGAGCCCTCCAGAGCCAGCAGCACCACGACCACCAGCACAAGAATAATAATCAGGTCGGTCAAATCGCCCATGGCAGGGCCTCCTTTCCCGGTCAGCGGTATTGCTTCCCGTACCAGTCCTCCAGGGCCTTGGTGAGCTCCAGCACCGCATCGTCATAGTCCCTTCGGACAAAAGCGTTTTCCATATACTCGTAGGCGTACTCGGAGGGGTCGTAGGGGAAGTCCCTGCCCACGTCGTTGCCCAGCAGGAGCCAGTAGTTATCGCCCCGTATGTCCAGGGCCACCACCATGTCATACCCGCCCAGGCCCATTTTTTCCGCCTGGCGGTAGGCGTATTCCCCCAGCTCCCGCTGGTTGTCGCAGGTGACCACCGCCACGGTGATGTTATGCCGGTCCCACAGCCGGTCGTTGCGCTGGTCCAGCTCCCGGACTGTCCGGTCGGACAGCGCGTTGGCGTCGTCCCAAACGAAGGAGCCGGAGGCGGGGGGCGCGCTGCTGGGCCGGGGGGCGGGCTCGGGGATGGGGGAACCCTCGGTTCTTTCGATGCCGATGCCGATGGCCACCACCACCAGCACTCCGGTGATCATCCAGGCCACCGCCGGAATTTTGAAGATGTTGGTGCCCTTTTTTACCCCGGCAGCCATGACAGCCAGCAGGATGCCCAGGGCCACGCAGGGGACGATAATCAGCGCAATTCTCATAAGAAGTCCTTTCTGAACGCAGACGCTTTGATTTGGTGCGCCCTGTAGGGGAGGGGCTTGCCCCTCCCGGAGAACAGAGGGCACATCGGAACGGCGGGAGGGGCAAGCCCCTCCCCTACAATACGCCTAACCGTTACGCGCTTTGTGGGGGGGTATGCCTACCCCCGCAGCTCCAGCAGCTTCTGCTTCAGCTCGCCCTCAATGCGGCCCAGCTCCAGCTCGGCCTCCTTGCGCTTCTGCGCGCCGTCCTTCTGGATCTGCATCACCTCGTTCAGGGTGGAGATCAGCTGCTGGTTGGTGTGCTGCAACGTCTCAATATCCACCACGGACCGCTCGGCCTCCTTGGCCGTCTCGATGGTGCCCATCTTGAGCATCTCGGCGTTTTTCCGCAGCAGATCATTGGTCATGTTGGTGACGGCGGATTGGGCGGCGGTGGCCTGCCGGGAGTGCTCCAGCCCCAGGGCCAGCACCATCTGGCTTTTCCACAGGGGGATGGTGTTCACCAGGGAGGACTGGATCTTCTCCAGCATCAGCGCGTCGTTGTTCTGGATCATCCGGGTCTGGGGGCCCATCTGGATGGAGATCATCCGGGTCAGCTCCAGGTCGTGGAGCTTCTTCTCGAACCGGCTGCACAGGTTGGCGTAGTCGTTGTACTTCTGGGCGTCCTCCTGGGAGCCGGAGGCGGACGCCTGCTTCCGCAGCTCCTCCAGATCCTCGTTCCGGGCCTTCATCAGGGCCTTTTTGCCCGCCAGGATATACATGGTCAGCTCCTTGTAATATTTGGTGTTCAGCTCATACATCTGGTCCAGCATGGCGATGTCCTTCATCAGGGTGACCTGGTGGCCCTCCAGGATGGAGGCGATCTTGTCCACGTTCACCTCCGCCTTGTCATAGCTGGCCTTCAGGGCCAGGGCCTCGTTTTTCTTCTTCTGGAAGAAGCCGAAGATGCCGCTTTTCTCCTCCTGGCCGAAGGTTTTCAGCTCCACCACCAGGGAGGACAACGCCTCCCCCACCTGGCCCAGGTCCTTGGTGCGCACGTTGTTCAGCGCGTTCTCGGAGAAGCCCGCGATGTTCTTCTGGGCCGCCGCGCCGTACTGGAGCACCTGGGTGGAGTCGGTGATGTCGATCTTCTGGGCGAAGTCGTTTACCATCTTCCGCTCCGCCTCGTTGAGCTGGCTCTCGTCCAGCTGGATGGCCTGGGCGTCCCGGGCGGCCTGCACCGCCGCGGCGTCCTCCGGGGTGACGGCCCCCTCCAGGGTCAGGGCGGGGGTGTCGGGGGCCTTGGGGATTGCCGCCTCCGCGGCCTGGGCGGCGGCCTGGGCCGCGGCCGCGCCGCTGGGGTCCAGGGTCAGCTCGGGCATCATGTTCTCATCCATGTTTTTTCTCCTCCGAATCCTTTTTTGGGTTGTCGGCTTTCGCCGCTTTCAGATAGGCCTTCCACCAGATGGCGGCGGCGGCCCCGCTCAATACCAGAATCACCAGGGCCATGGGGTTCACATTGGGCAGGGTCCGGGTCACCCCCATGAACATGGAGGCGGCGGCGAAGCTCCACACCAGGGCCAGCACCCGGTAGCGGCCCTTGTTCTTGTTCCTTCCCATGCCGCGCCCCTCATTGGCCGCCCAGGGTCATGCCGCCGATCCCCTCCTGCTGGAGCATCTGCTCCATGACGGTGATGTCGGCGGAGATGTCCAGGGCCTCCTCGCCGTACAGGGCGTCCAGCTGGCGGCTGAAGGCCACGCAGATGGTGCCCAGCATCTCCCCGATCTTCCCCTTGGTGCCGTCGATGTTGGTGCCGGACGCCCCGGTGGCGTCCATCCGGTCGTAGGCGTTGAGCAGCTTCAGGGTGGTGGGCAGGTAGTAGTTCATGAATTTGCGGATCTGGGGCAGCTTGGAGGGGGCCTCCACCACCGCGTCGATGATCTTCCCGGTGGTGGCCTCCAGATGGCTGATCTGGGCGGAAATGGCGGCGTCCTTGATGGAGTCGTTGAGCCGCCGCATCTCGGACACGGCGCGGGCCCGCTCGTCCAGCAAAGCGTCGATCTCCGGGTTCCCGGTGGACCTGGGCTTCTCCGCCCCGGGCTTGGCGGCCTGGGCGGGGCCGGGGGCGGCGGGCTCGGGCACCTCATAGCCCCGGTCGGGAAAGAGCATCTTGCCCCCGAAATAGGCCGCCATGGACAGCAGGGCCGCCATGACATAGTGGACGGGACGGTACAGCGGCAGGCACAGGATCCATGCCCACACCAGCCAGGTCAGCCCCACAAAGTAAATGGGCAGGACGCTTCGTTTTTTCACATAGGCCACGGCCTTTGCCCTCCTTTCCGGAATCTGGCTTCTATTTTACTCCCCGGATCAGGTCCCTGTCAAGATAAAGGGGGTGCCGGGCGGTTGACTTTAACAATTTCTTCATGTAAAATAAGCTGTTATGTCCTCCGCCGATAAGGTGGGGGCCGGAAAAGCTATGAGATAGGGAGTCCTCGCCCATGATGACGCTAAACGATTTTAAGGCGGCCCGGAAAACGCTGGACGGCGTGCTCCACCCCACCGACCTGATCTACAGCCCCTTTTTCTCCCGGACCACCGGCAACCAGGTCTACATCAAGCCGGAGAATATGCAGGTGACGGGGGCCTACAAAATCCGGGGGGCCTACTTCAAATGCTCCACCCTGTCCGACGAGGAGAAGGCCCGGGGGCTGGTGACCGCCTCCGCCGGAAACCATGCCCAGGGGGTGGCCTACGCCGCCCAGAAGGCGGGCGTGTCCGCCACCATCGTCATGCCCACCACCACCCCCCTGGTGAAGGTGAACAACACCAAGGACTACGGGGCCAAGGTGGTGCTCCACGGGGAGACCTTCGACGACGCGGCGGCCCTGGCCGCCCAGCTCAGCCAGGAGGAGGGGCTGACTTACGTCCACCCCTTCAACGACCTCACCGTGTCCACCGGGCAGGGCACCATCGCCTATGAGATCTTCAAGGACCTCCCCGACGTGGACGTGATCCTGGTGCCCGTGGGGGGCGGCGGGCTGGCGGCGGGTGTGTCCACCCTGGCCAAGCTGCTGAACCCGTCGGTGAAGGTCATCGGCGTGGAGCCCTCCGGCGCGGCGTCCATGAAGGCCAGCGTGGAGGCGGGCCATGTGGTGACGCTGGACCGGGTGACCACCATCGCCGACGGCGTGGCGGTGAAAACCCCGGGGGACCAGGTGTTCCCCTATATCCAGCGGAACGTGGACGAGCTGCTCACCATCGACGACGACGAGCTGGTGGACGCCTTCCTGGACGTGATGGAGAAGCACAAGATGGTGGTGGAGAACGCGGGCCTGCTCACCATCGCGGCCCTGAACCACCTGGAGCGGGACGGGCGCAGCGTGGTGAGCGTGCTGTCCGGCGGCAATATGGACGTGATCACCATTTCCTCCCTGGTGCAGCACGGGCTGATCAACCGGGGGCGGATTTTCACCTTCTCGGTGCAGCTCCCCGACCGCCCCGGCGAGCTGCTGCGCATCGCGGATCTGGTGGCGAAGCTCAACGGCAACATCATCAAGCTGGACCACAACCAGTTCGTCAACATCAACCGGCAGGCCGGGGTGGAGCTGAAGGTGACCATGGAGGCCTTCGGCCTGTCCCACAAGGCGGAGATCCTGAACGCCCTGAAGCAGAAGGGCTACGACGTGCGGGAGGTAGCCGCCAGCGGCACCATCACGGGGTAAGTAGGGGAAGGGCTTGCCCCTCCCGTGAAAAGGGTTTCCGCCCCTTTAAAACGGGAGGGGGCCAGCCCTTCTCCTGCGGACAAGATCACAATCCCCCCACCGCCGCGATTGCGCTCGAAGCGGATCTCCCCGCCGGAAGGCGGGGAGA
>CAJUCA010000005.1:0-54036 GCA_910585265.1 uncultured Oscillospiraceae bacterium | reverse complement strand
GATCTCCCCGCCGGAAGGCGGGGAGATCATCCCCCACCGCCGCGATTGCGCTCGAAGCGGATCTCCCCGCCGGAAGGCGGGGAGATCATCCCCCACCGCCGCGATTGCGCTCGAAGCGGATCTCCCCGCCGGAAGGCGGGGAGATCACAATCCCCGCACCGCCGCGATTGCAGCGGTGCGGGGTATTCAGGTGCGGCGCGCCCTGCGGCGGGCCTGCTGGACGCGGGCCAGGGGGCGTGGGGAGCCATCCAACGCCGCCGCCGGCGGACTTCCGCGTGTTCTATCCTATGCGGGGGCGGCGGGGCTGCCCCAGGCCCGCCGCCGGGGACAGGCCCCGCGCCCAAGCCCAGATCAAAGAAAGAGGGAGAAAATTATGGTGAAAATCGCCCCTTCCATTCTCTCGGCGGATTTTTGCAATTTGGAGCGGGACATCAACCGGGTGTCCGGCGCGGACTGGCTCCACGTGGACGTGATGGACGGGGCCTTCGTCCCCAACATTACCATCGGCGTTCCGGTGGTGGAGTCCATCCGCAAGCACACGGGGATGTTCCTGGACGTCCACCTGATGATCGACAAGCCCGCCCGGTATATCGACGCCTTCTGCAAGGCGGGGGCGGACCTGCTGTCCGTCCACCTGGAGGCCGACCACCCCACCCGCATCGCCGATGCCCTCCACGCCATGGAGGCCAACGGGGTGAAGAAGGCGGCGGCCCTGCGGCCCATCACGTCGGCTAAGGCTGTCCTGCCTTATCTGGAGACGCTGGACATGGTGCTGGTGATGACGGTGGAGCCGGGGTTCGGCGGGCAGAAGTTCATGGAGGGCCAGCTGGACACCATCCGGGAGGTGCGTGCGCTCATCGACCGCTATCACCCCGCCTGCGAGCTGGAGGTGGACGGCGGCATCGCCCCGGGCACGGCGGAGCGGGTGATTGAGGCCGGGGCCACGGTGCTGGTGGCGGGGTCGGCGGTGTACGGCGCGGACGACCCGGCAAGGGCCATCGAGGTCCTGCGGGGCAGGCCATGAACAGGCGCAGGGGCCTTACCGCCCTTGCCCTGGTTCTTGTCCCCGCCGCCCTGGGGCTGTTTCTTGCCGCTCAGCCCTCCAACCGCAATACCGCCGCCTTTTTCCTCCGGAACCAAGTGTTGTTGGAGGAGTTCGCGGCCCTGTGCCGGGAGGAGGCCGCCCGTCCCGGGGAACGGTATGGGCTGGCCGCCATATACACCGCTTTCCCCGACCATACGCTGACCACCGTCCGCGAGGGTCTTTTCCTGGGGGAACGGGAGGAGCGTCCCGCCGCCCCGAATCTGCGCGCCGCATGGGAGGCCATCGCCCGCCGCCGATATTTTACGTCGGTATCCTGTTCCTTTGACGAAAAGGGCGCGCTGGAGATCCATTTTTCCGCCGAGGAGGAGTGGGTTCCCTACGGCACACCCACGGAGGGGCATTATCGGCAAGCCTATTGCCTGCTCTGGCGGGACGCGGACTACCAGGGCCGGCCCCTGGAGGACTGGTGGCATCCCCTTGACCCACCCGGCTGGTACTACACCAGCCATAAGCACTACGACGGTTAAATTTTTCCCATGTTCACGGAGGTGCGTATTCCCATGGACTACTTCCCCGCCGCCCTGGAAAATTTAGTGGAGCAGTTCGCCAAGCTCCCCGGCGTGGGCCGCAAGAGCGCGCAGCGGCTGGCCTTCTACATCCTGGACCAGCCGGAGGAGACCGCCAAGGCCTTCGCCGCCGCCCTGCTGGACGCCAAAACCTCCATCGGCTGCTGCCCCGTGTGCCAGAACCTCACCGACGGGGAGGGGGAGTGCCCCCTCTGCGCCTCCTCCCGGCGGGATCACGCCACCGTCTGCGTGGTGGCCGACCCCAAGGATGTGATGGCCATGGAACGCTCCCGGGAATACGGCGGGCTGTACCACGTGCTCCACGGGGTGATCTCCCCCATGAACCACGTGGGGCCGGACGATCTGCGCATCGCCCAGCTGGTGGAGCGGGTGTCCGCCGGGGGGATCGAGGAGGTCATTATGGCCACCAACCCGGACACCGAGGGGGAGACCACCGCCCTGTACCTGTCCCGGCTGCTGAAGCCCTTCGGGGTGAAAACCACCCGGCTGGCCTACGGCATCCCGGTGGGCAGCCACCTGGAGTTCGCCGACGACGCCACCCTCATGCGTGCCCTGGAGGGCCGCAGGGAAATATAGCGGGAAACTATAAAAGCCCCCCCAAAAAAGAAAGGAGCTGTCCCCATGAACGACTGGCTGTACGTGATGTTTATCGAGAAAACCAAGACCTATAACCGGCTCACCAAGGCGGCGGTGGAACGCCATGTGGAAAACCTGCGGGCCCTGGATGACCAGGGGCATCTGGAGCTGTGCGGGGTGTTCAAGGGCTACCCCGGCGTGGCGGGTATGTACATTCTCCGGGCGGACAGCTACGAGGCGGCGGAGGAGCTGTGCCGGCGGGAGCCGCTGGTGGCGGAGGGCTTCGCGGCCTACAAGCTGAAGGCCATGCAGCCCGCCAACCGGGACAATAACTACCTGCTCTGAACGAAAGACCGGGCGCGGAAGGGGGAAAACCCGCTTCCGCGCCCGGTTTGTTCCGGCTGGATTCAGTTCACCGGGATCCGCGTGCCTTTCACGGAGAGGCAGGCGATGTCCTCCACCTCCACCGGCTCCACAAAGTACCAGGTGGCGTAGCACTCCCAGCCCTCTCCGCCGTTCACTTCCAGGTTGGAGTAACGGCCCGACCCCGGCTCGGCGGCAATTTCCGTGCCGTCCTTTTTCACGGCGTACAGGGGTGTGTAAGCCAACGCGCCCGAGCTGTCGCCCTTATAGCCCGTCATGGTGACGCTCAGCGGGGAGAGGGTCACCTCCTTCATCCGCCAGCCGTTCACCGCGTCCGTCCAGTCCAGAACGGTGGAGGCGTAATATTCCAGGTCGAAGTCCACCGACCAGCTGCCCTCAATGTCCGCGCCGGGCCGCCAATAGCGGCCGGTGAGCTTCACCTGGCCGCTTTGCAGCGTCTGGAGATCCTCCGCCTTGATGAGGGGGAACAGGATGTCCATGCCGCCGTCTACCAGGGTCTGCTGGTACACAAAGAACCGATTGTTGCTGTTGTCATCCACGCCGTAGAGGCCAAACATGAGGTCGCTTTTCCCGTCCTGATGCAGCCCCGGCCGCACCCCTTCGGCGAAGTCCAGGCGGACGTGGAAGCGGCCGTCGCTGGCGAAGCCCATGGAGGATACCCGGATATCCTCCGTGCCCTCAATGTCCATGGGGGTCTGGCCGGGGGCCAGCACCACCTTCCGGGCGGGCAGGACGGCGTTGGTGTATCCGGGGAAGCCTGAGTCGCTGGCCTGGTAGATCACCTTGTCGTTTTCGCCCACAGGCAGGCTGTTCAGCGTTCTGCCTGTGACGGACGCGCAGGGGATGTCCAGCCACACCTCGGCCAGCCTGGTGGTCATACCCGTGACCTCCAGCCGGGCCTTCTCCGTGGGCCGCGCCGCCTCCTCATAGTAAACGGTGGCGGAGAGCAGGGCGGTTCTGGTGTCCGGGTCATAGGAGACCAGCTTGAAATTGCGGGTGGAGGGGGAACCGCCGCCTATGATGCCCTCCCCCGAAGCCTGCGCCTCCGTCAGCTTTTCCTCCCCCGCCGTCAGGCGTCCGGTCAGCTCCAGAAACTCGTTGAGCCGGTCCCCCTCCACATCCTGGACGGACAGGTAGAACCGGGCCGCCAGATCGTCGGACAGCGCGCTGAGTATTTGGATTTTGATCCCCTGGTCGGAGCAGGACGCCCCCTTGATGTACTGGGCGTAGGGGGCGAAGGGCCCCAAATGCTCCTGTAGGCTGCGCCAGACCGCCGGCACCGCCGCCGCCGTTGCCGTGAGCGTCAGGGCGGCGCACACCGCGATGGCCGCCACAGCCCGGCGGCCCAGCCACTTTTTCCACTTCATATCAGTTCCTCCTTCGATTAGTGTGTAGAGCCGCTCCAGCTCCTCCTGCCCGGGGCCGAGCCGCTCCAGCTCCTGTTTATACCTGTCCTTCAACCCCATCCCCCTCCTTCAGCTTGTCCCGCAGCAGGGCGCGGGCCCGGAACAGCCAGGACTTCACTGTCCCCTCGCTTTTTCCCATGATCCCGGCGATCTCGGCCACAGAGTATTCCTCATAGTAGTACAGGTGGATGGGGACGCGGTACCGGGCGGGCAGGGAGAGCACCGCCTGGGTCACGCTTCCCTCCCCCGGCTCCTCCGGCGCGGACACGTCCTCCTCCAGCGGCTCCTCCCGCTTCCGCCAGGGCAGGCGGAACAGGTCGCTGGCGCAGTTGGCCGCCACCCGCAGCAGCCACGCCTTGGCGTGGGCCCCGCTGCCGAAGGACGGCCTGGCCTTGACCAGGCGGAGGAACACCTCCTGCATCACGTCCTCCGCGTCGGCCCGGTTCCCCGTCCTGGCGTAGGCCAGCCGGTACACCGCCGGGGCGTACTGCCGGGCCAGCGCGCCGGGGTCGTTCCACCAGTCCCCCATGGGCCCCCTCCTTTCCTCCGTTCGAAGCGGTTCTGCTGGTAATACGTAATTCGGGGCCCGTTTGGTTGCGTGATCCCAAATATTTTTTGCTTCCTGTTACCATTTTAACAAAAAATTCCGGACGCCGCCCATAAAATTTCCAGTTTTCCCGCTTTTCCTCTTTTCTTTTTCCCAAAACCATGCCATAATACAGGCATACAAAAAATCTGCTCCAAGGAGTGACCGTCATGAAGCGCGCCGCCGAATTTACCCCCCAGAAGCTGGAGTACCTGAAGCTGCTGGCCAAGCAGTACCCCACCGTCCAGCAGGCCAGCACCGAGATCATCAACCTCCGGGCCATCCAGAACCTGCCCAAGGCCACCGAACACTTCATCTCCGACGTCCACGGCGAGTTCGAGGCCTTTCAGCACATACTCAACTCCGCCTCCGGCGTGGTGCGGGAGAAGATCGACGACCTGCTGGGGGCGTCCGTCCCCCGGTCCGACCGGGATCAGCTGGCCACCCTCATCTACTACCCCGAGGAGAAGCTGGAGGAGATCGAGCGGGAAACGGAGGATATGCGGGAGTGGTACCGCATCACCTTCCACCGCCTCATCGACCTGTGCTGCCTGGTGAGCGCGAAATACACCCGCTCCAAGGTGCGCAAGGCCATGCCCAAGGATTACGCCTACATCATCGACGAGCTGATCCACACCCACTTCGAGCAGAACGAGGCGGACAAGCGGGGCTACTACGAGAACATCATCAACACCATCATCGACCTGGACCGGGCCTCCAACTTCCTCATCCAGCTGTGCGAGCTGATCAAGCGGCTGGCGGTGGACCACCTCCATCTGGTGGGGGACATCTTCGACCGGGGCCCCGGTGCGGACGTGATCATGGACGCCCTCATGGAGTACCACAGCGTGGACATTCAGTGGGGCAACCACGACATTTTGTGGATGGGGGCCGCCTCCGGCTCCCGGACGCTGGTAGCCACGGTGCTGGCCAACTCCCTGCGCTACAACAACCTGGAGGTCATCGAGACGGGGTACGGCATCTCCCTGCGGCCCCTGTCCGTGTTCGCCGACGAGGTTTACCGCAAGTGCGACGTGAGCCGGTTCCAGGTGAAGATCGCCAAGGAGGACGAGGGCAGCTTCTCCGAGCGGGACAAGCTGCTGGCCGCCCGGATGCACAAGGCCATCACCATGATCCTGTTCAAGCTGGAGGGGCAGAAGATCCGCCGCAACCCCTCCTTCCACATGGACGACCGCCTGCTGCTGGACAAGGTGGACTACCAGAACAGGACGGTGGAGATCGACGGCGTGACCTGCCCCATGCTGGACACCGACTTCCCCACCGTGGACCCCAAGGACCCCTACGCCCTCACCCCCCAGGAGGACGCCCTGATCAGCACCCTCACCCGCTCCTTCCGGCACAGCGAGAAGCTCCAGCGGCACGTGCGCTTCCTGTACTCCAAGGGAAGCCTGTACCGGGTTTACAACGGGAACCTGCTGTTCCACGGCTGCATCCCCATGGCGGCGGACGGCAGGCTGCTGTCCTTCTCCGTGGGCTGCAAGGATCTGTCCGGCAAGGAGTTTTTGGACTACGCCGACCTCACCGCCCGCCGGGCCTACTACAACAGGCCCGGCTCCCCGGAGCGGCAGTTCGGCATGGACTTCCTGTGGTGGCTGTGGTGCGGGCGGAACAGCCCCATCTTCGGCCGGGACCGCATGACCACCTTCGAGCGGCGTTTTGTGGAGGACGAGTCCACCCACACGGAGACGAAAAACGCCTACTACACCCTCTACAACGACCCCGCCGTGTGCGAGGGGATTCTGAGGGAGTTCGGCCTGGAGGAGTCCCACAGCCACATCATCAACGGCCACGTCCCCGTGAAGTCCCGGAAGGGGGAGAGCCCGGTGAAGGGGGGCGGCAGGCTCATCGTCATCGACGGCGGCTTCTGCAAGGCCTACCAAAAGACCACGGGCATCGCCGGGTACACCCTGATCTACAACTCCGCCTGCTTCCGGCTGGTGGCCCACCAGCCCTTCGCCGGACGGGAGGAGGCCATCCGCAAGAACTGGGACATCACCTCCACCTCCCAGATCTTCGACCGGCTGGAGCGGCGGGCCACCATCCACGACACCGACAACGGCCGCCGGATGCAGGACCAGGTGGACGACCTGCTGGATCTGCTGCGGGCCTACCGCAGCGGCGCGATTGTGGAGAGCCATAAGACCTGACTGGACGCCGCGACCCCGGGAGACAGGCCCCTTCCCCGGGGACTGCTCCCAGGGCCGCGGCCCGTTTACCAGAAATTGATACCAAACTGTAACCTTTTTTTGTGGGAAATTTCTTGCCCAATTCCATATATAGTGGTAAAATAGTGCCGTTACTCAGATAGTACGATGGAGCTGGGCCGCACTTTGGTTCAAAAACGCCGCTGTGTGTCCGCTTTTCCCGCCCGAAGGGCCGGAAAAGATACCGCCGCGGTTTTTTTAACGGTACGGCTTCAACATAGGGAGGTTGTGACGTGATGGAAGAATCGACCCCGAATACCCCCAATATCCCGGACGATCCGAACCCGCCGAAGGCCCCTCCGGGCCGCCGGGCGGCGAAAAAGGCACCCGTGGGCTTCATCGCCGGACTGTGCGCCGCGGCCCTTGTTGCGGCGGCGGCAGGGGGCTATTTCGGCCTGTGCGCCTGGGTGAAGGACAACGGGTTCCTGCTCCCCGGGGCGGTGGCCGTGGACGACAAGGGCGAGACCGTGGCCGACCTGGGCGGGCTCTCCCGGGAGGACGCCCTGGAGGTGGTGTCCCGGGAGATGGAGCTGCGGCTCACCGAGCGCAAGCTGACCCTGCTCTACGGCGACGGCCAGAAAAAGGAGCTGACCGGAGAGCTGATGGCCTGCTCCCCGGAGGCGGCTGTGGACGGCGGCTTCGCCGCCAAGGAGGGCCAGCCCCTGTGGAAGCTGGGCGCGCTGTGGCTGGGCATGGCCCAGGAGCCGTCCCAGATGTCCCTGTCCGCCGCCGCCTTCACCGAGGAGGGGGAGGCCGAGGCGAAAAAAGTGATCCAGTCCATCGCCCAAGAGCTGAAGGTGGACCCGGTGGACTTCACCTACGAGCTGGGGGAGGAGGAAGTCACCGTCACCCCCGGCCATGACGGGCAGGAGCTGGACACCGACGCCCTGCTGGCCCGGGTGGAGGAGGCGTTGACCAACGGGGAGACGGAGCTTCAGGTGGAGGCCGAGCCTGTTTCCGGCGCGGAGCTGTCCGGCACGGTGGTGCGGGACCTGGTTCACGTGGAGCCGAAGGCCCCCGGCGTGGACGAAAACGGCAAGCTGACCCCCGCCGTCATCGGCCGGACGGTGGATCCGGAGGAGGCCCAGAAGCTGCTGGACGAGGCCGCCCCCGGCGAGCCCGTCACCATCCCCCTGTCCTATATCCCGCCGGACACCAACGGGGACGAGCGGCTGTACTATAAGGATCTGCTGGCGGAGGTCACCACCAATATGGACGGGGTGGCCAACCGCTCCTTCAACGTGGCCCGGGCGGCCTCCTTCTGCAACGGCACGGTGATCCAGCCCGGGCAGGTGTTCTCCTATATCGGGGCCATCGGCGACCCCAGCACCCGCAACGGCTACAAGCCCAGCACCGGATACAAGGACGGCGAGACGGTGCCCATGGACGGCGGCGGCGTGTGCCAGGTGTCCTCCAGCCTGTACTACTGCGCGGTGTACGCCAACCTGGAGATCGTCAAGCGGGCGTGCCACGCCTTCTCCACCGGGTATATCCCCAACGGGCTGGACGCCACCATCTACTACCCCAGCCTGGACTTCAAGTTCCGCAACAACACCGGCTTCCCCATCAAGATCGTGGCCTACTGCGAGGGCGGGGCCTGGGGCAAGCTGACGGTGCAGTTCTACGGCAGCAACCCGGACAATATCTCCGTGAAGACGGAGCGGTACACCCTTGGCTCCACCGCCTGGACCACCGTGTACGAGCCGGACGAGACCATCCCCCGGGGCACCACCAAGGTGAAAACCACGCCCTATACCGGGTATGTGGTGGACGTGTACCGCTGCGTGTATGATGCCAACGGCAATCTCATCTCCCGCACCTTTGAGAACCACAGCAAGTACAATAAGCGGGACAAGGTGATCCTCTACAACCCGGCGGACGAGGGCCCCTGGGGTCCCGCCGTGGGCCCGGAGACCACCCCGCCCGTCACCGAACCCCCCGCCACCGAGCCGCCCGCCGTCACCGATCCCCCCGTCACCGAGCCGCCCGTGGTGACGGAGCCTCCGGTGGTCACGGAGCCGCCTGTGGTGACGGAGCCGCCCGTGGTCACCGAGCCTCCCATCGTCACCGATCCCCCGGCGGAGCCCACGCCCACCGAGCAGCCGCCCGAGGGCGGCTGGGAGGCGTGAGCCATGTTCGAGGGCTTTTCCCAGCAGACGGTGGACTTCATGTGGGGCATCCGCTTCAACAACGAGCGGCCCTGGTTCGAGGCGCACAAGGCGGAGTACCAGGCCTGCTTCCTGGCCCCCATGAAGGAGCTGGGCAGTCAGGTGCAGGCCGCCCTGCTGGAGCGGTTCCCCAAGTGCGGGCTGAATTTGAAGGTGTCCCGGATCTACCGGGACGCCCGGCGGCTGTTCGGCCGGGGGCCGTATAAGGATCACCTGTGGCTGTCCCTGTTCCGGTTCGGGAACGAGTCCGGCGGGCACCCGGTGTTCTGGTTCGAGCTGGCCCCGGAGGGCTGGAGCTATGGCATGGGCTTCTGGGACGCCCCCGCCCTCACCATGGAGAAGCACCGGGTCCGCATCGACAGCAATCCCAGGCCTCTGCTGAAGCTGCACAACGCCCTGGCGAGGCAGGACGAGTTTGTCCTTCAGGGGCCGGACTACAAGCGGCCCAAGCCCTGCGGGGAGGAGAGGCTGTCCCTGTGGTACAATAAGAAGTCCCTGTCCATCGGCCACGAGGAGGGGCTGGCCGAGGTGATCTACACCCCGGCCCTGGCGGACCGCCTGACGGAGGGCTTCGCCTTCCTCATGCCGTATTACGACTATTTTTCCACCCTCTGGGCCGACCCCGATCCCAGGGAACCCACCTGATCCGGTTCCGGCTCCGGCGGCACTGCCGCCGGAGCCGGATTTTTTGGGGAAACGGCCCGTCCGCCCCGTCTAAATTCCGCCCCGCCCGCTTATAATGATTTACAGGTTGCAATTTTCCGCGGCCCATTGTATAATGAGTTGCTATTTGGTAAAATTACGTTGAAAATGGAGCTTTTTCAGCCGTCCCGCCGGGGGCGGGGGCTTTGGAAGGACGAGGAAATGAGTATGGAAACGAGGAATATCCGGGACTATCTGCGCCCGGGGAAGCGGGCCCATCTGGTGGGCATAGGCGGTGTGTCCATGGCGTCCCTGGCGGAGGTGCTCCACGGGGCGGGGGTGGCGGTCACCGGCTCCGACCAGAGGGAGAGCGCGACGGTGCTCCACCTGCGGAAGCTGGGGATCGAGGTGGTCATCGGGCACCTGCCCGAGAGCGTCCAGGGGGCGGACTGCGTGGTGCGCACCGCCGCCGTCCACGACGGCAACCCCGAGATCGCCGCCGCCCTAAAGGGGGGCATCCCCGTCTTTGAGCGGGCCCAGGCCTGGGGAGCCATCATGCGGGGGTACAAGAACGCCCTGTGCATCTCCGGCACCCACGGGAAAACCACCACCACCTCCATGTGCACCCACATCTTTATGGCGGCCCAGGCGGACCCCACGGTGATGATCGGCGGCACCCTGCCCCTGCTGGAGGCCTGCCACCGGGTGGGGCATGGGGACACCATCATTTTGGAGTCCTGCGAATACTGCAATTCCTTCTTGTCCTTCTACCCCACGGTGGCGGTGATTTTGAATGTGGAGGCCGACCACCTGGATTTCTTCAAGGATCTGGAGGATGTGGAGCGTTCCTTCCGCAAATTTGCCGACCGGGTGCCGGAAAACGGCCTCATCGTGGCCAACTGCGAGGACGAAAACACCATGCGGGTGCTGGAGGGGGAGACCCGGCCCGTGCTCACCTTCGGGGTGGAGGCGGGGGACGTCCACGGGGCGAACCTCACCATGGATCACGGCTTCGGCTCCTTCGACGTGATCTATCAGGGGGAGAAGTACGCCCACCTGGATCTGTCGGTGCCGGGGACCCATAACGTGAAAAACGCCATCGCCGCGGCGGCGGCGGCCATCGCCCTGGACATCCCCGGCAAGGCGGTGGAGGACGGGATGCGGGACTTCCGCCTGCCCGGGCGGCGGTTTGAGTACAAGGGGACGTTCCACGGCGCGGAGCTGTGCGACGACTACGCCCACCATCCCGGGGAGCTGGCCACCCTGTTCGACACGGCGGCGGCCCTGGGCCACCAGCGGGTGGTGTGCGCCTTCCAGCCCCACACCTATACCCGCACCCACGAGCTGTTTGACGACTTCGTGGAGGTGCTGAAGCGGCCCGACGTGACCCTCCTGGCGGAGATCTTCGCCGCCCGGGAGGATAACGACATCGGCATCTCGTCGGCGGATCTGGCGGCAAAGATCCCGGGCAGCGTCTACTGCCCCACCCTGGCGGACGTGACGGAGAAGCTGCGGGAGATTGCCCGGCCGGGGGATTTGCTCCTGACGGTGGGGGCCGGGGATATTTACCTGGCTGGGGAGGCCCTGGTCAAGGACGCGGAATAACAGACGGCCCGCCCGGGCGATCCGGGCGGGCCGTTTCAGCCTTGCCCCTGTGGGGGGAAGGCTTACGCCTCCTGCAAAAACAGGGTGTTGAGGAACCGCTTCAGGATCCCCCCGAAGCCCAGCCGGGGCACCTCGTCCGCCGCCACCAGGTCGATGGCGTCCACCTGCTCCCCGTCCACCAGCACCTTCAGCTCCCCCAGCTTCTGGCCCGCCTCCACCGGGGCCTCCACGCTGTCCGCCAGCTCCATCTGGGTGGTCACCGTCCCCGCCTTGCCCTTCTCCAGCAGGATGGAGCACTCCCGGGCCGTCACGGGCTGGACGGTGTCCCTGGTCCCCAGCAGCACGGGCACCGGGGGCACCGCCTGCTCCGGGTACACCGGGGTGATGGCGTAGTTGGCGAAGCCGTAGTTCAGCAGGGCCTTCGCGCTGTCAAAGCGGTCGTTGGAGCTGGGGGCGTGCATCACCACGGCAATGAGCTCCATGCCATCCCGCTCCGCCGTGGCGGACAGGCAGTACAGCGCGGTGTCGGTGAACCCGGTTTTCAGCCCGGTGGCCCCCTCGTAGTAGAAGATCAGCCGGTTGGTGTTGGACAGCTGGAAGGCCCCGTCCCGGAGCGTGTCCATCCAGATGGTGGTGAACTCCCGGATGGAGGGGTGGTGGAGCACCAGCTCCCGGCTCATCAGGGCGATGTCGTAGGCGCAGGTGAGGTGGCCCTGGGCGGGCAGTCCGGTGCAGTTGACGAAGTTGGTGCGCTCCATGCCCAGCTCCCGGGCCTTTTCGTTCATCCGGTCCACAAAGGCGGCCTCGCTGCCCGCCACGTGCTCCGCCAGGGCCACAGCGCAGTCGTTGGCGGACACCACCGTCACCGCCTTCACCATGTCCCGGACGGACATCTGCTCGTTTTCCTTCAGCCAGATCTGGGAGCCGCCCATGGAGATGGCGTGGGGGGAGGCGGTGACCAGATCGTCCCAGCCCATCCGCCCGCCGTCGATGGCCTCCATCACCAGCAGCAGCGTCATCACCTTGGTGACGGAGGCGGGCTCGTACTGGGCGTCGGCGTTCTGCTCGCACAGAACCTTTCCGGTGGTCTTTTCCATCAAAATGGCGGAGGGGGCCGTGACCTCCGCCGGGGCGGCGTAAGCCCGGGCGGGCGCGAGACACAGCAGGGCCAGCGCAAGGGCAGTCAATCGTTTCATGGCGTAACCTCTTTCCATATATACTCGGGCCGAATCCGCCCGTATGAGCAAAGGATGTGAAATTCCGGCCGGTTCTATGCGCGGCGCGGCCCGCAGATGCTGGAAAAGCAGGTCGGGTTTGGTCGAAGCGGTTGACAAGGAGGACGGCGGCGGGTATAATCTGTGTATCCTAAAGAAAAGGAGATTTTATCCATGGAAAAATACGTCTGTGTCTGCGGCTGGGAGTACGATCCCGCGGTGGGCGATCCCGACGGCGGCATCGCCCCCGGCACCGCCTTTGCCGATATTCCCGACGACTGGGTGTGCCCTGTGTGCGGCCTGGGGAAGGACGCCTTCTCTCCCGCGTAACAAACGCAGAAAAGGCCGGAGCCAAAGGCTCCGGCCTCAGCGTGCCGAAAAAGTCTTTTCGCCCCGCTGAGCGCGACTTTTTGGAACAAAGAACGTTCAAAAAAGTCGTTGATTGAACGTGAAAGACACCCCTCCTGGGGTTCTTTCACACTATCTTCCTTCCCGCCATCGAAACAGAAGCGGCTTTTTCGACAGTCTCAGGGCCGGAGCCTTTTGGCTCCGGCCCTTTGCCGCCCCTTTCCGGCGGGGGCGTCAGCGGCCCGTCCGGATCTGGATCAGGCGGAGCACATCCTGGTACAGGCCGTCCTGGTCCTCCAGGTCGAGCATCAGCCACCGCTGCCCGTTGCAGGCCCGGGTCTGCTGGTAGACGGCCCGCAGGCGGCCGGTGGCCTGGGGCAGGGCGGCCTCCACCGCCTCCTGCTCCTTCCGGCCCACCACCACCATGGCGGTGAAAAAGCCCTCCCGCAGGTACAGGGTGCACAGGGCCTTCCCCGACTTCTTGAATTTGACGTTCCAGCCCGGCTCCAGGCCGCAGCGGCTGTATTCGATGGTCTCCCGGCACTGGTACGTGTCCTTGATCTCCCGGCAGAAGCGGGGGAACAGGGGATTCCCCACGTACTCAGCCAGCTCCTCCAGGGTGGGACGGGTGTCTTTGTCTTGCGGGTCGATCATGGGGCGGGCTCCTTTCTGTGACAGGCTGTCCCGCCGATGATACCATATTCCCCGGCGGGGCGCAAGCTGCCTGGAAAAAAGTTCCCCCATTTGACAGCCGGGACAGGCCGTGGTAAAATATTTCAATTACGACTGCGACACCGGGAAAGGAGGCCATCCCATGGAACTGCTCAGCATCGTGGTCCCCTGCTGGAACGAGGAGGCCGGACTGGCCCGGTTTTACGCCGAGACCGCCGCCGTGTGCGCCGGACTGGAGGCGGCGGTGGAGTTTATCTTCGTGGACGACGGCTCCCGGGACGGCACCCTGGCCGCCCTGAAGGAGCTGGCGGCGCGGGATGGGCGGGTGCGCTGGCTGGCCCTGTCCCGGAACTTCGGCAAGGAGGCGGCCCTGTTCGCCGGGCTGGAGCACGCCCGGGGGGACTACGTGGCGGTGATGGACGCCGACCTCCAGGACCCGCCCGCCCTCCTGCCGGAGCTGCTCCGGATTGTCCGGGGCGGGGGGTTCGACTGCGCCGCCGTCCGCCGGGTGGACCGGAAGGGGGAGCCGCCCATCCGGTCCTGGTTCGCCCGGCAGTTTTACCGGCTCATCAACAAAATGAGCAGGACCGAGATTGTGGACGGGGCGCGGGATTACCGCCTCATGACCCGGCAGATGGCGGACGCGGTGCTCCGGGTGACGGAGTATAACCGCTTTTCCAAGGGGATCTTCTCCTGGGTGGGCTTCCGCACCAAATGGGTGGAGACGGAGAACGTGGAGCGGGCCGCCGGGGAGAGCAAGTGGTCCTTCTTCAAGCTGCTGGTGTACGCCCTGGACGGCATCACCGCCTTCTCCACCGTGCCGCTGGCGATGGCATCGGTGCTGGGGCTGGTGTTCTGCGCGGTGGCGTTTTTCGCCATCCTCTTTGTCATCGCGCGGCAGCTGATCTGGGGCGGCAGTGCCTTCGGCTGGCCCTCGCTGGTGTGCATCATCCTCTTTCTGGCGGGCATCCAGCTTTTTTGCATCGGAATCGTGGGCCAGTACCTGGCCAAGACCTACCTGGAGGTGAAGGGGCGGCCCGTCTACCTCCTGCGGGACAGCGGGGGAGGGGACGGCCATGAAGGAGCGGACTGAACGCTGGGCGGCCCCGGCCCTGTCCTTCCTCCTTCCGGGGCTGGTGATGCTGGCGGTGTCCGCCGCCCTGGGCATGGCCCCCTTCGGGGACAACACCATCCTCATCTCCGATATGTCCACCCAGTACGTGGAGTTTTTCTGCGCCCTGAAAAACGGGGATCTCTTTTTCTCCTGGAGCAAGGCCCTGGGCACGGCCTACGTTGGGGTGTTTTCCTACTACGTGTCCAGCCCCCTGTCGCTGCTGACGCTGCTGGTGCCCAACGAGGCCATGCCGGTGGGCCTGCTGTTCCTGGCGGTGCTGAAGATCGCCCTGGCGGGGCTGGCCTTCTGCCTTTTCATCCGGCGGCGGTATCCCCTGGGGGACGGGGCGGCGGTGTTCGCCTCGGTGTGCTACGCCCTCATGTCCTACAACGCCGTGTACGCCATCTGCATCATGTGGCTGGACGGGGTGATCTGGCTCCCCCTGATCCTGCTGGCCCTGGAGCGGATTCTGGCGGGCCGGGGGGCGGGGCCATTCGTTGTGGCCCTGGCCCTGTGCTTTGTGTCCACCTGGTACATCTCCTACATGATCGGCATATTCTGCGCCCTGTACCTGTGCGCCCGGCTGTACGTCCTGCGGCCCAAGGGGAGGGAGCTGGGCCGGATCGCCGCCCGGTTTTTCGGCGGGGCGGCCTGCGCCCTGGGGCTGACGGCGTGGCTGTGGCTGCCCACCTTCCTGTCCATGTTCAACGGCAAATTCAGCGGCGGCAATGTGGACTATCCCGGCCTGCTGGCCTGCACGCCGCTGGACATCCTGTCCCAGCTCCGCCCGGGGCAGTACCGCTCCATCGCCAGCGGATCCGCCGTCTATCTGTTCTGCGGCTCCGCCGCCCTGGTGCTGGCGGCGGCATACTTTCTCCTCCCCCGGTTCTCCCGGCGGGAGAAGCTGGCAAACGGCGGCCTGCTGGCGGTACTGGCCGCGTCCCTGCTGCTGTCCCCCCTGGACAAGGCGTGGCACCTGTTCCAGCGGCCCAACTGGTTCCCCTTCCGGTACTCCTTTGTGGTGTCCTTCACCCTGCTCTATCTGGCCGCCCCCGCCCTGGGCCAGCTTCTGAAGGGCCTGCGGCGGCGGAAGGGGGAGGGGCTCACCCGCGCCGCCGCCGGGGCGTTGGTATGCCTGACGGTAATGGAGCTTGGATTCAATACCCTGGGGATTCTGTCGGGGCTGATGGGGCAGTTTGGCTGTGACTCCTATGCCGCCTACCGGGCCTACTACGCAGATAACGCCGCCCTGGTGAAGGCGGCTTACGCCGACGGGGACGGGCGGTTCTTCCGCCTGGGGGCGGCGGAGGACCGGGGCCACAACAGCCCCCTGTCCTTCGGCTACCCGGGGATCACCCACTACAGCAGCCTCTACAACTACGATGTGAACCGGATCACCCGGCAGCTGGGCCACGCCCAGACCTGGATGTGGTGCGCCTACTACGGCTCCACCCCGGCCACCGACGCGCTGTTCGGCGTAAAGTACGTGATCAGCGGGGCCGGTATGCCAACCGGATATGAGCCGCTGGCCCAGGCGGGGGAGCTGACCCTTTGGAGGAACCCGGACGTGCTGCCCCTGGCGTTCCTGGCTGGGGACGGGGGACGGCCCCTGGCGGGGGAAACCCCCTTCCAGCGGCAGGACGGGCTGTACGCCGCCCTGCTGGGGGAGGACACGGCACTCTTCGCGCCGCTGGCGGCGGAGGTGGAGACGGCCCCCGGCGAAACCACCCTCCGCCTGACGGGGAATGGACAGCCCCTCTACCTGGACCTGTCCGCCGGGGGCCTGCGGGAGCTTCTGGTGAACGGGGAGCACCTGCTTTGGCTGGGCTCCAGCGAGGCGGCGTCCGTCCACTACCTGGGCGCGCCCGCCCCCGGGGAGGAGTGGACGGTCACCGTCCGCCACGGCGGGGCCTGGGCGGGGACGGCGTGGTGTCTGGATCTGGACGCCCTCCACACCGCCGTGGAGCGGCTGGACACCGTGGAGGTCACGGCGGTGGAGCGGGGCGGCAGGGTGCGGCTGTCCGTCCCGGCGTCCGGCCCCCGGACGCTGTGCACCACCATCCCCGCCGAGGACGGCTGGACGGCCTGGGTGGACGGGAAGCGGGTGGAGACGGGCCGCTGGCTGGACGCCTTCTTGACGGTGGAGCTGCCGGAGGGGGCCTGCCAGGTGGAGCTGCGCTACACCGCCCCCGGCCTGATCCCCGGCCTCGCCCTGGGGCTGGTGTCGGCGGCGGGGTGGATTGGAGCCTATACTATTGGAAATCTACAAAAGAAAAAATACAATGAGGAGAGGAGGGCCGCCCCGTGAGCCACAGCTTTTTCGCCTACATCTTCCGGATGCGGTACATCGCCCGGTGGGCCCTGATGCGCAACACCCGGACGGAAAACGTCCAGGAGCACTCCTACGAGGCGGCGGTGCTCTCCCACGCCCTGGCGGTCATCGGCCGGGACGTGTTCCACAAGGACCTGAACCCGGAGGCCATCGCCGCCGCCGCCCTGTTCCACGACGCGCCGGAGATCATCACCGGGGATATGCCCACCCCCATCAAGTATTATAATCCGTCCCTCAAAAACGCCTACAAGCAGGTGGAGGCGGCGGCCCAGGACAAGCTGCTGTCCATGCTGCCCCCGGAGCTGGCCCCGGCCTACGAGCCGCTGGTGCGGGAGAGCGACCCCGACGCGGCCCGGTACGTGAAGGCGGCGGACAAGCTGTCGGCCTACATCAAGTGCGTGGAGGAGGGGAAGGCGGGGAACGCCGAGTTCAAAAAGGCGGCGGAGCAGACGCTGGCGGCGTTGAAGGCCATGGATATGGAGGAGCTGGATTGGTTTATGGAGCGGTTCCTCCCGGCGTTCAGCCTGACGCTGGATGAGCTGCAATAGGGGTGCGGCGTGTGAAGAAAGCGATCCCGCTGTTTTTGGTGGGCTTCATGCCCTATAGCGTGCCACTGGTGTGGATTTGCCTGTATGCCGGGGCATTCGGGACGCCTATCTCCAATTTAGGCTTCTGCCTGCTGCTGCTGGTTCCGGCAGCCTTCTGGCTGGTGGGGTTGGCGGGAGTGCGGATTTTCCTGCGGGACGCGGATCGGGCGGGGCTGGTGCGGATCAATTTGCTGGTGAAGCTGGCCCAGATTCCGGCCCATCTGGCCATTTTCGGGTTGGCCCTGCCCTGCCTGACCACTCCGTTTACCTGGATGTTCGTGGTGTTTATGGCGGCCCAGGATTGGATGGCCATCGGACTCACCGAGCGAATCGGCTGGGAGGCGGTGGCCTGGTGCGGGGAGCAGGGCATCCTGTCCCGCGAGCTGACCGCGCGGCACAAGCTACGGCAGTCTATCCCCTGCGCCGACGTGTACAGCGCAGTGTGGGTTTATAAGAAAAAGGAGAGGTTACTATGAAAGCAATCGTCACCGTCATCGGCAGGGATCAGGTGGGCATCATCGCCGCCGTGTGCGCCCTGCTCAGCGAGAAGAACATCAACGTGCTGGACATCAGCCAGACCGTCCTTCAGGAGTACTTCACCATGATCATGCTGGTGGACGCCTCCCAGGCCACGGTGCCCTTCGCCCGCCTGCGGGAGGATCTGGCCCAGGCCGGGCAGGAGCGGAACCTGGATATCCGCATCCAGCGGGAGGATATCTTCGACGCCATGCACCGCATTTAAGACCCTGTAGGGGCGCGCACCGCGCGCCCGCCGGATACCCCAACCATATGCGGGCGCACCATGTGCGCCCCTACACACAGGAGGCCCTCCTATGATCAACACCAACGACATTTTACAGACCATCCAGATGATCGACCACCAGCACCTGGACGTGCGCACCATCACCATGGGCGTGAACCTGCTGGACTGCTGCGACCCCGACCCCGCCGCCGCCTGCCGGAAGATCTACGACAAAATCACCACCTCGGCGGACAAGCTGGTGAAAACCGGGGAGGACATCGAGGCCGAGTTCGGCATACCCATCGTCAACAAGCGGATCTCCGTCACCCCCATGGCCCTGGCGGCGGGGGCGTCCCGCACCAGCGACTACGTGCCCTTCGCCGCCGCCATGGACCGGGCCGCCAAGGCCGTGGGCGTCAACTTCATCGGCGGCTTCTCCGCCCTGGTCCACAAGGGCATGACCGAGGCGGACAAAAAGCTCATCGCCGCCATCCCGGAGGCCCTGGCCGTCACCGACGTGGTGTGCTCCTCCGTCAACGTGGGCTCCACCAAGGCGGGCATCAATATGGACGCGGTGCGCCTCATGGGGGAGACCATCAAGGCCGCGGCGGAGCGCACCGCCGACCGGGGCGGCTTCGGCTGCGCCAAGCTGGTGGTGTTCTGCAACGCGGTGGAGGACAACCCCTTCATGGCCGGGGCCTTCCACGGCGTGGGGGAGGCGGAGCGGGTGATCAACGTGGGGGTGTCCGGCCCCGGCGTGGTGTACCACGCCCTCCAGTCCGTGAAGGGCCAGCCCTTCGACGTGGTGGCGGAGCTGATCAAAAAGACCGCCTTCCAGGTGACCCGCATGGGCCAGCTGGTGGCCCGGGAGGCCAGCGCGCGCCTGGGCGTGCCCTTCGGGATCGTGGACCTGTCCCTGGCCCCCACCCCCGCCGTGGGGGACAGCGTGGCCCGGATTCTGGAGGAGATGGGGCTGGAGCGGTGCGGCGGGCACGGCACCACCGCCGCCCTGGCCCTGCTGAACGACGCGGTGAAGAAGGGCGGGGTGATGGCGTCCTCCTCGGTGGGGGGGCTGTCCGGGGCCTTCATCCCGGTGAGCGAGGACGAGGGCATGATCGCCGCCGCCCAGTCCGGCGCCCTCACCCTGGACAAGCTGGAGGCCATGACCTGCGTGTGTTCCGTGGGGCTGGACATGATCGCCGTCCCCGGGGACACCTCCGCCGCCGCCCTGTCCGCCATCATCGCGGACGAGGCCGCCATCGGCATGGTGAACCAGAAAACCACCGCCGTCCGCCTCATCCCCGCGCCGGGGAAGCAGGTGGGGGACGTGGTGGAGTTCGGCGGGCTGTTAGGCTCCGCCCCGGTGATGCCCTGCCACACCGGGAGCGCGGAGGAGTTCGTGGCCCGGGGCGGGCGGATTCCCGCGCCGCTCCACAGCCTGAAAAACTGAGAACCTGTATTCACAGCCTCAAACGCCGTCTGGACGGGCCTTTTTCCGTCATACCGCGTTGCGTTTTCTTGAAATACACAAAGTATTCCCGCGAAAACGCGCCTTGTCTGACGGAAAAATTCCTCGCCCCGATGGCATCCTCGGCTGTGAATACAGGTTCTAAAACAGGCCCCCCGGAAGCTCCGGGGGGCCTGCTGTTTATTGGGGCTGGTTCAGTCCATAAAATTCGATGAGCTTTTGGGTGAGCTCCATGGCCCGGGTGGGCTCCACCCACAGGTCGGGGAGGTAGCCCACGCCGTCCAGGTTTTCATCGGTCTCGCAGAAGGTGAGGCCGGTGCCAAAGTAGCATTGCAGCCCCGAGTGCGGGAGGTACAGGTTCACATTGTTGGGTGTGAGGGCGCAGCCCAGGGTGGGCCCGCCCACAAACAGGGTGTCCGCCGCCGTACGGAAAAACTCCACCGCCGTCTCTCCCGAGGAGGCCGTCCCTTTGTCCTGAAGGACAAAGACGGGGCCGGAATGCTCCGCCCACTCCCCAGGGCTGATGTAATGGCTGAAGGTACCCATGTATTCGGCAGGATAGCCGTTGAGAAACTTACTGCAAGATAGCTGGCTATACCGAAGAGAGAATGCTCTCCGAGGTGCCGCTTTTGTCCCAGCCCAGCCCTCGAACCACTTCATGATATACAGGTCATTGCCGCCGGGATTCCCACGCACATCAAAAATAAGTAAGGGGCTGTCCGCATACTCCCCGCCGCAGTCGGCCAGACGCTGGAGGGCCTGCTCGTTTGCGTCGGCGTTCTCCCATCCAGCATTCATACGCCGGGAGGTGAGGACGGGAATCCCCTCCCACTCCGATTCGGAAAAGGCGGGGGCGGCATTGTCGCTGCTTGCCCGCAGGGCCTTCTGCCACCTCCACTTGAGGGAGATCCCGTCCAGGGTGTCGGGCAGATCGCTCCCGTCATGGCTGAGGGCGGCATACCAGTAGCAGATCCGCCCGTCCGGGCCGATGGTGGGCTTGAGGTAGCCGGGATTTTCCGCGCCCTCCACGCTGTCCCGGTAGAGGTTGGGCACATAGTACATATACTTGGCGAAGGTGTTCCGGGGGGCGTATTGTCCAATCATGAAATGGCCGTCCAACAGCACCGGGGAGAGGTGCTTGTACAGAATTCGCCCCGGTGCCTCGCTCAGGTACTGGGTTTCGTTCTGATTCTTGGTACTGGGGATGCTGATGGCGGT
Source organism: uncultured Oscillospiraceae bacterium (assembly GCA_910585265.1). Lineage (GTDB taxonomy): Bacteria > Bacillota > Clostridia > Oscillospirales > Oscillospiraceae > Enterenecus. The sequence goes on along the minus strand of CAJUCA010000005.1, from coordinate 33,117 downwards.
CAGCTCCTCCTTCACCGCGTCCCGGATGGGGAGGAAAACCTCGTCCCCGCCGAAGTAGTAATAGGCCCCATAGGTGGTCTGAAGGAGCCGGAAGAAGGTGTCCACATCCTCCAGCGCATCCTCCAGGGGCAAGGACTCCAAAAACTTACGCTCGGTGGTGAGCAGTTCCATCTCCTCCTCCGTGAAGGTGTTGTTCTGCTCGCGGAAGTCCGGGGTATAGGCGGAGATGTCGATGTGCCCCTTCTGATCGACGATGGCTTTCCGGGCGGCGTTCACCCCGTCCAAAAATTCATGGAAGTCCACCGGCTCCGGCGCAGGGGTGGGGGTGGGCTCCGGGGTGGGGGCGGGGGTGGACACGGACTGGGAGGGGATGGGGCCGGGGGGCGGCGTTTCCGCCGCCGGGGCGCAGCCCGCCAGCAGGGCAAGCACCAGCAGCAGGGACAGCAGCCCGGATTTTTTCCTCTGGATCATCACCGGTCATCCCTCCTGAAAGTACAGCTTGATGTCCCCCATGCCGTTGTCTATTTCCAGCTTGTAGGGCGCGCTTCCGTCCCGGACGGCCTTGGTTCCCCGGGACTGGCCGTTGATCAGGATGTTCCCCATCCCGGTCTTGACCTCGTAGCGGCAGCCCCGCTCCGGGCAGTCCAGGCTGGCCTCCACATTGCCCATGCCAGTTTTCAGCTCTATGGCCACGCCGTCCCACAGCTCCTCCAGGCCCAGGTTCACATCGCCCATGCCGCTTTTCAGCGTCAGCTTTTTCCGGGCCTGAAGCTCAAAGCACTCCACATCGCCCAGGCCCGTCTTGCTCTCTATCTTGTTGACCTCCAGGCCGGACAGGAACACATCGCCCAGGCCCGTTTTGAGCTCCAGCGTCTCCAGCAGCGTCCCGGCGGGTACGGTGATGTCCACCCGCGCCGCCTCGCTGCGGCCCCCGAACAGATCCCAGAAATCCTCCCAGCTGCTGACCTCCACGTGGGGCAAGGCGTCGGAGTCCCGGATCTTCAGAACGCCGTCCTTTACCTCCCACTCCAGGATATGGCTCAGGTTGCCGGGATACTGGATATAGAGGGTGAAGTCGCTCCCCTCGGTGACGGTGATGTTTCCCAGGCTGATGTTGGCGTCGATGGACAGGAACGGATCCAGATTGCTGTTCTGCTCGGTCCAGAACCCGCCCATGAACTCCTTGCCCTCGATAAACTCCACTGACGGCTCCTGCGGGAGGGTGACAAACCCGATGCCCTCCTCCACCTGCGCCACGTTGACCCCATTGGTCACGCTGCCGCGGACCAGCCCGCCGATCCAGCCGCCGAACCGGGCCGCAGCCATGGCCACCGACACCGCCACAAGGATCACGCAGGCCGCCACAGCTGCGGCCAGCAGGGGCCGCCGCTTCCGTTTCGGGGCGATCCAGCTGTCCGCCCCCTGCTGGGTGACGTAGCCGCCCTCCACCGCCAGGCGGCAGGACAGGGCCCAGGGGTCCCCCAGCTCCGCCACCACCTGGCCCTCCTTGTCGGGGCCGGCCTCGTCGAAGTATTCCGCGTAGTAGCGCAGGATGTCCTGCCGCTCCCGCTCCGGCACCCACCGGGCCAGCCCTTCCGCCAGCTCCGCCAAATAGGTCAGTTTATCCATCCTGAATCTCCTCCTTCATAAGCTCCTCTACGCCGTCCCGGAACGCCGCCCAGTCCCGCCGCCGGTTGTCCAGCTGGGTGCGGCCCACGGGGGTGATGGCGTAATACCTCCGGTTGCGCCCCTGGTAGGGGCGGTCGTACACCGAGAGCAGCCCGTCCCGCTGCAAACGCCGGAGCACCGGGTACAGGGCGGACTCAGAGATATCCAGCCGCGCCTTCATCTGCTGGGTGAGGATGTAGCCGTAGGCGTCCCCCCGGGACAGTACCGCCAGTACACAGCCGTCCAGCAGCTGGGGACTCATTGCGAATGCCAAAAGCCATCCCTTCTTTCCGTGCCGCCGTGGGGCGGCCTTGCTTTCAAACGATATTATACGTTAAATAATATTGGGCTGTCAATAGGCTGCCGCGCATTTTAACAATTCTTAAACATTTTCCCGGCGTCGGAACAGAAGCGGCTTTTTTGACAATATTACGGCCCGTCCGGTATGCCGGACGGGCCGTTTTTGCTGGAACGTAATTAGTTGGAGGCGGTGTCGAGATCGGAATCGCCGCCCCAGATCATGTTTTTGCGCAGCTCGCCGCCCACGATCTCCATCTGGTGCTTCTTGAGCTGCTGCCGCTTGGAGTTGAAGAAGGTGCGGCCGTTCTTGTTCTCCGCGATCCACTTGCCCGCGAAGGTGCCGTCCTGGATGTCGGACAGCACGGCGCGCATACGGGCCTTGGTCTCCTCGTGGGGGATAACCCGGGGGCCGCTGACGTACTCGCCGAACTCGGCGGTGTCGGAGATGGAGAAGTTCATGGCCGCCACGCCGCCCTTGTTGATCAGGTCGATGATGAGCTTCATCTCGTGGATGCACTCGAAATAGGCGTTCTCCGGCTCATAGCCCGCCTCCACCAGCACCTCAAAGCCGCAGCGCATCAGGTCCACCACGCCGCCGCACAGCACGGTCTGCTCACCGAACAGGTCGGTCTCGGTTTCGTCGTGGAAGGTGGTCTCCATCACCCCCGCCCGCGCGCCGCCGATGCCCGCGATGTAGGCCAGGGCGGTCTGGTAGGCATGGCCGGTGGCGTCCTGCTCCACCGCCACCAGGCAGGGCACGCCCTTGCCCGCCACGTAGGTGGAGCGGACGGTGTGGCCCGGGCCCTTGGGGGCGGCCATGAACACGTCCACCCCGGCGGGGGGGACGATCTGCTGGTAGCGGATGTTGAAGCCGTGGGCGAAGGCCAGGGCCTTGCCCTCGGTCATGTAGGGGGCGATGTCCCGGTGGTAGACCTCGGCCTGCACCTCGTCGTTGATGAGGATCATCACGATATCCGCCCACTGGGCGGCGTTGGGGACGGTTTTCACCGCCAGCCCGGCGGCTTCGGCGGCGGGCCGGCTCTTGGAGCCCTCCCGCAGGCCCACGCACACGTCGCAGCCGGAGTCCTTCAGGTTGAGGGCGTGGGCGTGGCCCTGGGAGCCGTAGCCGATGACGGCGATCTTTTTGCCCTTCAGCCAGCTCAGGTCGCAGTCCTTCTCATAGTACATTTTAGCCATGGTAAAAACACTCCTCACAAAAAATGTTATGAAAACGCTTCTTTGTTCCTCCCCGCCCGGAGGGCGGGAGGGGAGGAACGTTTTGCGCGGGTCATGGTGCTAAGAGTATATCACGGCGTCGGGGAAAAGAATGATAACCGTGATACAATCAGAGGATATTCTTCCCCAAATCGAACTCGTCCCGGACCTTGTTGCCGGAATTGTTGCGGATGGTGGCCTCCCCCCGCTCCAGGGCCACCATGCCGGTGCGCACCAGCTCCAGGATGCCGAACTCGGCCAGCAGCTTTTCCAGGGCGTCGTCCTTGGACTCCTGGCCGATGATGGCCAGGGTCAGGCTCTGGGTGGACACGTCGATGATGGACGCCCGGAAGATGTTGGCAATCTGGATCACCTCATTGCGCACCTCCCGGCTCTCCGCCTTCACCTTGATGAGCACCAGTTCCCGGCGGATGGACTGCTCCGGGGGCAGCAGCCGCACGGAGTAGACGGAAAACTGCTTGCGCAGCTGGTTGATGATCTGGCTGACCTGCTGCTCCCCGCACAGCACCTCGATGGTGATGCGGGACACCGCCGGATCGTCGGTGGTGCCCACTGCCAGGGACTCGATGTTATACCCCTTCCGGGAGAACAGGCGGGACACCTGGCTGAGCACGCCGGCGGTGTTCTCCACCAGCACCGACAGGGTGTGACGCTTGATGATGGTTGTCATGGCTTGTCTCCTCCCTTAGTGAAGCAGGAATTCGGTGACGGGGGTGCCGCCGCCCACCATGGGGTGGACCATGGCGTCCATGTCGATGGCGCAGTCGATGACACAGCCCCGGCCCGTCTCCAACGCCTGCCGGAAGGCGTCCTCAAACTCCGCCTGGCTTCCGGCCCGGAAGCCCTTGAGGCCGTAGGCCTCCGCCAGCTTCACGAAGTCGGGGCCCCGGTCCAGGGTGGTCTGGGAGAACCGCTTCTCATAGATCAGGTTCTGCCACTGGCGCACCATGCCCAGGGTGCGGTTGTTGAAGATCACGGTGATGACGGGCAGGCCGTAGTGCTCCACGGTGGCCAGCTCGTGGCAGTTCATGCGGAAGCAGCCGTCCCCGGTGCAGTGGACCACCACCTTGCCGGGATTGCCCACCGTGGCCCCCATGGCGGCCCCCAGGCCGAAGCCCATGGTGCCGAAGCCGCCGCTGGTGAGCAGCTGGCCCGGGCGGGAGAAGTGGTAATACTGGCAGGACCACATCTGATGCTGGCCCACGTCGGTGGCGATGATGGCGTCGCCGTTGGTCAGGTCGGAGATGGTCTCCAAAATCTCGTGGGCGTGGAGGAGGTTGTCCTTCTTCAGGGGCAGCTCCTTCCGGGCGAATACCTGGGCCTTCCAGGCGGCGTAGTCGTGCTGGGGCAGCCGCTCGTTCAGCAGCTCCAGCACACGGCGGGCGTCCCCCACGATGTGGTGGCAGGTTTTCACGTTCTTGTCGATCTCCGCCCGGTCGATGTCAATATGTACGATCTTGGCGTTGGCGGCGAAGGAGGCGGGATCGGTGGCCACCCGGTCGGAGAAGCGGCAGCCGACGGCGATGAGCAGGTCGCACTCGGCGGTGGCCATGTTGGAGGCGTGGGAGCCGTGCATCCCCACCATGCCGGTGAACAGGGGGTGGTTTCCGGGGCAGGCCCCGCCGCCCATGATGGTGGAGCCCACCGGGGCGTCCAGCCGCTCCATGAAGGTGCGGAACTCCGGCACCGCCCCCTTGGAGCGGATCACGCCGCCCCCCACCAGCACCATGGGCCGCTGGGACTGGGCGATGAACTCCAGCAGCTTGTCGATGTCCCCCTGGTCGGGCTCCGGGCTTTTCAGCTCCCGGTTGGAGCGGCGCAGCAGGGTGGCCAGCCGCCCGTGGTTGGGGTGCTCCGCCAGGGGGAGGTATTGGTACTCCCCCTCGGTGGCGGTGATATTCTTGGCGATGTCCACCAGCACCGGGCCGGGGCGGCCGGACCGGGCGATGGCGAAGGCCTCCCGGATCACGTCCGCCAGCTCGTTCACGTCCTTCACCAGGAAGTTGCATTTGGTGATGGGCATGGTGATTCCGGTGATATCCACCTCCTGGAAGGAGTCCTTGCCGATGAGGTTCTCGCTGACGTTGCAGGTGATGAACACCACGGGGGAGGAGTCGTAGTAGGCGGTGGCGATTCCGGTGACCAGGTTGGTGGCCCCGGGGCCGGAGGTGGCGAAGCACACGCCCACCTTCCCGGTGGACCGGGCGTAGCCGTCGGCGGCGTGGGACGCGCCCTGCTCGTGGGAGGTGAGGTAGTGGTGGATCTTCTGGTGGTAGCCGTGAAGCTCGAACTCGTCGTAGATGTTGAGGATGGTGCCGCCGGGGTAGCCGAACACCGTGTCCACCCCCTGCTCCAGCAGGCATTCCATGACGATCTGGGACCCTTTCATCCGCATAGCGGGAACCTCCTTTAATCCAAAAAAGCACAGCCGCGTCCGACACAGGACGAGCCATGCTCCGCGGTGGGTGTAAGCCCATACATAATTTAGCGTATTGAAGCTATGATATCGTGTCAGCGGGGATTTGTCAATGTAAAATGCTTGGGGGGCTGGAAATTTCACCGCTCCGTCAAAAACAGGCGGATTTCCGGCGGGCTTTTGGGGGAAAATGTAAAGAAGGCGGGACGGGTTTCCGCCCGTCCCGCCTTCCGGCCGCGTTTGGTCAGTGGTCGCGCTTCTTTTGTCACGCTGCGAAGCGGTCAGGACGCTCGGTCGCTTTCGCTGCGGCTCAGGCAAAACCCGATCCCGCTGCGCGGGCCCTGGGCTTTTGCCTTCGCTCCGCTCCAAGCTCCCTCGCTGCCCGCTTCTCCGCGCTTCTTTTAGGAACAGCCGCAGGTTGTGCCGTGGTCGCCCAGCTTGAAGGACGCGCACTCGGTCTCCTTGCAGTCGCACACGCTGTTCTGGCAGTGGCCCACCTGGATCTCGTTGAGGGTGCAGTGCTGATCCTTGTGGTAGGAGCAGCTGTTCACCGTGCACTTGATGCTGGGGTTGGTCTGGTTCATCATCTTGGTTTCCTCCTTTGTATGGCGTTGGACTCCCGAATACAAGAAGGAGTATGCCCCGTCCCGCCGGGATTATGCGCCGGGATCGTCCGGGGGCGCGCCGCCGTTTTCCGGCCCGGCGGGGGCGGGAGGCTCCGCGGCGGCAGGCCTGCGCTGGAACCGGGGGATGAACCGGGTGGCGAAGCCGCCCTTGCCCCGGCTCTTGACGTAGAAGTAGCCGATGGTGGAGAACACCACCGCGCCGATGAAGTTGACGAACAGGTCCTTCATGGTGTCGATGATGCCCACGTCCAGGTAGCCGCCCAGGCCCAGGGGCATTTGGGTGCCGTCCTCCAGCACCAGGATCACCTCCTGGATGCCCTTGACTGCCACGGCGGTGGTGCCGTGGCTGGGGTCCAGGTTGACGGTGGAAATGGTGTTGATCACCGTGTCCTTCTGCATATCGAACAGCAGCCACTGATCCATGCCGAACTCAAAGAACTCCCACAGCACGCCGATGGTCATGGAGAAGCAGAAGGCGGTCACCGCCATGAAGAAGGGGGACAGGTGGAGGGAAATCTTTTCCTCCCGGTTGAGTATGTCCACCAGGGCGAAGCCGATGGCGGCGCAGAGGAAGCCGTTCATGGTGTGGAGCATGGTGTCCCAGCCGTGGAACTGGGTATAGTAGGACTGGATCTCGCCCAGGATCTCGGCGGCGTAGATGAACAGGAGGATAATGATCTCCAGGGTGTCGGGCAGGTCGATGTGGAGCCGCCGCTCGAACAGGGAGGGCAGGGTGAACAGCACCAGGGTGAGCACGCACAGGAGCACGTTCTCAAAGTTCCCGTTGAAGAACTGGGCCACCAGCATCAGCACCACCGACAGCCGCAGGACGAAGTAGACGGTGTAGACCAGCTTTTTGTTTTCAACGTGCCGCCACTCCTGGCCCCGGGACGGTTTCTTTTGTTTCGGCATTTCGCGCTCCTTTCGTGTCAGCGGACGTCCTCCGGCGCATAGTATGGTTGTGGAGGTGAGTACAGATGGATCTGAAGGAAAACAAAATCACCCTGGGGGAGCTTTGGGACAACCCCCAGAGCAGGGCGGTGTTCCAGAAGCGCATCCCCATGCTGGCCAAGCACCCGGTGAAGGGGGCGGCCCGGACGGTGACGCTGGAGCAGCTCCGGGACTTCCTGAACGGCTGGGTGCCGGGGGTGATGGTCAACGGGGTGATGCAGGAGCTGAAAAAGCTCTGAGCCTGGGTACATGAAGTTAAGCATACCAAAAAACAGGCCCGCTGTCAAATGACAGCGGGCCTGTGCCTGCCGGGTTGACTGGTCTAAGAGCCTGTTTAAAATCTGGCGGAATGCCAGACAGGCGCAGATTTTTTCGCTGGACAAGGCGATTTGGCGCAGGAATACTTTGTGTATTTCAAGTCAAATCAACGCCGGCCAGCGGAAAAAGATGTGCCAAGATGGCGTTTTGATAGATTTTAAACAGGCTCTAAGAACCTGAACGGGGCTTTTTGCGCAGCTTCAGCAGAATGCCGTGGGCGTTGGCAGAGCTCTGGAGCAGGCATACCGCTTGAGCGGACCGTTCTTTCAAGTCCAAATCCTCTGAGCCCTGGAGCTGGCTGACAGCCGTTTGGAGCGCGGAGAGGGGCAGAAGGTTTGCCGCCAAGCAGAAAAAGGTTTTTCTCCGCCCGTCGTTATAGTGGGCCAGGAGCAGCTTCAATATTCGGACTCTTTCCCGCTGTTCCTCGTTGTAGCGGTTCATGCCAATGGCCTTTGCCCGTTCAAGGTTGGCTTTTTGGTTCTGATGGGTGATGAACGAATCGTAGTCGTCGATGTGCAGATATTGGTCACAGGGATACTCGGGGCACTGGAAACAGTAGCTTACACCGCCGTGCTCCAGGCTGCATCCTGCGATTTTGCAGGACTGATTCCCATTTCCGCATCCGGAACAGTGTCCGCCCAGCTTCATGGAACAAAGCCCGCAGTTCAGGCCGCAGAGAGAAAGCAGCTGGTTATCCCGCACAAATCCTTTCATTTACCGCCCCTGGGCGATCCGCCGTCCCGCCGGGGTGGCGGCCAGCCCGCCCTGGCCCGTCTCCCGCAGGGCGGAGGGCAGGCTCCGGCCCACCGCGCCCATGGCGTCGATGACCTCGTCGCAGGGGATGGGGCTGGACAGCCCCGCCAGGGCCATGTCCGCGCAGGTGAGGGCGTTCACCGCCCCCATCACGTTGCGCTTCACGCAGGGGCACTCCACCAGACCCGCCACCGGGTCGCACACCAGCCCCATCACGTTTTGCAGGGCCATGGCGCAGGCGGCGGCCATCCGCGCCCCGGGGCCGCCCCGGGCGTGGATGAGGGCGGCGGCGGCCATGGCGGAGGCGGAGCCCACCTCCGCCTGACAGCCCCCCTCCGCCCCGGAGATGGAGGCCCGCTGGGCGATGACCTGCCCGAATCCGGCGGACACGTACAGGCACTCCACCATGGTCTCGTCGGACAGGCCCTCCCGCCGCTGGAGGGGGATGAGCACCGCGGGCAGAACGCCGCAGGCCCCGGCGGTGGGGGCGGCCACGATCCGGCCCATACAGGCGTTGTGTTCCCCCAGCTTCAGGGCCACGGAGGCCACCTCCTGGACGAACGATCCGCAGATGGGGTCGGCTAAATCGGCCATCCTGGCCCCCTGCCCCCCGGACAGGCCGCTGGCGGAGCGGCGGGCGGGGTCGTACTCCTCCAACGACTCCTTCATGGCCTGCCACAGCCTGCCCATGCGGGCCAGGCTGGCGGCGGGGTCCGCGTCCCGGTCCTGGCAGTCGTCCTCTAACACAGCCCTCCACAGGGGCTTGTCCGCCGACGCGGACAGCATCGCTTCCACTGAACCGAACATATCAATCCTCCGAAAGATTTAAATAGATGCAGCGCACCACGCCGCCCAGCAGCTGGATATTTCCGATGATCTCCGGGGTGAGGGGCTGGTCGCACTCCAGCACCATGACGGACAGGCCCTCCCGGTGGTCCCGGTAGAGCTGCATGGCGGCGATGTTCACGTCGTGGTAGGCCAGGCAGGAGGCTACCTCCGAGACGATCCCGGGCTTGTCCTGGTTGCGGACCACCAGGGTGGGCAGGTCGCCGGAGAAAGCGGCGGCCATGCCGTCGATGGAGTTCACCCGGATCCGCCCGCCCCCCAGGGAGGAGGCGTTCACCACCACCGTGCGGCCCCGCTCTCCAATGAGGGTCATGACAGCGGTGTTGGGGTGGGCGTCCCGCAGGTCCACGGTCTGGATGCGCACGTCCATCCGGGCCTCCCGGGCCAGCTGGAGGCTGCGGGGTATGCCGGGATCGTCGGGCTTCATGGCCAGCAGTCCGGCCACGATGGCCTTATCGGTGCCGTGGCCCGCGCCGGTGGCGGCGAAGGAGCCGTGGAGGGCGATGTTGGCCCGGGCGGGCTGGAAGCCCAGCAGCTTCCGGCCCACATAGCCCATGCGGACGGCCCCGGCGGTGTGGGACGAGGACGGGCCCACCATGACGGGGCCCATGATATCGAAAATGTTCAAGGGGGTGACACAACCTTTCGCGGCGGGCCCGGAGAACACTCCGGGCCCTGTGAATACAAGCTCTTATGCTTCCTGGCTCTCCTCCGGGGCCGGGTCCAGCTTGGACACCAGGGCGCGCTCCACCCGCCGGTCGGCGAAGCCCAGCACCTGGATGCGCAGGCCGTGGGCGTCCACCTCGATCTGGGCCCCGTCCTCCGGGATAACGGACAGCTGGGCGAACACCAGCCCGCCCAGGGTGTCTGACTCCTCCTCCTCGGGGAACTCCACCCCCAGGGCCTCCGCCACCTGCTCCAGGGGGCAGCCGCCGGACACCCGCCACAGGCCCGGCTCCACCTGCTCGATCTCCTTTTCCTCCGGAGTGTCGAACTCGTCGTAGATATTGCCCACGATCTCCTCCAGCAGATCCTCCATGGTCACAAGGCCGGAGGTGCCGCCGTACTCGTCCACCACAATGGCCATATGTACCTTTTTGCTCTGCATATCCCGGAACAGCACGTCGGTGCGCACCGACTCCGGCACGAAGTAGGCGGGCCGGATCAGCTGCGTGAGGGGCTTGGGGGCGTCCTCCTGGGCGTTGAGCAGGAAGTCCCGGGTGTTGAGTATGCCCACGATGTCGTCCGCGTCCTCCCGGTACACCGGGAACCGGGACCGCCCGGAGGCGAGGATGGCGTTGAGCACGTCCTCGCCGGTGTCCTCCACCCACACCATCACCATGTCGGTGCGGTGGATCATCACGTCCTCGGCGGTGGTGTTGTTGAACTCGAAGATGTTCTCGATAAGCTCCTTCTCGGAGGACTCGATGGCTCCCCGCTCCTCGCCCAGGTCCACCATCATGCGGATCTCGTCCTCGCTCACGTCCTGGTTGTCCGCCCTGGGGTCGATGCCCAGCAGCCGCAGCACCCCGTTGGTGGACTTGGACAGCAGCCAGATCACCGGCCGGAACACCGCCGCCACCGCGGACACCGCGCCCAGGGTGAACCGGGCCACCCCCTCCGTCTTTTTCATGGCGATGCGCTTGGGCACCAGCTCGCCCAGAACCAGGCTGAAATAGGACAGCGCGAGGGTGATGAGCACCACCATCAGGTTGTTCAGCGCGGCGGGGGAGAGGGCGGTGACCCCCAGATCCTCCGCCAGCCACTTCACCAGCGGGTCGGAGAAGCTGTCGGCGGCGAAGGCGGAGGACAGGAACCCGGCCAGGGTGATGGCGATCTGAATGGCGGACAGGAAGTGGTCGGGGGTCTGGGTGAGGGACAGGAGCCGGGCCGCTTTTTTGTCCCCCTCCTCGGCCTGCTTGCGGAGCTTGGACTCGGACAGGGAGATGACGGCGATCTCGGCGGCGGCGAAGAAGGCGTTGATCAGGATCAGGACGATCAGGATGATCAGCTTCGGTAATAACGGGTCGTCGGGCAAGATGGATAACCTCCTACTAAAACAGCGGTCTGTTTGATTTGCCGCCCTATTCTATGCGGCGCAGACCCTAACGGATTACAGTATATCAGCTTTTTGGGAAAAAGCAATCCTTTCGTGAAGGGGGCGGGGCAAGGGCGCAAAAAAGCCCTCCCCCACAGGGGGGGGAGGGCTGCCCTCCGAAGGGGATGGACGGGGGGGCGGCACGGGGCTGAAAGCGTCCCGGCTCCGTCCCCCCGCCCGCTGCGGCTTCGCGTGCTTTAACCCAGCAGCTTCAGCAGCTCCGCCTTGGGCCGCGCGCCCACCGCCTTGCTGACGATCTCCCCGCCCTTGAACACCAGCAGGGTGGGAATGCTCATCACGCCGAACCGGGCGGCCAGTTCGTTCTGCTCGTCCACGTTCACCTTGCCCACTACGATGTCGTCCCGCTCCCCGGCGATCTCGTCCACGATGGGGGACACCATGCGGCAGGGGCCGCACCACTCGGCCCAGAAGTCCACCAGCACGGGCTTGTCGGAGCGCAGGACGATCTCATCAAAATTCTCGTTGGTAATGTTCTGTACGGACATGGCTGCATTTCTCCTTTTGTCAGTTGAATTTGTAGATTTTCCGGGCCAGGCGGTACAGCCCCACCGACAGCTTCCGCCCCTGGTAGCCCGGTATGTTGGTGCCCACGTTGGTGGCCTTGTAGCGGCAGCGGCGGTAGAGGGCGGCGTTCTTCTGCCGCAGGTACTCCCAAAGCTCGGTGCGCAGGCCCAGGGACTGGGGGGTGTTGGCGATCACCGAGAAAATGGACGAGATGGACATCATCATAGACAGGTAGTTCAGCATATAGCGGCCCAGCCGGGGCTGGGTGGCCTTGATGGCCATCACGTCATGGGCGGCGATCATCTGCTTGGTCACCCGGACCTGCTGGTCGATGCGCCCCGCCATCACGGACTCGTTCACGCTCTGGTCCGCCCGCCCGATGAAGTAGCGGTACAGATCCAGGTCCATGTAGTACAGGGTCTTGACGAAGGGCAGGGGCTGGTAGACGAAGATGTTGTCCACATAGAAGGTGTGCTTGGGCAGCTCCAGCCCGCAGTCCCGCAGCAGCTGGGTGCGGTAGATCACCGAGTGCATCAGCAGGTACTGGGAGGTGCGGAAGTGGCGGATGGAGTCCCAGGTGAAGATCTGGCCTGTGGGGAACACGTTTTTGTAGCCCATCACCTTCCGGGTGTTGTCCTCCACGTGCTCATAGACATAGTTGGCGATGAGCAGATCCACCGGGGCGGGCATGGCGGCGAACTCCCGGAGCTTTGCCACCACCTGGGCCAGGGCGTCCGTGTCCAGCCAGTCGTCCGAGTCCACCACCTTATAATAGAGGCCCCTGGCGTGGCGGATGCCCTGGTTGACGCCCTCGCCGTGGCCGCCGTTTTCCTGGTGGATGGCCCGGATGATGTCCGGGTGCTTCGCCGCCCATTCGTCGCATTTGGCGGGGGTGTCGTCCCTGGCGGAGCCGTCGTCCACCAGGATGATCTCCGCGTCCTCCCCGGCGGACAGCAGGGTTTCAATGCAGTGATCCATATAGTCCGCCGAATTGTAGCAGGGGACGGCGAAGGTGATCAGTTTGTCCATTTCTATCTCGCTCCAGTCTTGTATATGTGATAGGGGAGCATTTGTAGGGGCGGACATTGTCCGCCCGTCCCGCGGTGCAGGGGGGACGCGGGGGCGCGCAATGCGCGGCCCTACACCCGGGAGAGCAGCTCGCCGGTGAGGGCCAGGGCCTTCGCGGCGATGGCGTCCTCGTCGGCACGAGCTCCACTCAGCTCCATCCGGCTGCGCCGGATATCCGCCCGTTCCGCTGCGCCTCCTCTCCCAGCCGAACCCGCTTCGCTGGGCTTCGGCTGGGTTTTCAAAGCATACCGTCTGTGAGGGTCAATGCCCTTGCGGCGATGGCGTCCATGTTATAGTATTTGTACTCCGCCAGACGGCCCAGCAGGCGCAGGCCGGGGAATTTGTCCGCCTCCGCCTGGTATTTGGCGTACAGGGCGTTGTTTTCCGGGTTGATGATGGCGTAATAGGGGATCTCGCCGTCCGCCCCCGTGCAGGCTTTGGAGTACTCCTTCATGATGGTGGTGGCATCCGGCTTCTCCTGCCCGGTGAGGTGCTTGAATTCGGTGATGCGGGTGTAGGGCTGATCCACGGTATAGTTCACCGTGCCGTGGGTCTGGAATGCGTCCTGCGGCAGGGTCTCGAACCCGAAGTCCAGGGTGCGGTAGGGCAGGGGGCCGAACCGGAAGCCAAACAGCTCGTCGGCCTGCCCGGTGTAGATCACGGTGCCGCCGAAGGGTTCGCCGTCCAGCAGAATCCTGCCGTCCTCCAGCTTCAGCCGCTTCAGCGCGTCCGTGTTCAGCTCCAGCGTGATGTTGGGGTGATCCAGCATCCGCTCAAACATGGGGGTATAGCCCTCCAGGGGCATCCCCTGATAGGCGTCTTGGAAATACCGGCCATCCCTGGACAGGCGCACCGGCACCCGGGCGGTGGTGTTGGGGTCGATGTCCTCCGGCTTCTGCCCCCACTGCTTCATGGTGTAGTGGACGAATACGTGCTCATACACATAGTCCGCGATGGCGGCGATCTCCGGGTCGGGGTTCTGCCGCAGCTCCAGGATGGTAACCTGGCTCTGGGCGGGGTAGGCGTCCAGCAGCTTTTGACCCAGCCGCTTCCCCTCCTCCATGCCGAAGGCGTTCTTCATGGAGTCCAGGTTGAAGGGGACGGGGAAGAAGAAGCGCCCGTCCGTGGTCTTGTGGGCCGGCACCACCTCGGGATTATCCCGGGGCAGGTTGGCGATCACCCGGTGCTGGTAACGCCGCCATTTGGTGAACCGGGACAGGTAGTCGAACACCCGCCTGTCGTTGGTGTGGAAGATATGGGGGCCGTACTGGTGGATCAGCACCCCGGCTGCGTCGGGGCAGTCGTAGGCGTTGCCGGCCACGTGGGGGCGGCGCTCCAGCACCAGCACCTTTTTACCGCCATCCTCCGCCAGGCGGCGGGCGGTGATGGCCCCGGCGTAGCCCGCGCCCACCACCAGCGCGTCATACTGCATCAAATTCATCCCAGCTTTCTGTTGTGGACGGGCGCGGCCCGCCCGCCTTAGTTTGCCAAATGATATCGCAATTATAACATAGAGTGCCCCCTGTGGGAAGGGAAAGTTTTTTAAGACTTGCGAAAGAAAAGGGCCGCGGCACTGTCCTCCGCGGCCCCGTCTTGATTCAATTTGCTCAATACGCCGCCACAATGCCCCCGGAGTTGGCGTAGAAGGAGCTGATCCCCCGGGCCTCCTCAATGCGCACGTCGGCGAAGTCGCAGGTCTTGAAGGCCAGGGCCCGCAGGTACTCCGCCCGCTCCCGGCACAGGCAGTGGGAGATGCACAGGAGCCGGCCCCGGTGCCGCTGGTCCGCCGCCATGATGGCGCACAGCTTGTTCAGGGCCTGCTTGATGGACAGGGCCTGTCCGTGGCGCATGATCTCCCCCTGGGGGGTGGAGCCCATCACCAGCTTCACCCGCAGCGCGCCGGTGACCAGGGACTGCACCCGGGTGAGCCGCCCGGCCTTGCGCAGCACGTCCAGGTTCTCCAGCACGAACAGGGTGTTCATCTGGGCGATGCGGCGGTCCATCTCTGCCACCACCTCCCCGAAGGGCATTCCGGAGGAGGCCAGCTTGGACAGGGCCAGGGCGATGTGGGTCTCCCCGGCGGAGGCGGAGCAGGAGTTGAACACGTGGATGTTCCGGTCCGGGTGCTCCTCCCGGAAGATCTGGGCGGCCTGCCACGCGCTGTTGTGGGAGCCGGACAGCAGGGCGGACAGGGTGACCACGTACACGTCCCCCTCCGCCGCCTCGTAGGCCGCCAGATACTCCGCCGGGGCGGGGCAGGCGGTGTGGGACGCCTCCTGGCACATGGCCATGGCGTCCACCAGCACCTCGGTGCGGAGGGTTTCATCGTCCCGGAACTCGCTGTCCCCCACGTGGATGGTGAGGGGGATGCTCTGGTACACCCCGGTGGACAGCACCTCGGGGCTGAGGTCACAGCAGCTGTCAACAATGATTTTAAAGCTCATACAAAAAAACCCCAAACATCATATTGATAATCACATCATAGCAGAGCCGCTTGGGAAAGTCAAGGGAAAACCGCCGGGATCTGGGCAAATTGCCGCTTGACGGGAGGGGCCGTCCATAGTAAGATCGGGGGAGATCAACCTACACCATATTTTAAGGAAGGCAGTGACCTGTAATGAATACCACATTTGACCCGGCAATCCGCCCGGCGGGCTGCTTCGACGGGGATTTGGATCTGTTTGAAAGCCAGTACGCCGTGCCCAACGGCGTCAGCTACAACTCCTGGGTGATCCTGGACGAGAAGGCGGCGGTGCTGGACACGGTGGACTCCCGGAAGCTGGAGGAGTGGCTGGCCAACCTGGAGGAGATCCTGGAGGGCCGCGCCCCAGATTACCTGGTGATCCACCACATGGAGCCGGATCACGCGGGCGGCGTCCGCGTCCTGGCGGACAAGTACCCGGACATGAAGCTGGTGGGCAACGCCAAGACCTTCCCCATGCTGGCGGCCTTCACCGGGCTGGACTACGGGGATCGGGCCCTGGTGGTGAAGGAGGGGGAGGAGCTGTCCCTGGGGGAGCACACCCTGGCGTTCACCATGGCCCCCATGGTGCACTGGCCGGAGGTGATGCTGTCCTTTGAGAAGGCCAGCGGCACCCTGTTCTCCGCCGACGGCTTCGGCCGCTTCGGGGACGCCGACCCGGACTCCCCCTGGGTGGACGAGGGGCGACGGTACTACCTGAACATTGTGGGCAAGTACGGCGTACAGGTGCAGGCCCTGCTGAAAAAGGCGGCGGCGTTGGACATCAAGCGGGTGTGCCCCCTCCACGGCCCGGTGCTGTCCGGGGAGGGGCTGACCCTGGCCCTGGAGAAGTACGATCTCTGGAGCCGCTATGTCCCGGAGGAGAAGGGCGTGCTGGTGGCCTACGCCTCCATCCACGGGAACACCGCCCGGGCCGCCCTGGAGCTGGCGGAGCTGCTGAAGGCCCAGGGGCTGGCGGTGGAGGCCATGGACCTCACCCGCCGGGACTGGGCGGAGGCGGTGGCCGGGGCCTTCCGGTACAGCGGGCTGGTGCTGGCGGCGTCCAGCTACGACGGGGGGGTGTTCCCGCCCATGGCCCAGTTCCTGGCCCGGCTGAAGCACAAGGGCTTCCGGGACCGGGCCGTGGGCCTGATGGAGAACGGCTCCTGGGGCCCCACCGCCCTGAGAACCATGCTGGGCGAGCTGGAGGCCATGAAGGGCCTGACCATCCTGGAGCCGAAAATCACCATTCGCTCCGCCGCCACGGAGGAAAACCGGGCGCAGATGGGGGAGCTGGCAAAGGCCATGGCCGGGGCGGTGTAAGCCATGGAGAAGGTCGGGAAAAAACGCCGGGGGCTGAAAATTGCCCTCATCGCCCTGGCGGTCCTGCTGGTGCTGGCGGCGGGAGGGCTGGCCTTCGCCGGGAACTACCTGTTCCGCTTCGCCCTGGACCCCCAGGGGGGCGGTATGCTCAGTGCCCATGACCTGGACAACCTGGAGCTGGAGGGGGAGTACGCCTGGTTTGCCGGGCACAGTGAGGACCGCTGGCTCACCAGCCACGACGGGCTGGAGCTTCACGCCCTCTATCTTCCCCGGGAGGGCAGCCACCAATACGCCGTGGTCTGCCACGGCTATGGCTCCATCCCCCAGTACGGGGGCAAGTTCGCCGCGAAGTTTTACGAGATGGGGTACAGCGTGCTGGCCCCCGCCGCCCGCTCACATGAGCGCAGCGGGGGGCGGTACGCCGGAATGGGCTGGCCGGAGCGGCGGGACATTGTGGACTGGGTGGACGCCATCGTGGAGCAGGACCCCCAGGCGGAGGTGGTGCTGTTCGGCGTGTCCATGGGCGGGGCCACGGTGATGATGACCGCCGGGGAGGAGGATCTGTCCCCCGCGGTGAAGTGCGTCATTGAGGACTGCGGCTACTCCTCCGTGTGGGACGAGTTCGCGGGGCAGCTGAAGGAGATGTTTGGCCTGCCCGCCTTCCCGGTGCTGGACGCGGCCTCCCTGGTGACCCAGATCCGGGCGGGGTACGGCTTCAAGGAGGCGTCGGCGGCGGATCAGGTGGCAAAGACCAGCCTGCCCATCCTGTTCATCCACGGGGAGGAGGACGACTTCGTGCCCTATTGGATGCTGGACGTGGTGTATGATGCGTGCGCCAGCCCGGACAAGGAGAAGCTGTCCGTCCCCGGCGCGGCCCACGGGGAGGCGTCCGGCGTGGCTCCGGAGACGTACTGGGCCACGGTGGAGGGGTTCCTCGGCAAGCATATGGGATAATGGAACGGCCCCGCTCTCATTGGAGGGCGGGGCCGTTTTGCGCGGGTCAGGGCCGGGGGGCGCGCTGGTATACCTCCATCTCCCGGCGCAGGCGGCGGGCCAGGCGGGGAGGGAAGGCCCCGGGCAGGGCCCGCCACTGCCAGTTCCCCCCCAGGGTGGAGGGGGTGTTCATCCGGGCCTCGCTGCCCAGGCCCAGCAGATCCTGGGCCTGGATCACCGCCAGATCCGCCGGGGAGGCCCAGGCGGCGCGGATCATGCCCCAGTGGTAGCCCTCCCGCCGGTTCAGGCGCAGGTACGCCTTGGCGAAGGCGGCGTCTTTGGGGTCGGCGTGGGCCAGCCAGCCCAGGATGGTGTCGTTGTCGTGGGTGCCGGGGTAGGCCACGCAGTTGGCGGGGTAGCAGTGGGGCAGGTAGCCGGGGGCGGGGTCCCGGCTGTCAAAGGCCAGCTCCAGCACCTTCATGCCGGGGTAGCCCGTCTCCCGCAGCAGCTCCCGCACCGGGTCGGTGAGGAAGCCCAGGTCCTCGGCGATGATGTTCTGCCGCCCCAGCTTTTCGTGGACGGCCCGGAAGAAGTCCAGGCCGGGGCCGGGACGCCAGCGGCCGTTTTTGGCGGTAGCCTCCCCGTAGGGGATGGCGTAATAGGACTCGAAGCCCCGGAAGTGGTCGATGCGCAGCACGTCATAGATCTCCAGCTGGAAGGCCACGCGCTCCAGCCACCACTGGTAGCCGTCCTCCCGCATCCGTTCCCAGTCAAAGAGGGGGTTGCCCCAGAGCTGGCCGTCGGCGGCGAAGCCGTCGGGGGGACAGCCGGCCACCTCGGTGGGGAGGAGGTTTTCGTCCAGCTGGAACTGGGTCCGGTTGGCCCACACGTCCGCGCTGTCCCCCGCCACGTAGATGGGCAGGTCGCCGATGATGGACACACCCTTCCCGTTGGCGTACTCCTTCAGATTCCACCACTGGTTGAAAAAGAGGAGCTGGACTGTGGTCCAGAACCGGATGTCCTCCCGCAGCTCCTGTTTGGCGGCACGCAGGGCGGCGGGGTCACGCCGCCGCAGCTCCTCCGGCCACTGGAACCAGGACGCCCCGCCGAATTTGTCCTTGAGGGCCATGAACAGGGCGTAGTCGTCCAGCCAGCGGGCGTTGGGGAGGACGCCCCGCAGCTCGAACAGGTCCCCCCGGCCCATCCGGGCACAGGCCTTGCGCAGGACGGCGAACCGCTCCCGGTACATCAGCCCGTAGTCCACTTTGGAAGGGTCGCTTCCCCAGTCAATGTCCCGGTAATCGGACGGCTCCAGAAAGCCCCAGTCCGCCAGGGTGTCCAGGTCGATGAAATAGGGGTTTCCGGCAAAGGAGGAGAAGGACTGGTAGGGGGAGTCCCCGTAGCTGGTGGGGCAGATGGGCAGGATCTGCCAGTAGGACTGCCCGGCGGCGGCCAGGAAGTCCACAAAGTCCCGGGCGGCCTGCCCCAGGGAGCCGATGCCGCAGGGGGAGGGCAGGGAGGAGATGGGCATTAAAATGCCGGCGGATCGCATCAGAAGGTTCCACCTTTCGTCAAAGCCGCCGGACCGTGGAACAGGTCCGGCGGCTCGGGTTTTGTCAGGTTAGGGCTGGGGCCGGGGCGGGGCTACGCTCCCCCCGGGTATGAGCTGGAAGGGGACCACGCCGTGGACGGGGCGGCAGGGCCGCTGAAGCCCCTGGAGCAGCAGCTCTACCCCCTGCTCGGCCAGACGCTGGGTATCCTGCCGGACGGTGGCCAGCCGGGGGACGGAGAACTGGGACAGGGGGATGCCGTCGTACCCCACCACGGACACGTCCTCCGGCACCTTCCGGCCCAGGTCCCGGATGGCCCGGATGGCCCCCATGGCCATCACGTCGCTGATGCAGAACAGGGCGGTGAGCTCCGGGCACCGGGCCAGCAGACGCTTGGTGGTGTCGTAGGCGTCGGGCAGGGAGTAGCGGCAGGGCTCGCAGCAGCGGGGGTCGAAGGGCAGGCCCAGCTCGTCCAGGGCCTTCTGGCAGCCCCGGACCCGGCGGTAGCTGATCTGGGTGCACGACCAGTTTCCGCCCAGCAGGCCGATGTGCCGGTGGCCCCGGTCCGCCAGGAAGCGGACCACCTGCCGGGCGGCCTCCTCATCGTCGGTGGTGAGGGAGGACAGGTTGGGGAAGTCCAGCTCCCGGGCGGAGTTGGTCAGCAGGACGCAGGGCACGGAGATGCCCCCGAACTCCGCCTGGAAGAACTCCAGATCGCCGCCCAGGAACAGGATGCCCAGGGGCTTGCGCTCCCGGCAGAGCTGGAGGGCGTAGGCCACCTCGTTGGCGTCCTCGTCCAGGTAGTACACCGCCGCGTCCCGGCCCGCGTCCTGCAAAAGCTGCTGGCACCGCTCCACCAGGTCGGCGAACAGCATATTCATGGTGCCCTTGACGATCACCGCCACCGACGCGCTGGTCTGCTGCTTGAGGTGCTTGGCGTTGGTGTTGGGCTGGAAGCCCTGCTCCTCCACCACCGCCAGCACCTTCCGCCGGGTGTCCTCGGACACGTCGGGGTGGTGGTTCAGCACCCGGGACACGGTGGCCACACCCACGCCCGACAGCTTCGCGATATCCTTGATGGTCATCGGTATCCCTCCTGTTCGGGTACTGGCCTTCCCCCTGGAAGGGGGAAGCCGTGACGGATAAGGGTGCGGCAAGGGGGTGCGCATGGTGATCCCATGCCTTGGACGGGGTATCTCTACCCACCGCCCCTCATCCGCCCCCTGTGGGGGGAAGGCTTGCGGGAATTAACCCTTCACCGCGCCCGCGGCCACGCCCTTGATGATGTGCTTCTGGCAGGTGAGGTAGAACACGATCACCGGGATGATGGACAGCAGGATCAGGGCCATGGTGGCCCCCAGGTCCACGGTGCCGTAGCTTCCCTTCAGGTACTGGATGTGGATGGTGATGGTGCGGTATTTGGTGATATTCAGCACCAGGGAGGGGAGCAGGTAGTCGTTCCACACCCACATGATCTCCAGGATGCCCACGGAGATCATGGTGGGCTTCAGCATGGGAAGCACCACGGAGAAATAGGTGCGCAGCGGCCCGCAGCCGTCGATGGCGGCGGCCTCCTCGATCTCCAGGGGGATGGACTTGACGAAGCCCACGAACATGAAGATGGCGAGGCCCGCGCCGAAGCCCAGGTAGACGATGGGGATGGTCCAGGGGGTGTTGAGCTTCAGCCTGTCGGCGGTCTTGGACAGGGTGTACATCACCATCTGGAAGGGCACCACCATGGAGAAGACGCACAGGAAGTAGAGCACCTTGCAGAAGAAGGAGTTCACCCGGGCGATGTACCATGCCGCCATGGAGGTGCACAGCAGGATCAGGGCGGTGGACAGCACGGTGATGATCACGCTGTACTTCACGCTGTCGGCGAAGGGGTAGTTGCCGAAGGTCATGCCCTTGATGAAGTTGTCAAACCCGGCCCACATCTCGCCGGTGGGCAGGGCGAATGTGTCGGTCTTGACAAAGGTGTTCAGCTTGAAGGAGTTGATGGCCACCGCCAGCACGGGCAGCACGTAGATGACGCAGATCACGGCCAGGGTCACGGACAGGATGGCCTTCCGGCGGCGTTCGGGGGACATGGCTTTTTTGTTCATCACTGCTGTACCTCCCTTTTACGGGTATAGCCCAGCTGGGCCAGGCCCAGCCCCGCCACCAGCACGAAGAAGATAACCGCCTTGGCCTGGGCGGTGCCCTGGGACGTGGCACTGGGGGTGTTGAAGGTGTTGAAGATGTTCAGGGCCAGCATCTCCGTCTGCTTGACGGTGGAGCCGTCGGGCATGATGGTGAAGGGCTGCCCGGCGGTGAGGGCCAGGTTCTGGTCAAACAGCTTGAAGCCGTTGGTGAGGGACAGGAACATACAGATGGTGATGGAGGGCATCACGTTGGGGATGGTGACTTTGAACAGGGTCTGCCAGCGGGTGGCCCCGTCGATGCGGGCGGCCTCCAGCATCTCGCCGGGGACGTTCTGGAGCCCGGCGATATAGATGATCATCATATAGCCGATCTGCTGCCAGCACATGAGGATGATCAGCCCCCAGAAGCCGAATTTGCTGTTCATCAGAATGGAGGTGGACCAGCGGCTGAGGATGCCGTCGAAGATCATGGACCAGATATAGCCCAGCACAATGCCGCCGATGAGGTTGGGCATAAAGAACACGGTGCGGAACAGGTTGCTGCCCTTGATGCCCTGGGTGAGGACGTAGGCCACGGTGAAGGCCAGCACGTTGATGAGCACCAGCGACACCACGGCGAACAGGGCGGTGTACCAGAAGGCGTGGCGGAAGGAGGGATCCTGGAAGGCCCGCGCGTAGTTGCCGAAGCCGATGAACTTGGCGTCGGAGATGGTTTTGAACTGGCACAGGGACAGCCAGATGCCTTGGAGGAAGGGCCAGACAAAGCCGATGGCAAAGGCGATCACCACGGGGCCAAGGAACAGCGGGCTCCACATCCGGGTGGCGCGCCGGAGGGAGTTGTTGTTGGTGTGCTTCGCTTTTTTCAAGATATCAGCTCCTCTTTATGGTTTGCAGGGGCGCACATGGTGCGCCCGCCGGAGGCGGGGGAGGGACCGCGCGGGCGGATCATGTCCGCCCCTGCACACGGACGGGGACGGAAAGCCGGGGCGGGCGACGGGCCCGCCCCGGCTTCAAAGGGTCGAATTGGCTGCGTGCGGGGAATCAGCCGTTGACGGCCTGGTACTGCTGGGCCCAGCCCTCTACGAAGGCGGTCTTGACGGTGGCCCAGTTGGCGTCGGACTGGTCGGCGTTGTACTGGTTCAGGGCCGCCACCAGGGTGGCGCGGTAGGCGTCCACGTTGGGCTGGTAGTTGGTGACCCAGGGCATCACGTAGTTGCCGGCGGCGGTGTAGTCGGCGGCGTTCTTCAGGAAGCCGTTGGTGGACTCGGGGGCGTTCTTATAGGGCAGGATGCCCAGCTCAGCCACCATCTTGGCGGAGGCGTCGGGGTCGGACACCAGCCACACCATGAAGTCCATGGTGGCCTTCTGGTCGGCCTCGGACACCTTGGAGTTGATGGCCCAGCAGTTCTCGGTGCCGCAGTTCAGGCCGGCCTTCTCCTCGCCCTCCACGCCGCAGTAGTAGGGGATCATTACGGTGTTGGGCACCTTCTCGGAGTACTTGGCGTACTCCCAGGAACCCTGGACGGTGAAGGCGGCCTTGCCGTCCATGAACTCCTGGGCGGCGTCGTGGCCGCCGGTGGCCAGCTCCTTGGGAGAGGTCAGGCTGTTGTTGATGCACAGGTCGTACAGGTTCTTGAAGTTCTCCATGTACGCGCCGGTGAGGGTGGCGGGGCACTCGGTCCAGGGATCGTCCTTCTGCTCATAGAAGTACTCCAGGTTGGCCATATGGCCGGTGAAACGCCAGGAGGAGTTGCCGTCCATGTCGCAGGAGGTGAAGGCGTCGAAGCCCAGCTCGGCGGCCCGGGCGTGGATGTCCTCCACCACGGTCTTGAGGGTTTCGAAGTTCTTGATGTCCTCCACCTTGTGGCCGGCCTGCTCCACCAGGTCGGGGTTGACGATGATGCCGTAGCATTCGTAGCAGTAGCCGATGGAAACCAGCTTGCCGGTCTCGTCATAGAGGTTGTAGGCGTCGGTGTTCAGCTCGGCCTCGATGGCGGTGCCCTTCAGATCCAGGGCGTAGTCCTTCCAGTCCTTCACGCCGGCGGTGTTGCCGATGACGAACAGGGTGGGGGCCTCGGTCTTGTCCATCTCGGCGATGAGGGTCTGGCTGTAGGTGCCGGCGGCGGCGGTGACCACCTGGACGGGCACGCCGGTCTTCTCGGTGTAGGTGCGGGCCAGCTCCTGGGCGGTGCCGTCCAGCTCAGGCTTGAAGTTCAGCCAGTAGACGCGGCCCTCCCCGGCGGGGGGGTTATCCTCGGGCTTCTTGGTCTCCTCGGTGCCGGACTTGGTTTCTTCGGGCGGGTTGGTGTTTTCGGCGTTGGGCTTGCTGGTGCAGCCAGCAAGCAGCATGGTCATGACCATGCTGAGAGCCAATACCAGCGCAAAGAGCTTCTTTGTCATCTTCATTTCCTCCTAAAAGATTAGTACCGGAGGGTGGAAAGGTTTCCGGTAAGGTTACCGGGAACGTTTCCAGCTCCTTGTGCCCTATCATACCCGTTTTCTCCCCGTTTGGCAAGAGAATCTTTTCCAATTCACGCAAGTTTAGAGGAATCACAAAAAAATCATGCCTGGCTTTGTGGAAAATCACCATAGCCCGGGGGAGGGGGCAAGTCCGGGCTTGCGTTATCTGGCAGGATTTGCTATACTGGGCTTCCGGTTCATAGGCCGGAAATTTTATGCAGGAGGGGATTTTCATGTCTAAATACGCAGGCACCCAGACCGAGAAAAATCTGATGGCGGCCTTCGCCGGGGAGTCCGAGGCCCGGAACAAGTACACCTACTTCGCGTCCAAGGCCAAGAAGGAGGGCTTCGAGCAGATCGCGGCCCTGTTCCTCAAGACGGCGGACAACGAGAAGGAGCACGCCAAGCTGTGGTTCAAGGAGCTGGACGGCATCGGCTCCACCGCCGAGAACCTGGCCGCCGCCGCGGCGGGGGAGAACTACGAGTGGACGGATATGTACGAGGGCTTCGCCAGGACCGCCGAGGCGGAGGGCTTCCCCGAGCTGGCCTCCAGGTTCCGCCTGGTGGCCGCCATCGAGAAGCACCATGAGGAGCGGTACCGCGCCCTGCTGAAGAACGTGGAGCTGGCGGAGGTGTTCGCCAAGAGCGAGGTGAAGGTGTGGGAGTGCCGCAACTGCGGGCACATCGTGGTGGGGGAGAAGGCCCCCGAGGTCTGCCCCACCTGCAGCCATCCCCAGGCGTATTTCGAGGTTCACGCGGAGAACTACTGATAATTCAAACGTACACAGCCCCGCGCCCGCGTATGTTTTCCAGCGTTTGGGGCATACTGGGGCCGAGGTGAAGCACCGATGGACATGAATAACCAGGAATATAACCATTATGTGAGCAGCCGGGCGGATCCCTCCCCCCTGTGGCGGGATCTGCTGTGGGCCTTCTGCGTGGGGGGCGGCATCTGCGCCGGGGGCCAGGGGCTGATGACCCTCTACCAGTCCCTGGGGGCGGACAAGGAGGCGGCGGGGACGTGGGTGTCCGTCACCCTGATCTTCCTGGCCTCCCTGCTGACGGGGCTGGGGGTGTTCGACAACATCGCCAAGCACGCCGGGGCGGGCACCCTGGTGCCCATCACCGGATTTTCCAACGCCATGGTGTCCCCCGCGCTGGAGTTCAAGAGCGAGGGACTGGTGACGGGCACCGGGGCCAAGCTGTTCACCGTGGCGGGGCCGGTGCTGGCATACGGCATCTCGGCCAGTGTGGTCTATGGGATCATGATTTACGCGCTGGGGCTGTACTGACGGCCCCGCCGCGGTGGGGCCCCAACCGCCGCGCCCTCCAGCGGAGGATGGGAGACGACGAGCGGCGGAATGAGTGAGCCCCGCCCGAAAGGGCGGGGCGAGGGATATGGAGCCCGCCACAGTGGGGCCCCATCCGCCGCGCCCTCCAGCGGAGGATGGGAGACGACGAGCGGCGGAATGAGTGAGCCCCGCCCGAAAGGGCGGGGCGAGGGATATGGAGCCCGCGAGGAGGAGGCGGGGCCGGTGCTGGCATACGGCATCTCGGCCAGCGTGGTCTATGGGATCATGATTTACGCGCTGGGGCTGTACTGACAACGGCAAAAGCGGGAGGGGGCTGTCCCCCTCCTGTTTTTCTTTGCGCCGGGAGGAAATCTGTGGTATACTGTTCCCACATCCCAAAAAACAAAGGAGCGCGCTATGGATCACATCATCGAACTTCTCTCCCGGGAGCTGGACCGCCCCGTCCAGCACGTGGAGAACATCGTCACCCTGCTGGACGAGGGGAACACCGTCCCCTTCATCGCCCGCTACCGCAAGGAGCTCCACGGGGCCATGGACGACCAGCTCATCCGGCAGCTGGCGGACCGCTTGCAGTACCTGCGCAATTTGCAGGCCCGCCGGGACGAGGTGAAGCAGTCCATCGAGAACCAGGGGAAGCTGACGGACGAGCTGTCCGCCGCCATCGACGCCGCCGCCACCCTGGCGGAGGTGGAGGACCTGTACCGCCCCTACAAGCAGAAACGCCGCACCCGGGCCACCATGGCGAGGGAGAAGGGGCTGGAGCCCCTGGCGGAGCTGGCCTTCGCCATCGGCCCCGCCGTGGATCTGGAGGGGGCGGCGGCGGATTACATCGACCCCGGGAAGGGGGTGGAGACGGTCCAGGACGCCCTCCAGGGCGCGTCCGACATTGTGGCGGAGTGGATCTCCGACGACGCCGACGTGCGCAAGCTGCTGCGGGAGCTGTACTGGCGGCGGGCGTCCATCGTGTCCAGGGCGGCGGCCAAGGAGCCGGAGGATTCCGTCTACCGCCTGTACTACGAGTTTTCAAGCCCGGTATCCAAAACCCAGGGGCATCAGATTCTGGCCATGAACCGGGGGGAGCGGGAGGAGATCCTCAAGGTGGACGTGGAGATGGACCGGGAGACCGCCCTGGTGGCCCTGCGGCGGAGGGCGGTGCCCGGGCGGGCGGCTATGGAGTTCGTCCGCGCCGCCGCCGAGGACGCCTACGACCGGCTCATCGCCCCCTCCCTGGAGCGGGAGCTGCGGGGGGAGCTGACGGACCGGGCCAGCGAGGGGGCCATCGGGCAGTTCGCCCTGAACCTGAAGCCCCTGCTGATGCAGCCTCCGGTGAAGGGCTTCGTCACCATGGGGCTGGACCCCGGCTACCGCATGGGCTGCAAGGTGGCGGTGGTGGACCCCACGGGGAAGGTGCTGGACACCACGGTGGTCTACCCCACCCACGGGGAGCGGGGGAAGAACGAGGCCATCGACAGGCTGGCCGTCCTCATCAAAAAGCATAAGGTGGCCCACATCGCCATCGGCAACGGCACCGCCAGCCGGGAGACCGAGCAGATGGCGGTGGAGCTGATCCGCAAGGCGGGGGGCGGGGTGAGCTACGCCATGGTGAACGAGGCGGGGGCGTCGGTGTACTCCGCCTCCAAGCTGGCGGCGGAGGAGTTCCCCGAGTTCGACGTGAACCTGCGCTCGGCGGTGTCCATCGCCCGCCGCTTGCAGGACCCCCTGGCGGAGCTGGTGAAGATCGACCCCAAGTCCATCGGCGTGGGCCAGTACCAGCACGATATGCCCCAGGCGAGGCTGGGCGAGGCCCTGGACGGGGTGGTGGAGGACTGCGTGAACGCCGTGGGGGTGGACGTGAACACCGCCTCCGCGCCCCTGCTCACCCGGGTGGCGGGGCTGAACGGCACCACGGCGAAGAACATCGTCAAGTACCGGGAGGACAACGGCCCCTTCACCACCCGGAAGCAGATTTTGAAGGTGCCCAAGCTGGGGCCCAAGGCCTTTGAGCAGTGCGCGGGCTTCCTGCGGGTGCCGGAGAGCAAGTCCCCCCTGGACAACACCGCCGTCCACCCGGAGAGCTACGGGGCGGCGGAGAAGCTGCTGGCCCTGTGCGGCCACGGCATGGCGGACGTGCGGGCCGGAAAGCTGGGGGATCTCAAGGGCGAGCTGGCGGCCTACGGCGAGGAAAAGGCGGCGTTGGAGTGCGGCGTGGGGGTGCCCACCCTCCGGGACGTGGCGGCGGAGCTGATGAAGCCGGGGCGGGACCCCCGGGACGAGCTGCCCGCCCCCGTCCTGCGCACCGACGTGCTGGACGTGAAGGATCTGAAGCCGGGGATGGAGCTGAAGGGCACCGTCCGCAACGTCATTGACTTCGGGGCCTTTGTGGACATCGGCGTCCACCAGGACGGGCTGGTCCACATCAGCCAGATCTGCAATCGGTTCATCAAGCACCCCTCGGAGGTCTTGAGCGTGGGGGACGTGGTGACGGTGTGGGTGAAGGAAGTGGACGAGAAGAAGAAGCGGATCTCCCTCACCATGCGCAAGGACAGGCTGTAGGGGAGGGGCTTGCCCCTCCCGCCGTTCCGGTGTGCTCTCTCTCCCACGGGAGGGGCAAGCCCCTCCCCTACGAATGATTTCCGGCGGGTACGGCAAAAAAGTCCCCTTTTTTCAAAAAACCTCTTGACTGTGAAGGGGCTTGACAGGTTAGGATGGCCTTGGGAGGTGGTTCTATGACCATCAAGGAACTGGAACAAAGGACGGGCATGGCCCGGGCCAACATCCGTTTTTACGAAGGGGAGGGCCTGCTGGCCCCCAAGCGGCTGGAAAACGGCTACCGGGACTACTCGGAGGAGGACGCCCGGACGCTGGAGAAGATCAAGCTGCTGCGGCAGCTCCAGCTGGACATCGACACCATCCGGAGGGTGCAGGCCGGGACGCTCACCCTGGATCAGGCCCTGTTCGTCCAGGAGACAAAGCTGGAGGGGGATAAGCTCCTCATCGAGCGGGCGGCGGCGGTGTGCCGGGAGCTGGGGCGGTCCGGGGTGGAGTACGCCGCCCTGGAGCCAAAGCCCTACCTGGCGCAGCTGGAGGGGGCACCCCCGTCCCGGCCCGTGCTGCCCAGCCCTCCGCCCCCCACCCCGAAGGAGGAGGCGGAGAGGAACATACCCCAGGCGTGCTATCACCCCTGGATGCGCTTCTTTGCCCGGACGCTGGATGTGGCACTGTACGATACCGGGATCAACCTGCTGTACCTGCTGGTGTTCCGGGACCCCGGCTTCCTCCGGTTCCAGACCGCCAACCTGCTGACCGGCGTCTTCTTCAGCGTGGTGCTGCTGTTCCTCACTCTGGCGGTGGAGCCGCTGTGGCTCCACTTCTGGGGCTGGACGCCGGGGAAATGGGTGTTCGGCCTGAAGCTCCGGGACAAGGACGGGAACAAGCTGCCCCTGGACTGGGCCTTTGACCGGAGCAAGCTCCTGGCCTGGGAGGGCTACGGCTGGAACATCCCCGTCTACAGCCTGTGGCGGTTCTGGAAGTGCCGCCAGGACGCCCTGGGGGGCTGGAGGGGGAGCTGGAACAGCGAGCACGAGCTGCGCTACTCCAAGGAGGAGCGGCGGTTTGCCGGGTGGATCTTCACGGGGGCGCGGCTGGCCCTGTTCGCGCTGCTGTCGCTGGCCCTGCTGTGGAGCTGTCTGCCCCCCTGCAAGGGGGTGATCGATGTGCCGGAGTTTGCCCGGAACTACAACCACCTGCTGCGGGTGGCGGAGTACGGCGGCGAGGAGCTGGACGACCAGGGCCGGTGGGTGGAGCCGGAGCAGGTGCCCGGATCGGCCACCATCAACATCTTCGGGGACACCACGCGGTACAGCCAGCCCAAGCTCGATGTGCACAGCGGCCCCGGCGTGTCGGCGGTGACCCTGCGCATGACCAGCCAGGACAAGGCGGTGGGGGGCGTTTCCAGGGAGTGCCTGACCCTGCTGTCCCTGTGCCGCGCGGCGGGGGATCTGAACCTGCTCAACATCCTGCCCGCCCAGCGGGACGCCCTGGCCCTGCTGAACCGCTGGGAGGATTTCGACCAGGACTTCCTGGGCGTCCACGTGAGCCAGCGGGTGGAGGCGGTGGGCTACGAGCGCACCAACGCCTTCGGCGCGGTGCTGTGGTGCGAGGACGAGAGCCAGCCCCACCACTGTGAGAAAACGGTGACCTTCACCATCCTCCCAGACAGACGGGAGGGAACCTTCGCGCCCCCGGAGGGGACGTCGAACGCGCCGCAGTAAAAAGGAGGGCCAGCCATGGCCGGGAAACTCTATTTAGTACCTACCCCCATCGGCAACCTGGGGGACATCAGCCGCCGGGCGGCGGAGACGCTGGAGGCGGCGGACTTCCTGGCCGCCGAGGACACCCGGGTGACGGTGAAGCTGCTGAACCACCTGGGGCTGAAAAAGCCCATGACGGCCTACCACCGCCACAACTGCGACGCCGCGGGGCCCGCCATCCTCCGCCGGATTGAGGCGGGGGAGAGCTGCGCCCTGGTGACGGACGCGGGCACCCCCGCCGTCTCCGACCCTGGCGAGGAGCTGGTGGCCCTGTGCGCGGCGGCGGGGGTGGAGGTGATCTCCCTGCCCGGGCCCTGCGCACTGACGGTGGCGTTGTCCGTGTCCGGCCTGCCCACCGGGCGGTTCACCTTCGAGGGTTTCCTCCCCCTGAACAAAAAGAACCGCCGCGCCCGGCTGGAGGGGCTGGCGGCGGAGGAGCGCACCATGATCTTCTACGAGGCCCCCCACAAGCTGCGGGCCACCCTGGAGGATCTGGGGGCGGCGTTGGGGCCGGACCGGCCCCTGACCGTCTGCCGGGAGCTGACCAAGCTCCACGAGGAGGTGCTGCGCACCACCATCGCCGGGGCCGCGGCCCGCTTTGAGTCGCAGGAGCCCCGGGGGGAGTTCGTGCTGGTGGCGGCGGGCCGTCCCCCCAAGGCGGAGGAGGGGGACGAGGACGGGGCCATGGCCCGGGTGGAGGAGCTGCGCCGGGGCGGGATGGCCCTGAAGGCGGCGGCGGCCCAGGCGGCGGCGGAGTTCGGCGTGAAGAAGCGGGGACTGTATAACCGCGCGCTGAGGGAGATAAACGGGGACGAATGATAACAAATAGTATACAATAGATGGTAAATTATGGTGCCTGTGGCGGGCGCGAAATTTGTCGAAAAAGTTCATCCCCCCAAAAACTTGTGGCTTTTTGGGGGGATGGGGGCAAAATCTTGAAAAAGTTCTCCAACCGAGGAAGAAAATGCCTATTTCAAGATGTATAATGGAATTTAATAGGAAAATTGGAAAAAAATACAAAAAAGAGCCTTCCGGCCAAACCGAAGGCTCTTTCTGCCGTTCCATCCATGGATTACTTGCCATTGAGGTCGCTCAGACACACATTGCAGATGTTTTTCCCCTTGTAGGAGACGATGTCCCTGGAATCCCCGCAGAAAATGCAGGCGGGCTGATACTTGTTGAGGATGATCGAGGAGCCGTCAACATAGATCTCAAGGGGGTCGCGCTCCGCAATGTCCAAGGTCCGGCGGAGCTCGATGGGCAGAACGATACGTCCCAGTTCATCGACCTTACGAACAATTCCGGTTGCTTTCATAAGTGAATCCTCCTTGCGCTTTCGCTGATATAGTTTCCCGGCACCCTCATTATAACACATTGTATACCGTTGTCAATCAAAATTATGGAGAATTTAAGTTTTTTTTGGGAAGGCTGTCAAAGTGTCCCGAACTTAGTGGATGATTGACAAATTTGGGAGCGGAATTTGGGCATATCCACCAGGGAGGCCCCGTATAGATAGGGGGACAAGGGGGTGCCGGGATGGCGATGTCGTGGATCTGGACGCTGATGGTGGGGGCGGCGGTGCTGTGCGGGCTGGCCCTGGGGAACGGTCCGGCGGTGGCAAAGGGGGCCTTGGACGGTGCCGCCGCCGGGGTGGAGCTGTGTCTGTCCATGATGGGGGTGCTGTGCCTGTGGATGGGGGTGATGGAGGTGATGGAGCGGTCTGGGCTGGCCCGGGGACTGTCCCGGCTGCTGCGGCCCGCCCTCCGCCGGCTGTACCCGGACTTCGCCCGGGACAAACAGGTGATGGACGCGGTGAGCGCGAACCTGTCCGCCAACCTGCTGGGGCTGGGCAACGCCGCCACCCCCCTGGGGCTGGAGGCGTCCCGCCTCATGTCGGAGCGCAGCCCCGGCGTGGCGTCGGACGGCCTTTGTATGCTGGTGGTGATGAACACCGCGTCCCTCCAGCTCATACCCACCACCGTGGCCTCCCTCCGGGCGGCGGCGGGGAGCGGGAACCCCTTCGACATCCTCCCCGCGGTGTGGCTGGCCTCCGCCGTGTCCGTCACCGTGGGGATCACGGCGGCCAGGCTGTTCGCCCGGGTGTGGAGGTAGGCCATGGATTTGCTGTTCACCATGCTGGTGCCCTTCCTGATGCTGGCGGTGGCCCTGTGGGGGCTGGTCAAGCGGGTGGATCTGTGGGGGGCCCTCACCGACGGGGCGGAGAAGGGGCTGAAGGTGTCCCTGCGGATCATGCCGCCCCTCATCGGCCTGCTGACGGCGGTGTATATGCTCCGGGCGTCGGGGGCGTTGGAGCTGCTGGGGGAGCTGGCGGGCCCCCTGCTGGCGGCGGCGGGCATTCCGGCGGAGACCATTGGCCTGCTGCTGGTGCGCCCGGTGAGCGGCTCCGCCGCTTTAGGGGTGGGGGCGGAGCTGATCCAGACCTACGGCCCGGACTCCCTGGTGGGCCGGACGGCGGCGGTGATGCTGGGCTCCACCGAGACGACCTTTTATACCATCGCGGTGTATTTCGGCGCGGCGAGGATTGGGAAAACCCGGTACGCGGTCCCGGCGGCGTTGTGCGCGGACGCGGCGGGGTTTTTGGCGGCGTCCTGGGCGGTGCGGCTGTTGTTTTAACTGCGGTTTGGGGCAGGGCGGATGAGGACATCCGCCCCTACCGGCGCGATTGCACGTAGGGGCCGATGTCCCCATCGGCCCTCGTTCCGAGTTTGGAACGAGGGCGGTTTAAGGGGTGCCTTTGGCGGTCCAATACTGGCAATGCTCCTCCACCCGGCGTTTTTTCAGCTTGGGGTGGACGCAATGACCGTATTGCAAGGGCCGATAACGCCCCCTGGATGACTGGATATAATGTTGGCGGAAGTATTTGCAGTTCCCGCAGCGTTCTTCGGGCAGGGCCTGCCAGCCTTTCATGGTGATTTCCTCCTATCAGGCAATGGATGTAGGGGCGGACATTGTCCGCCCGCTAAAACAGGGCGGCGCACGTTTGTGCATATCACTTCTCATATAGAATACAATGTAATACAATGTATGTCAAGATTTTTGTTATACATTGTATTACAATGTTAAGCAATGAGGTGATATGGATGGCTAAGACAGATGCAATCATTACGATGCGAGTGACAAACGAATTTAAGGCGCGCCTTGAAGCAGAGGCTCAGAAGGAGCGGCGTAGCGTATCCAATCTGATTTTTAAAGTAATGGAAGAATATCTGGATCAGCAGGAAGACCAACCATAAAAAGTCCCCACCCAAAACCGGGTGGGGATTTTTTCGTATTCGGATTATTCCTCCGCCATAGCCTTCGCCGCGGCGATGGCCTTCTCCTGGGCGGTGCGGCGGCTGTTTTAGGCTGGCGGGAAATCGGGTTGACATTTCGGCAAACATGAATTATACTAAAGATAGAGACAGGGTGCTGCCGGCAAACGGTTGCCCCTGCACTTGGTTAGGAAGTAACCGCGAGCGTGGAGGCTGGGCGGTTACTTCTTTTTATTGGCCTGTAGGAACAGGGCAATAATGCCAACGATCAAAATACCTGTCTGAATCAGATCAGAATATGTAACCATCTGGCAGCCCCCCTTTCGTAAGATCAGGGGACAAGAAGTGCCCCTGACAAGGCAGGGGGACAAACCGCTTGCCGTTTATCGGCAGCACCAGGGACAGCATAGCATAAAAACCGCCAAAGCGCAACAAATTTTGGAGTTAATCCACTGGATATTTCACGGCGTTTTTTCTCATTTTCTCCTCAATAGCGGCGGCGATATCCACATCGAAACGGTGGGCCAGCTTCACGCAGTAGATCAT
>CAJUCA010000004.1 GCA_910585265.1 uncultured Oscillospiraceae bacterium | reverse complement strand
TTCTTACTTTCGCCCTCATTGCCATCCTCATCAGAAGATATTAAACAGGCTCTAACGGTGTACAAACAGGCAAAAAGCCAAGACAGAAGGCCGACACTCCGGCTCTCCTGTCCTGGCTCATGCTGAACTGTGAAACTGTGCTGTTACACAAGAGGGCCTGCGGCCCTCTTGTGGCACCCGCAGAAACCGTACACCCGCGACCCGGCTGTACGGCTTCTGCGGGTCAGATAAGGGCCTCGATAAGCCCTGCTGCTATTTGGCCTCCCTGCTTTCCGCTTCCGTTCCATTCCCTTCTGGCGGCTTTGCCGCCCATCCCCAAAGGAGAGGGCAGGAGAAAGGATAGGAAAGGAATGGGTAATTGATAAATCTTTACTTGATTTTTCTTTATTTACTTATATCTTTATTTTATTGTGTCGGATTTACCTACATAGGATTTTCCGATATTGGATTTCCCGACGCAGGTTAATCCAACGCCGGTAAAGCAGACACCGATTGCGGCTGTTCGTAGATGGTGTACTCCGCTCCCCGTAGCCGTCCCCGGCTGTCCCGTTCCCTCACCCGCACAATATATCCGGCCCGCTCCAGCTCGTGGACGGCCTGACGGATGGCGTCAATCTGCTCCCGGTTGATGTAGGCCAGCCCTTGCAGGGTGTAGTCCCATTCTTCCGGGAGTGACAACATTTGCGATAGGAGGCCCTTGGCTTTCAGGGACAGGGATTTGTCCCGCAGGTGGTGGTTGGACATGACGGTGTAATCCGTGGTTTTCTTGACATGAAATACCGGCATGGTATTCACATCTCCTTTCTTAATGATTCATAATATGGATTGACAATAGCATCACTTTCTGCTATACTATCAGTACGACAGGAGGTGAGCAATTTGAGCGATATAGGCAAAAGAATGAGAACGCTTCGGGAGGGCATCGGGTTATCCCAAGCCAAATTTGGAAAAATCGCTGGCATCCCCCAGGCTACCATCAATCGATACGAAACAGGCTACTCCGCCGCTCCCATCAAAGTGCTGATCTGGTATGCGGATTACTTCGATGTGTCGATGGACTATCTTTGCTGCCGCACTGAAAAGCCCCAGGGCAAGCTGTACGAGTACAAGCCCAAAATTCTGGAGGAAGATAAGGACATAAGGCGGTTTGTGGAGATGTGCTTTGACCCAGCCTCGCCCTTGAATGACCGCTTGAAAAAAGCCATCGTTGAAATGCTGGAGGGGGTGAAAAAGTGAACATCGTCATTTACGCCCGATATTCCAGCCACAGCCAGACGGAACAATCCATCGAGGGCCAGCTTCAAACCTGCTACGAGTTTGCCAAGAACAACGGACATATTGTGATTGGTGAGTACATCGACCGGGCGCAGAGCGGTACAACGGACAGCCGGGCCGAGTTCCAGCGTATGATTGCCGACAGCGACAAACACATCTTCGAGGGCGTGCTTGTCTACCAGCTTGACCGCTTCGCCCGGAACCGCTATGACAGCGCCATCAACAAGGCCAAGCTGAAAAAGAACGGCGTCCGGGTGATCTCCGCCAGGGAAAATATCAGTGACGATGCCAGCGGCATTTTGGTGGAGGGCGTGTTGGAAAGCATGGCTGAATATTATTCGGCGGAGCTGTCCCAAAAGATACGACGGGGCATGGATATTAACGCCGAAAAGTGTTTGAGCAACGGGAGCAATCCGGGCCTTGGCTACTATGTGGACGAGGAACGCCGTTTTCACGTTGATCCGGATGGGGCCGCTGTTGTTCGGGAGATTTTCGAGATGTACGCCAGCGGAAAGACGGTCGCTGAAATTACAAAATACCTTAACGCGAAACAGGTCAAGACCTCCCAGGGCAAGGAGTTCAACAAGAACAGCCTGCATCGCCTTTTGCGGAACAAACGATACATCGGCTATTACATCTACAAGGACACGGAAACGCCGGGAGGTATGCCCCGTATCATCGAGGACGAGCTTTTTCAGCGGGTACAGCATATCCTTGACCGAAACAAAAAAGCTCCCGCTCGTTCCAGGGGGCGGGAGGAGTATCTGCTGACGACAAAGCTGTTCTGCGGCTACTGCCGGGAGATGATGACCGGCTACGGTGGCACAGGGAAATCCGGGACAGCCTACCGCTATTATGCCTGCAAGAGTGCCAAGAAAAAGACTTGCCGGAAGAAAGTTGTCAATAAGCAGAAGATTGAAGATAGGGTTGTTTTAGAGTGCCGCAAACTGTTGACGGACAGCAACATTGAGAAAATTGCCCTTGCGGTTGCCGCCGCTTGTGAGGCCAACTATGACAGCTCCGCCATCAAGCGCATCAAGGCGGCGATACAGGGGGCGGATGCTGCCATAGAAAACCTCTGGAAAGCCTTGGAGCGTGGGCAGGCGGTGGATATGATTACCGAGCGCATCGAGAAGCGTAAGCGGGAAAAAGACGAATTGCAGGGCCAGCTTGCCATTGAGATAGGGAAACAGGTCACATTCACCGCACCGCAGATCAAAGCATTTCTCTACTCGCTGAAGCGGGGAGATGTCAACGACGAGAATAACCGCCGGGGGATTGTGAATATCTTCCTGCGGGCCATCTACCTCTACGACGACAGAATGACGCTGATTCTCAACGGCGGAGACAGGCCGATCACCATTGATGATATTCTGCTGGACGAGATAGAGGAACATTTTGAGGCAGCGGTTTCAAGTCATGCGGAGTGTTCACCGTTGGTTGCGGACACTCCAGCGTCTGAAAGTCCTCCACATAGTGAAGGGCCAGCGAGCTGAGCACCACGTCGAAGGAGCCGTCCGGGAAGCGCAGATCCTCTATGGCGGCCTGCTGGTATTCAATGGACGGTCCGGGATTGCGTGCCCGGGCCGTTTCCAGCATTCTTTGGGAGATGTCCGTCCCCAGCACCCGGGCCGCGCCATGTCCGGCGGCATAGGCGCAGTGCCAGCCGTAGCCGCAGCCCAGATCCAGCACCCGGAGGCCGTGGAAATCGGGCAGCAGCTTCTCCAGCTCATGCCACTCCCCGGCTCCGGCCAGCCCCTTTTGGGAGCGGGCCATCTGGCCGTATTTCTCAAAAAAACGGGGATCGTCATACCTGTTTTCCTTCACGGATCACGCCTCCCCCACGGTGGAGTGGGACATAATATAAAACTCCTCCTGGCTGGGCCGGTACTCCCTCGCCATAGGCTCCAGGGTGCCGTCATACCGCCGGGCCTCCTCCTCGTCGATGCTCATCACAGGACTGTCCTGGTACACCCAGCCCCTTCCGTTCAGAGCCCCCTCCCTCAGCTCCTTTACCAGCATGGCCGACGGAAACCACCCGTCCTCCAGGCGCACGTTGAACCGCTTGCAGCTTTGGAAGCCCAGGCCCACATAGTTCACGGGACTGCCAAAAATGACAACCGCCTCCCAGCCCAGCTCCGCCGCCCGCCGCAGGGAGTGCTCCAGCAGCCGCCGGCCCCAGCCCTTCCGCTGGTGCTCCGGCACGATGGACACCGGGCCGAAGGTGAGGACCTCCTTCACCGCCCCCGCCTCATCGGTGAGGGAGGCCCTGGTATACATCACGTTCCCGATAACCTGGCCGTCCAGCTCGGCGACCAGGCCCAGCTCCGGGATGAAGTCCGGGTGGTCCCGCATCGTGTGAACCAGATAATGCTCCACACAGCCGGGGGCGTAGATGTTGTAAAAGGCCCGCCGGGTGATGTCCTCCACAATCCGGCGGTCCGCCTGCGTCTCGTTTCTGATGGTCAGCATAAAGTGGCCCTCCGTTTTCTTCTTTCCAAGGATTCTATCATAAAGTATGCGCAAAGTCGAGGCTTCAATTTCAGCACTGATCGAACTGCCGTCCCTGCCTAAAAACCCGCTTAACAGTTATGAGCACCCACCCCTCCCGGGGTGGGTGCTCACCAATTACAGCTGGCTCCTGTCCTTCAGCCAGCTCGGCAGGGGCCGCATCTTAATTCCCGACACAAGCCCCATGGCGATAAACAGCGTCAGCGTAGACGATCCGCCATAGCTGAAAAAGGGCAGGGTCAGCCCGATCACGGGGCCGATATACAGGGTCATCGCCACGTTGATCATGGTCTGGATCATCAGCATTCCGGCGATGCCCATGGCGATATAGGCGGACATATGGCTCTTGGCCCGGCGGGACACCCACACGCACCGCAGGATGATCGCCAGCAGGATCAGCAGCACCACGCAGCAGCCCACCAGCCCGAACTCCTCCCCGCACACGGCGAAGATGTTGTCGGTGTGCCGGGCGTTCAGGGCGTCCTCCCGGTAGGATTGGGTTTTCACCCCCTTGAGCCACCCCATTCCCGTGAGCTGGCCCGAGCCGATGGCGGTCAGGGACTGGTTCTGCTGCCAGCCCTGGCCCTGGGGGTCCAGGTTATTGCCCTTCCAGTGCTCCACCACCACCCGGAAGCGCATGATGCGGTAGTCGCTCCAGAGCTTGTCGATCCGGGGCAGGATGAAGTGCCACAAAAACACCACCGCCCCCACCATGGGAACGCCCACCCCGATAAACCACCACTTGCTCACCCCGGCCACCCAGGCCATCACCACGAAGATGAACAGGTACACAATCACCATGCCCCAGTCGCCGGACAGCACCGCCAGCGACCCGGCGAACACCCCCGTGAGAATCACGTATTTCACCAGGGCCGGGAACCGCCCCAGGCCGCGGGGCCGCTCCTTGTTGATCATCCAGGCCAGCACCACGATGAAGGACAGCTTGGCAATCTCCCCCGGCTGGAAGCCGGGAAAGTGGGGGATGGGGAGGAACACCCAGCTCTTGTTGCCGCCGGCCAACCGCCCGAAGGGCTTGATCAGCGCGATGACAAACAGCCCCAGCAGCAGGAACACCCACCACCACTTCTCCATCAGGTACTCAATGTCGATGAAGGTGACCCACACATAGGCCACGATGCCCATGCAGATAAACTGGGCCTGCTTCATGGCGTAGTTGTGGAGGTCGGGATCGTACCGGGTGGCGGAGTAGATCAGCACCAGCCCCATCAGGCTGGCCAGAACGCACAACGCCAGCAGCAGCACGTCGCCCTTTTTGAAGAATTCCCTGACGGTGCGCGCAGGCCCCACGGTGTTCTCCCCTTTCCGGAAAATCGGCGGCAGCACCTCCCCGCTCCCCAGGGCGGGAGGCACTGAAAACAATCGCAAAATAGTATAGCACATTCCGTCAGGATATGCTATACTGTTTTGCGAGAGTTTTAAGAATCTTCACGATATGTTGGGAAGTGACCGCAAATGGAATGGATCACCCACAGCCCGGCGGAGACGGAGGCCCTGGGGGCGCGTCTGGCAGAGGCTTTGGACGCGGGCCGGGTCGTGGCCTTCACCGGGGATTTGGGCGCGGGCAAGACCGCCTTCGTGTCCGGCATGGCCCGTGCCCTGGGGGTGGAGGACCGGGTGACCAGCCCCACCTTCACCATTGTCAACGAGTACGAGGGGGGCCGCCTGCCCCTGTTCCACTTTGATATGTACCGGCTGGGGGACGCCGACGAGCTGTTCCACATCGGCTGGGAGGACTACCTGGCCCGGGGCGGCATCTGCGCCGTGGAGTGGAGTGAAAACGTGGCCGAGGCCATAGAGCCGGACGCCGTCCGGGTGTCCATCGTCCGGGGGGACGGGGACAGCGACCGGATGATCACCATCGAGGGGGTGGAGCTGTGAAAATCCTGGCGTTGGAGACCTCTGCCGTCACCGCCTCTGCGGCGGTGACGGAGGACGACCGGCTGCTGGCCCAGTCCTTCCAGAACAGCGGGCTGACCCACTCCGCCACCCTCATGCCCATGGTGTCCGACCTGCTGAAGAACACCGGGCTGGCCCTGCAGGACATGGACGTGATCGCGGTGGCGGCAGGCCCCGGCTCCTTCACCGGGGTGCGCATCGGCGTGGCGGCGGCCAAGGGACTGGCGTGGCCGGAGGACAAGCCCTGCGCCCCCTGCTCCACCCTGGAGTCCATGGCGTGGCAGTGCGCCCATGTGGGGGGCGAGATCTGCGCCGCCATGGACGCAAGGCGGAACCAGGTGTACTGCGCCCGCTTCCGGGCGGAGGGCGGCGCGCTGATCCGGCTGACGGAGGACCGGGCCATGGGCCTGGACGAGCTGGCGGCGGAGGTGAGGGCCGCCGCCGCGCCCCAGGCCCTGGTGGGGGACGGTGCCCATCTGGTGCGGGCCGCGCTGGAGGGCCAGGGCCTGCCCTGCGCCCTCATGCCCCCCCACCTGCTGTACCAGACCGCCTGGGGGGTGGCCCGGTGCGCCCTGGAGCTGGCCCGGGGGGGCGGGCTCATATCCGCCGCCGCCATGGCCCCCAGCTACCACCGCCTGAGCCAGGCCGAGCGGGAACGGCTGGAACGCATGAAATGAACAGGATCCTCCCCGGCGGTTCGGGGAGGATCCTGTTTTTATTTTTCTTCCAGCAGGCGGTTCAGCTCCGCCATAAAGGTGTTGATATCCTTGAACTGGCGGTACACCGAGGCGAAGCGGACGTAGGACACCTCGTCCACCCCCTTCAGCTTCTCCATCACCAGCTCGCCGATCTCGGTGCTGGGCACCTCCCGCACCATCTCGTTTTGCAGGGACTGCTCGATCTCGTTGGCGATCCCCTCCAGGGTGGACATGGACACCGACCGTTTCTCGCAGGACTTCAGCATACTGCCCAGCAGCTTGCTCTTGTCGAAGGCCTGCCGGCTGCCGTCCCGCTTGATCACCATCAGGGGCAGGCTCTCCACGATCTCGTAAGTAGTGAACCGCCGCCGGCAGGCCAGGCACTCCCGGCGGCGGCGGATGCTGCTCCCCTCGTCGGCGGGGCGGGAATCCACAACCTTGCTCTCTAACTGGGCACAGTACGGACATTTCACGGCGGCATCATTCCTTTCTTGAAATGAGGGGCGCGGTCTCGTTGTGAAAATTATATCACAGCTGTCCCGATTATGGTATCCTTTTTTTGAAAAAATTTTCCTGGGCGTATAACCTTGGCCCCGCCGTGGCATACTGTCCTGCGTGAGGTGATAACAATGAACAACTGCCCTGACAACAAGAAGCAGCAGAGCCCTGAGAACAAAAAGCAGCAGAGCTCTCAGAACAAGAATCATCAGAATCCCGAGAACAAGAACCAGCAGAACTCCGAGAACAAAAATTCCAATAGCCGGGGCTACTAAGACGGCGGCGCGGCCTGCGCCACCCTCTGAAGGGACACCGGCGGGAGCGGGGGGCGGCTGCGCCCCCCGCTCCTTTTTTAGGGAGGGACACCCATGAAGCCCATAGAAAGGAACGACCCCGCGGACGTGGCCCGGAACCCCCGGTACCGGGAACCGCCCTATGAGGATCTGTCCAGCCTGGTGGCGGGGCGGATTCAGGCGGGCCCCCAGTCCACGCCCCCCAGGGAGGGCACGGACCTGGACCACTGGCAGGACCCGGACCTGTTCCACTCGCCGGAGCTGTAACCGCGGGTCGGCCCGTGAGACGTTCTGCGGGGGACACTCTGAACCAGCAGCGGGATCATAAAGTGAAACACCCGCCGGCCCCTGTCATGGCAAGGGCTGGCGGGTGTTCTTGTCCACTTTTTTCGTTACCTATTTTCCACCGGGGCCTGCCGCGCCCCTGTTCAGGGCAGAAGCTCCACGGTGATACCCTCCGCCGTTTTTTGGCGGAACACCATCCGCCACTCCAGCTCCTCTGGCGGCTCAAACCGCAGGGCGGAGCTGGCGGACCGGAGCTGGGGCGGACCAGTATCCAGGAAGGCCCTGGCGTGGGTCGCCAGAATCGCCGTAGGCCCGTCTGAGCCGCCGATGATCCCGATGGAGCAGGCCTCTGTGGGGCCGTCCGCGCCGCCGGTGGCTGTCACAGCCGCCAGCTCCCCCAGCGGCTTGGGGCGGGGACTGTCCCCCTGCCCGCAGTCCCGCACCGCCAGCGACTCCCGGGGCAGATCCGGCTCCGTCACATAGGACATCACGGTACAATGGGCGGGGTAGTCCCACCCGTCCTCCAGGTAGGACATATCCACCTGCTCCTCCTCATACCCCACCACGCGCAGAATATGGGCCTGCCCGGTGACGGGATGGGTGAAGGGCACCGCATCCCCCGCCCCGGACACCCTGAACCGGGGCCCCGGTATCGAAACCGCCTCCCCCTCCAGGGACAGGGAGACGGTTTTCACCGCCGGCTTGGTTTTGGTGGCCCATGGGAAGGAATCCCGCCAGAACATCCAGCCCCGCGACTGGTCAAGCCCGTAATGCTCCATGAGCTGGCGGCATTCCCAGTCCTGCTGGCTCCGCTCCCCTTCCGGGCGGCAGGAATCAGGGGTCCACCCAACTCCTACTCCGCTCCGGTCCTCAAGCGTCCTGCCGTTCACCGTCAGCCTGGGCCTGTAGTTCAAATTCATGGGGTTTTCGGCGTCCCGCCGCTCTTGATCCTCCGGGGTGAGGCGGGCATCCTCCTCCCCCGTCTCCCATTTCTCTCGGAACGCCCGGAGCTCGGCGGGGTCGATCTCCACGCACAGATCCACCACCAGCCCCTTCCCGCAGGAATACACCGCCGGGATGTGCCACACCTTCCCGCCCCAGGAAACGGTTTTGCTGACGGGGATCTCCTTCCCCGGCCTGTCATGCCCCCAGTGGCGGCCGAAACCGTTGTGGAAGTATACCTTCCACTGTTTTTTTCCCGATGGAGCGGCGGGCTCCGGCTCCCCCGCCAGCTCGTAATATTCTTTGCTGAATTTCAGCGCGCCGTAATCAAAGCCGGACTGCACCCCCTTGAGATACCCGTAGGGGTCGTCCATGGGCGCGAGCCCCAGCGTCTCCCGGAGCCCGTCCAGCACGGCCCGCTGCTCCGGCCCGGGCGGGTACGTCTCCAAATAGGCGTCGAACTCCCCCCGGTTCCACATCCACGCCTGCTCCAGGGCGTCCACGCCGCCGCAGGCCAGCACCAGCCGCAGGAAGTCCTCGAAGCTCCGGGCCAGGGGATGGACATAGTCCCCCGGCCCGTTGGCGGGGCTGACGGCAAACACCGTCTCCCCGAAGCCCTCCACAAAGCAGAAGTGGATGCCGTCCACCCCCGCCCAGCCGATGGCCTCCGCCCCCACGGGGTCGCAGAAGTAGCCGCCCCGGGAGTCTCCCCGCTCCAGCCCGATCCGGGCGAGATCCAGCTCCAGGCGGCAGCAGCGTTCATACAGTGTCATGCGGTTCCCTCCACTTCCAACTCCCTGCGGGATTCCTCCCCGTAAATAAACTGGTCAAGGCTGATCTCCGTGCCCGTCAGATAACAGAACGCAATGATCTCCCGGCCAAAGCAGAGAACAGGCTGCTCCTCATGATGGATCTCGGTCACAATCATCAGGGCAAACTCCACGTCCACCTCCCGCCGGATCTCGTTCAGCACCGGGATCTTGTCGGTCAGCATCCGCACAATCCGCAGGCACTGCTCCTCTCCGTCCAGGGCGGGCTCCTTCTGAAGGCAGGCGTGCCAGGAGGAAAACGGGAATGTCCCGTGCCCCGTCCTCCTCGGCGACCCCATTCTGCTCGTCCTGAAGGGCTGGATGCCCAGCCGCTTCGTCAGCTCCTCCGGGTCAAAATCGCTGTTTTTGTTGGCGATAAAACCAACCCCAGGCTCTATGATCCCATCGCTGCAAATGGAAAAGTAAGCGTGACAGCTTGTCTGCTCCGCCATCCTCTGTTCCCCCCTGATCTCTATGACTGCCCAGCCCAGCGAAAAGGACGCCCCGCCCCATGCGGGCGGGGCGTCCGGCTTCCCCGCGGCGCGGGAAAAACGACCTTATTGACGCAGCGCGATCTCGTGGCGTTTCGGCCCGGTGGACACGATGGTGACGGGCACGCCGATCCGCTCCTCCAGGAACTCCACGTAGCCCTTGGCGTTGGCGGGCAGGGCGTTGTAGTCCGTGATCCCCCGCACGTCCGACTTCCAGCCGGGCAGCGTCTCAAACACGGGCTTGGCCCCCAGGAGCTTGGGGGTGGTGGGGAACACGTCGGTGACCTCCCCGTCGATCTCGTAGCCCACGCACACCTTGATCTCGTCCAGATAGCCCAGCACGTCCAGGCAGGTCAGCGCGGCCTGGGTCGCGCCCTGCACCATGCAGCCATATTTGGTGGCCACCGCGTCGAACCAGCCCACCCGGCGGGGGCGGCCCGTGGTGGCCCCGAACTCCCCCTGATCGCCCCCCCGGCGGCGCAGCTCGTCCCCCTCGGGGCCCAGCAGCTCGCTGACAAAGGGCTCGGTGCTGGAGCCGACGCAGGAGGAATAGGCCTTGGTGACGCAGATCACGTCCTGGATGGCGGTGGGGGGCACCGGAGCACCCACACAGCCGTAGCCCGCCAGGGTGTGGGAGGAGGTGGTCATGGGGAAAATGCCCAGATCCGGGTCCTTCATGGAGCCCAGCTGGCCCTCCAGCAGGATGGTCCTGCCGTCCCGGACGGCCTGGTGGAGGAAGCCCACCGCGTCCCCCACGTAGGGGCGGATCAGCTCCCGGTAGCCCAGAAGCTGATCGTACAGCGTCTTGGCGTCCAGGGCGGGCTTGTGGTAGAGGTGCTGGAACAGCACGTTTTTCAGCTCCACCGCCCGGTTCAGACGGTCCCAGAGGCGGTTCTCGTCAAAGAGATCGCACACCTGAATGCCTGTCTTGGCGTATTTATCGGAGTAGAAGGGGGCGATGCCGCTCTTGGTGGAGCCGAAGGCTTTGCCGCCCAGCCGCTCCTCCTCGTACCCGTCCTGAAGGACGTGGTAGGGCATGAGGAGCTGGGCCCGCTCGGACACGATCAGGTTCGGGGCGGGCACGCCCCGGTCGGTGATCTCCTTCAGCTCCGCCGCCAGCTTGGCCGCGTCCAGCGCGACCCCGTTGCCGATGACGTTGGTGATGTGGGGATAGAAGGTGCCGGAGGGCAGAATGTGCAGGGCGAAACGCCCATAGTCATTGATGATGGTGTGGCCCGCGTTGGCTCCGCCCTGGAAGCGCACCACCACATCGGAGGTCTCGGCCAGCAGATCGGTGATCTTGCCCTTGCCCTCGTCGCCCCAGTTTGCCCCTACAATCGCTTTTACCATGATAATCCCTCCGCGCCGGGATTCGCAGCGGCAGGCCGTCTGCCTTCTCCGGCGCATGGCGGGCCCTGACAGGCCCGATGTGTTTATTATAATGTAGTTCGCCCCGGTTC
Organism: uncultured Oscillospiraceae bacterium; assembly: GCA_910585265.1. Taxonomy (GTDB): domain Bacteria; phylum Bacillota; class Clostridia; order Oscillospirales; family Oscillospiraceae; genus Enterenecus. The sequence continues at coordinate 88,249 of CAJUCA010000004.1, read as the reverse complement.
GCAAGCCCCTTTTTGCCTGCCGGTGGGAAATCTCCGGCATTTTCGCTGTCCCGGGTGGGAAAACAGCAATTTCCCGCCCTCCCCTGTATTGACAAGAAAAAAGAAATCCCTTATAATAGCGGTTTATGTGACAATAAACAACAACCTTCAAATTAGGATGGGAGGAGACGAACCATGGCGGAGCATCCCGCGGCTGAAAACAAAATGGGCGTCATGCCGGTAAACACCCTGCTGCTGAACATGGCCATCCCGATCATGATCTCCATGCTGGTGCAGGCCTTTTATAATGTGGTGGACAGCTATTTCGTGTCCCAGCTCAACGAGGACGCGCTGAACGCCGTCTCCCTGGCCTTCCCGGTGCAGAACCTGATGATCGCCGTCAGCGTGGGCACCGGCGTGGGCATCAACGCCCTGCTGTCCCGGAGCCTGGGGGAAAAAAACCAGGACAACGCCAACCGGGCCGCGGTGAACGGCATCTTCCTGGCGGCGTTGAGCTGTCTGGCCTTCGTCGCGCTGGGCCTCACCTGCTCCCGGCTGTTTTACGAGGTGCAGACCGATGTGGAGCCTATCATCCACTACGGCGGGGACTATCTGACCATCTGCTGCGCCCTGAGCATGGGCCTGTTCGGGGCGGTGACCCTGGAGCGGATTCTCCAGGCCACCGGGCGCACCTTCCAGTCCATGATCTCCCAGGCGGCGGGGGCGGTGGTGAACATCATCCTGGACCCCATCCTCATCTTCGGCCTCGGCCCCCTTCCCCGGATGGAGGTGGCGGGGGCGGCCCTGGCTACCGTCATCGGCCAGACCGTGAGCTGCGGCATCTCCGTCTTTTTCAACGTGGCCCAGAATCCGGACGTGAGCCTGTCCTTCCGGGGCTTCCGCCCCCACTGGCCCACCATCCGGGGGATCTACTCCGTGGGCCTGCCGGGGATTGTGATGCAGTCCATCGGCTCGGTGATGGTGTTCGGCATGAACCAGATCCTGCTGTCCTTCACCAAGACCGCCACCGCCGTGTTCGGGGTGTATTTCAAGCTCCAGTCCTTCTTCTTCATGCCCGTGTTCGGCCTCTGCAACGGTATGGTGCCCATTGTGGCCTATAACTATGGGGCCAGGAAGCCCAGCCGGATTATCCGCACCATCCGGCTCAGCGTGCTGTACGCGGTGGTGATGCTGACCGTGGGCTTCCTGGTGTTCCAGTTCTTCCCCGGCCCCCTGCTGTCCATCTTCCAGGCGGAGGAGGACGCGGCGGGGGATCTGCTGTCCATCGGCATACCCGCCCTGCGGATCATCTCCATCAGCTGGCTGCTGGCCTCCTTCGGCATTGTGGCCTCCTCGGTATTCCAGGCCCTGAACCACGGCCTGATCAGCCTGGCCGCCTCCGTGGTGCGGCAGCTGGCGGTGCTGCTTCCCGTGGCCCTCCTGCTGTCCCGGACCCTGGGGCTGGAGGCGGTGTGGTGGGCCTTCCCCATCGCGGAGCTGTTCTCCGCCGCCCTGTGCGCCGTCTTTCTGCGCCGGGTCTACCGGCGGGACATCCTGCCCCTGGCCCCCCGGCCGGAGGCGTAACCCCCCGGACAACAGGACAGGCCCCGTGCCCGCCGCGTAGGCGAAGGCACGGGGCCTGTGTTTTTCAGCGAACGCCGTATAACAAGGCTTCCGCTGCGGCTCCAGGGGTTCTTATCCTCCGGAAAAATGGTGCTGGCGGTAATACTCCAGGCAGCGGAACTGCCGCACCAGCTCCCGCTGTTCATCGGTGAGCGCATCATCGGTTTTCATCGCGCCGTCCGCCGTGAAGTAAATGCCGTAGGAGTGGACCACGGGCACCTCCCGGCGGCAGGCGTCCGCCGCCTGCATATAGGCGTCCCCCTCCCAGCCCAGCTGCTCAAAGAGCACGTTCATCAGGAAGCAGGGGGAGACGTCCGGCCCCGTCCCCACCATGTCGTGGCCCGCGGCCTCCTTGGCGGCGTCGTTGGCCCAGATCAGGTAACGGGTGGACCAGTAGTTGTAGAAGCTGGCCGCGTCCGTCCGGGACAGATCCACGTCCAGGGCATCGTATACTGAATTGCCGTTGCCCAGCCAGGGCTTGTGGTCCCCGAACAGCAGCAGCACCACCGGCTCCTCCGACCGGCGCAGGGAATCCACCAGGTCGACCAGGTGCATCTGGGTGTTCTCCACCGAGCCCAGGTAATTGGCCAGGATGGTGCGCTGATCCTCGGGCAGGTCCTTGTTCCCAATATAGCTGTCAACCTCGTTCCACCAGGAGGCGTCGCTGGCGTATGGCCCATGGCCCTGGTAGGTGACGGAGAAGGAGAACAGCGGGGCGTCCGCCTTCAGCCGCTCCGCCACCGTGTTGGCCAGGTCGGTCAGGAACAGGTAGTCGTTGAGGGTGGGGGACGCGCCGTACATCGGGCCGTAGTAGTCCTCCGCGAAGCGGTACTCGTCGAAGCCCAGGTAGCGGTTGATGCTCTGGCGGTTGTAGAACCAGTTGTTGCAGGGGTGCCCGCCGAAGGTCTGATAGCCCTGGTCCTTCAGATACCACACATAGGACGAGGTGTTGGCGCGGTAGTCCACATTTTTGGGACCCATTCCGGTGAGGAAGGCCCGCTCGGTGTCCACCGTGCCCCCGGCGAAGATGTTGGTCAGCAGGTTCCCGGTATAGCTCTCCGCCTCCAGGGCGTGGTACCGGGCGTACACATCCTTGGCGAACTCGATCCCCTCAAAGGCGGAGAAGTCGGTGAAGGCCTCCAGCATCACCGCCACCACGTTCACCTTCTTGTCCTCCGGGATGTCCTTGTCCCGGTACTGGGCCAGCAGGGCCTCCGCCTCCTTCTGGTCATAGCCCTCCGGCGGGTCGGGCAGGGCGTCCTTCACGCTGTGCAGGAAGGGGTACAGCAGGCCCCGGGAGACATACTGCTGGGTGGTGGACCACTGGTTAATGTGCGCCGTGTTGGTGTTCTTGCTGTACACGCTGTCGCTGGCGTACACCGGGATCAGCACGGCGGAGCACACCGCCGCCGCGGCGGCCAGTCCCGCCCGGACGCGGCCCCGGGGCCTGCCCCGGGCAAACAGGGCCAGCACCAGAACACTCCCTGCCGCGCACAGCAGGGCCAACGCCACCTTGTTGGAGAAAAACAGCTTGTACTGCCCCGCCATCTTCCCCGCCTCCCCCAGGATCAGCAGGTCGGAGGCGATCACCGGATCGTCCCGGAAGGCCAGCTTGTAGTAGTTCCCCAGGGACAGCCCCAGCACCGGAAGGGAGGCCAGCAGGCAGGCCAGCCACGCCCGCCCGGTGGCGGCGTACAGCAGGCCCACCAGCAGCAGCGGAGGCAGCAGGTTCAGCAGCAGCAGGACAGGGTGGCAGATGTAGTCCAGCAGGAAGACCCGCGCGCTGTACTGCCCCGTGGCCAGCAGCAGGGAGGCCAGCCCCAGCCCCACGGCGGCCCCGGTGACCAGCAGGGCGTTCCACAGCCAGAAGGCCGCGCGCCGCCTGGGGGACAGGCCGTCCCCCGGCCGGGTTTGGAACAGAAAGCAGGAAAAGAGTTGTCTCATCTGGTTCTCTCCGATCTGTGTGTGGTTTCGCTCCGCGGGGCCGTCCGGCCCCGGCAGTCAATCAGCTTTAGGGGAGTGCTTCTCCCATAGTATAACACAGCCGCCCCCGATTGCACAGGGGCGGCTGTGTTTTTTAACAGAAAAGCAAGAAAATCTTAGTAAGCCAGCTTTTCCTCCAGCCAGGCCTTCAGCCCGCTGATGGGCACCCGCACCTGATCCATGGTGTCCCGGTCCCGGATGGTGACGGCGTGGTCGGCCTCCTTCTCCCCATCGCCCACGGTGTCGAAGTCCACGGTGATGCAGTAGGGGGTGCCGATCTCGTCCTGGCGGCGGTAGCGTTTGCCGATGGATCCGGTGTCGTCGTAGTCCGCCATGAAGTGCTTGGACAGCTCGTCCCGGATCTCCATGGCCTTGTCCCCCAGCTTCTTGGACAGGGGCAGCACCGCGCACTTGATGGGGGCCATGGCGGGGTGCAGGTGGAGGACGGTGCGCACGTCGTTTTTCTCCGCGTCCACCACCTCCTCGTCATAGGCCTCGCACAGCAGGGCCAGCACGGTGCGGTCCAGGCCGTAGGTGGACTCCACGATATAGGGGATATACCGCTCCCCGGTGTAGGGGTCCAGGTACTCCATCTTCTGGCCGCTGTACTCCTGGTGGCGGCTCAGGTCGAAGTCGGTGCGGTCATGGGTGCCGTTGATCTCCCCCCAGCCGAAGGGGAACAGGAACTCGATGTCGCAGGCGGCCTTGGCGTAGTGGGCCAGCTTCTCGTGGTCGTGGTAGCGCAGGTGGTCGGCGGGAATGCCCAGGGACGTGAAAAACTCCCGGCCGAAGCCCTTGAAGTACTCGTAGAGGTCCAGATCCTCCCCCGGCTTACAGAAGGTCTGGAACTCCATCTGTTCGAACTCGATGGTGCGGAAGGTGAAGTTCCCCGGGGTGATCTCGTTGCGGAAGGCCTTGCCGATCTGCCCGATGGAGAAGGGCAGCTTGGCCCGCATGGAGCGCAGCACGCTGGGATAGTTCACATACTCGCCCTGGGCGTTCTCCGGGCGCAGGTAGATCACGTTCTTATTGTCCTCGGTGACGCCCCGGTGGGTGGCGAACATCAGGTTGAACTCCCGGATGCCGGTGAAATTGTGCTTGCCGCAGTGGGGACAGGGGATGGAGTGGGCCTTGATATACTCAAACATCTCCTCCTTGGTCATGCCGTCGGCGTGGGCGTCCGGGTCGAAGTCGTCGATGAGGTTGTCGGCCCGGAAGCGCAGCTTGCACTCCTTGCAGTCCAGCAGGGGATCGGAGAAGCTGGCCACGTGGCCGCTGGCCTCCCAGACCCGGGGGTGCATGAGGATGTCGGCGTCCACCTCGAAGCTGTTGTGCCGCTCCTGGATAAACTTCTTGCGCCAGGCGTCCTTTACGTTGTTCTTCAGCCGGGTGCCCAGGGGGCCGTAGTCCCAGGTATTGGCCAGGCCGCCGTAGATCTCGGAGCCTGGGAAGATAAAGCCCCGGCCCTTGCAGAGGGCCACAATCTTTTCCATGGTCTTTTCCGTGTTGTTCATAGCGTTCATACCCCTTTATGATAAGAATCAGAAGCTGTACCAATCGCCGAAGTATTCAGATTGGCGAGCCAAAATTGCCGGTGGCAAGGCGAAAAATTGCAGGAATACTTTGTGTATTTCAAGATTTTTCAACGCAGCCAGCGGCAATTTGGGCCGCAAAGCTGGGTGCTGAGGCGGTTGGTGCAGCTTCTCAGATCAGATAGGATTTGACAACGGGAACGCGGCGCAGCACCTCCCACGCCAGCCAGCCGCACACCGCCAGCAGCACGGCCATGCCGGGTACCGCCAGCACGCAGGGAGACGCCCCTCCGCTCAGCCCCAGCCGGAGGAACCACCGCTGGAACAGGATGTGGCACAGGTAGATGCAGAAGGACGCCTGGGCCAGCCTCGCCACAGGCCGCGCCGCCCAGCCAGGCAGATCCCTTCCGAACAGGATCAGCCCGAACAGGCCGAAGGCCATCAGCGCGGGACCGGGGGACATCCCCTCCAGGAACAGCTCGTTCAATGCCCCGTCACGCAGGGAGAGGACCGCGCAGCCCCCGAAGGTGATCCCAAGTCCGGCGGCAAGGCTTATTCGGTACCATCCCAGAGGGATGGTACCGCCGTACTGGCGCACGTAGTGCCCCAGGGCGGCGAACCCGATGGCGGAATATGCCATATTCATCCGGTACCAGGTGTTGATCTGCGTCACCAGCTGGAAGGGCCAGAAATGCCGCAGCAGGGGGAACAGAATTCCCGTGACAAACCACACCGCCAGCAGATACTCCAGCTCCCGACGGGAGGCATTCCGGACAAACACCCGCACCACTGGAACAAAGGCATACACCAGCAGGAGTATGTGGAGGTAGTAAAAATGGCTTTCGTGCTGGAGCAGCAGGGTGCGCTTCACCCCGTCCCACAGGCCGGCCGGGGTGATCCCCTCCCCCGCCAGCCTGGCCAGCCGGTAGAGGAACGCCCACACCAGCATGGCGCAGACGATCCGGGGCAGGTTGTGGGTCAGCAGCCGCCTGGGGGAGATGTCCCGGCACAGCATCAGCGCGCCGCTGCACAGGAAGAACAGCGGCACCGCGGGCCGGGCCGCCGCTCCCCACAGCAAGGCCCCCCACCAGTCCGCCGTCCCCGGGGCGCGTCCAGCCAGACCCGCCGCCGCCGAGTGGATCACCAGCACCATAATGATCGCCAGCGACCGGACCGTATCCAGCCGCCGATCCCGATCCGTCCCCTCCCGCGCCACGCCGTCCCTCCCCTTTCCACACATCAAACAAAAACCGCCCCGAGCTCCTTGGCTCAGGGCGGACAGCGGCTGTCCGGCGCGGCTTACCGCTTCGCGCCGTCGTCCCCGCCGCCCTTGCCCGGCCGTATCAGGCGGACCAGCCCCAGCACCAGGTATACCACGCCGATGACGATCAGCCCGACGGCGGCGGCCATAAAGTATATCTGCGTGCGCCCCTCGCTCCGGGTGGTCACACCCTCCACAAAGGTGAAATCCCCGCCCAGCACCCACATCAGCGCACCCAGCACCGCCATGCCGGCACCCTCCAGCAGCTCCTTGACCGCCTTTTTCCGTCCGGCGGCGCGACTCTCCTTATCGTCCAACCCCGATCCAGCTCCTCTCCGGCCCCGTCTCCCCACGGAATGCCCGCAGTTCAGAAAAGCATACCACGGCACCGGGCAAAAATCAAGGGGGGCCGCCGGGAAAAATCACCGAGTATTTATACTTTTTTCATTTCCTTTTCCAAAATGATGTGTTATAATGTAGTATCTGAAAAACTGCGCAGGAGGGGAACGCCATGCAAAACCGTGTCACCGTCACCGTGGGAGGGCTGAAATACACCCTGCTGGCCACCGAGGGGGAGGACTATGTCCACCGGGTGGCTGACTACGTCAACGTGAAAATGAGGGAGACCAGCGGGCAGGGCAGCATCTCCCAGATGGACTGCGCCATCCTCACCGCCATCAACATCGCCGACGAGCGGTTCAAGGAGCAGGAGGCGTCGGAAAACCTCCGCCGGCAGATCAAGGAGCTGCTGGAGGAGAGCGCGAAGCTGAAGCTGGAGCTCAGCGAGGCCAAGCGGGAGATCTTTAAGTTGCAGCAGAAACGCTAATCTAACGAGAAGGAACGAGAGAGATACCATGGAGATACTATCCCCCGCAGGAAGCCCGGAGGCCCTGCGTGCCGCGGTGTGCGCAGGGGCGAACGCGGTCTATCTGGGCTTCGGACAATTCAACGCCCGCCGGGGTGCCCGGAATTTCAGCCGGGACGAATTTGCCTCGGCGGTTTCCTACTGCCATCTCCGGGGGGTGAAGGTGTACCTCACCCTTAACACCCTGTGCTCCGACCGGGAGATGGGGGACGCGGTGGACTGCGCCGTCCAGGCGTCCAAGCTGGGCGTGGACGCCGCCCTGGTCCAGGACCTGGGGCTGGTGCGCGCCCTGCGGCAGGCCGCCCCCGACCTGCCCCTCCACGCCTCCACCCAGATGTCCCTCCACAGCCTGGACGGGGTGAAGCAGGCCGCGGATCTGGGCATCACCCGGGCGGTGCTGGCCCGGGAGCTGTCCCGGACGGACATCGCCTATATCTGTGAGCACTCCCCCATCGAGATCGAGGTGTTCGTCCACGGGGCGTTGTGTATGTGCTACTCCGGGCAGTGCTTCCTGTCCTCCGTCATCGGCGGGCGCAGCGGCAACCGGGGTATGTGCGCCCAGCCCTGCCGCCTGCCCTACGGCTTCGGGGATCTGGCCGACAGCTACCCCCTGTCCCTCAAGGATATGTCCCTGGCGGGGCATCTGCGGGAGCTTCAGGAGATGGGGGTGGCCAGCGCGAAGATCGAGGGCCGCATGAAGCGGCCGGAGTACGTCTATATCGTCACCAAGGTGTACGCCGACGCCCTCCGGGAGGGCCGGGAGCCCACCCCGGAGGAGCTGCGCCAGCTGGAGCAGGCCTTTTCCCGGCAGGGCTTCACCGACGGCTACTACCTGGGCCGGACCGGGCCGGATATGTTTGGCGTGCGGGAGGAGTCCAAGCCCCCCCGGGAGCTGTTCGCGAAGGCCAAGGCCGCCTATGAGAAGGGGGAAGGTCCCGGCGTTCCCGTGAAGTTCTACGCCATGATCCGGGCGGGGGAGCCCATCCAGGTGGGGGTGGAGGACGGGGAGGGCCGGGTGGCCACCGCCGCCGGGAAGCTCCCCGAGCCCGCCCGCCGCCGCCCCACCTCCCAGGAGGAGGTGGAGGCCCAGCTTGCCAAGACCGGGGGCACCCCCTTCGCCGCCGCCGGAATGCGCACCCTGGTGGAGGACGGTCTGGCGGTGCCGCTGTCGGCGGTGAACGCCCTGCGGCGGCAGGTGCTGGACGAGCTGTCCAAGCAGCGCGCCGCCCTGCCCCAGCGGCGACACGGGGAGTACCGGATGGGGGCGCGGTACGAAAACCGCCGGGAGGAGCCGGATCTGTACGTCTCCCTGCGCCACGCGGGCCAGCTCACCTTCGAGCTGGTGAAGGCCCGCCCCGCCCTGATCACCCTCCCCGCCGACGAGATCGCCGCCCACCCGGACGAGGTGGGCGGGGCCATCCAGCGGGGCGTGCCCGTGGCGGCGGTGCTGCCCCGGATCTGCTTCGACCGGGAGCTGGACAGCCTGCGGGGGGATCTGTCCGCCTGCAAGGAGATCGGCGTTGCCGACGCCTACGTGGGCAATCTGGGGCTGGTGCCCCTGTGCAGGGAGCTGGGCTTCACCCTCCGGGGGGACTTCGGCCTCCAGGTGTTCAACAGCCAGGGGCTGAAGGAGTACAAGCGGCTGGGCTTCCAGTCCCTCACCGCCTCCTTCGAGCTGAAGCTGGCCCAGATCCGGGACCTCAGCAAGGCGGTGGACACGGAGATCATCGGCTACGGCCGCCTGCCCCTGATGATCACGGAGAACTGCGCGGTGAAGAACCAGTCGGGCAAGTGCACCTGCGGCAACGTGAACCAGCTCATCGACCGGAAGGGCGTGCGCTTCCCGGTGGAGAAGGCCTGGGGGTGCCGCAATGAGCTTCTGAACGCCAACAAGATCTTCCTGGCCGACAAGGGGCCGGACTGGAAGAAGGCGGGCCTGCGGGCCGTCCGCCTGCTGTTCACCACGGAAAACGGCGTGGAGTGCGCCCAGGTGCTGGAGGCCTACCGGGGCACGGGGGCCTACAAGCCCAACAATTTCACCCGGGGGCTGTATTACCGGGATGTGGAGTGATTCCCCATGAGCATCATCTTAGCGTCCAATTCCCCCCGCCGCCGGGAGCTGCTGGCCCAGATCGGCATCCGGGACTTCCAAATCCTGTCCCCCGACGTGGACGAGACGGTGGAACCCGGCCTCTCCCCCGCCCGGATGGTGGAGACCCTCTCCCTGCGCAAGGCCCGGGCCGCGGCGGGCAGGGCCGGAGCGGACGATCTCATCCTCGCCGCCGACACGGTGGTGGCCCTGGACGGCAGGGTGCTGGGCAAGCCTCAAGACGAGGGAGATGCCTTCGCCATGCTGTCCGCCCTGTCCGGGCGGGAGCACTGCGTGTATACCGGCGTGACGGTCCTGGGGGGCGGGCAGGCGGCCACGGAGCACGAGGAGACCGCCGTGGCCTTCCGGGCCCTCTCCCCGGAGGAGATCCGGGACTATATCGCCACCGGGGAGCCTATGGACAAGGCGGGGGCCTATGGCATCCAGGGCGTGGGCGCGCTGCTGGTCCAGGGCATCCGGGGGGATTACTGCAATGTGGTGGGCCTTCCCCTGTTCCGGCTGGGGCGGATGCTGTCCGGCTTCGGCGTGAAGCTGCCCCGCCCGTAAACCCATGGTAAGGAGATAACATAACCCATGAAGCAATTTTTCCGAAATAACGGCGGGCTGCTGCTGGTGGCGGCGGTACTGCTGGCGGGCGTCCTCATGGTGGGGGCGTATATTCTGGGCTACGACCCCCTGTCCGGGGCGTTGGAGCTGCTGGCCACCCCCTTCCGGGCGGCCTCGTCGGCGGTGGCCGGCTGGACCCAGGAGCAGTACGACAAGTCCTTCCGCTACGAGCAGGCCCAGGCGGAGATCGACGCGCTGCGCCGCCGGGTGGCGGAGCTGGAACGGGACGCCATCGCCGGACAGGAGGCCCAGCGGGAAAACGAGCGGATGCGGGATCTGCTGGGCCTGGCCGAGCAGCGGCCGGAGCTGCAGTACCGGGACGCGGCGGTGGTGCGCCGCGCCTCCTCCAACTGGACCTCCGACCTGACCATCAACCGGGGGACCTCCGGCGGGGTGGAGGCCGGGGACTGCGTCATCGACCAGTACGGACACCTCATCGGGGTAGTCACCCAGGCGGATCTCAACTCCTCCCTGGTGACCACCATCCTGGACCCCACCCTGGAGCTGGGGGGCCGGATCGCCCGCACCGACGAGGACGCCATTTTGAAGGGGGATTTCTCCCTCATGCTGGAGGGGCTGGCCCGGCTGTCCTACCTCCCCGAGGAGGCCCGGCTGGTGACGGGGGATCAGGTGATCACCTCCGGCCTGGGCGGGGTGTATCCCCCGGGGCTGGCGGTGGGCACGGTGCGCTCCCTCATCACCGAGGAGGACGGGCTGACCCGGTACGCCCAGGTGGAGCCCGCGGCGGACATCGGCGGGGTGCAGTATGTGTATGTGATTGTGGACTACGGGGAGTAAGAACCTGTATTCACAGCCGAAGATGCCGGCTGGGCGAGGGATTTTTTCGCCAGACAAGGCAAATTTTCGCAGGAATACTTTGTGTATTGCAAGAAAATTTAACGCTGGATGGCGGAAAAAGACCCGTCCAGACGGCGTTTGAGGTTGTGAATACAGGTTCTAATACCAATTTGCAGGGGGAGGGGCTTGCCCCTCCCGCCTTTCCGATCCACCCTCTGTCCCCCGGGAGGGGCAAGCCCCTCCCCTACATTTTCCAACAAAGAGAAGGTGATTCCATGGCGGAGCTGACCCCCATGATGAAGCAGTATTGGAAGGTGAAGGAGCAGCACCCGGACTGCCTGCTGTTCTTCCGGCTGGGCGACTTCTACGAGATGTTCCACGAGGACGCCAAGGTGGGCGCGGAGGAGCTGGGCCTCACCCTCACCACCCGGGACCGGAGCAAGCCGGAGGAGGAGCGCACCCCCATGTGCGGCGTGCCCTACCACTCCGCCCAGAGTTACATCGCCCGGCTCATCAAGCGGGGCTACAAGGTGGCCATCTGCGAGCAGATGGAGGACCCCGCCGCCGCCAAGGGGCTGGTGGACCGGGACGTGATCCGCATCGTCACCCCCGGCACCGCCATGGACGACGTGATGCTGGACGAGGGGCGCAACAACTACATCTGCGCCGTCTACCAGGACAGCGCGGGGGCCGCCCTGGCCCGGTGCGACCTGTCCACCGGGCAGTTTTCCGCCGCCCCCTTCCTGGGCAGGGGCTTCCTGCCCCACCTGCTCAACGCCCTGGCCGCCTGCCCGCCCAGCGAGGCCCTGCTGTCCGATGCCGCCGCCTCCAATTCGGATCTCACCGTCTTTTTGAAGGAGCGGCTGGGGTGCCTGTGGCAGCGGGGGGAGGAGGTGCACTTCCGGCCCGCCCAGGCGGCGGACGCCCTGTCCGCCTGCGGCCTGCGGGAGGCGGGCCAGCCCCTCCCGGAGGAGGACGGCCCCCGGATGTGCCTCCAGGCGTCGGGCGCGCTGGCGGCCTACCTCTCCGAAACCCAGAAAACCAGCCTGGGCCACCTGAATCCCGTGGAGCTGGAGGACGGGGCGGGCCAGGACTACATGGAGCTGGATCTCACCGCCCGGAGAACCCTGGAGCTCACCGAGACCTTCCGGGGGAAGGACAAGAAGGGCTCCCTGCTGTGGGTGCTGGACAAGACCAAGACGCCCATGGGCCGCCGGATGATCCGGGCCTGGATTGAGCAGCCCCTCCTCTCCCCCGCCGCCATCGCCCGCCGCCAGGAGCAGGTGGCCGCCCTCATGGGGGACGCGGTGGCCCGGGAGGAGCTGATCCGCACCCTCCGCCGGGTGCCCGACCTGGAGCGGCTTATCGGCAAGGTGGTGTACGGCTCCGCCAACGCCCGGGATATGCTGCTGCTGGGCACGGGGCTGTCCGTCCTGCCCGAGCTGGCGGAGCGGGCGCGGGAGGCCGCCGGTTCCGCCCTGACTGCCCTGGCGAAGGGGCTGGAGGGGCTGGAGGAGCTTCAGGCCCTGCTGCTGTCCGCCATCCGGGAGGACGGGGACGACAACCGCCTGCCCTTCACCATCCGGGAGGGGGGCTTTATCCGGACGGGCTACAACCAGGAGGTGGATCACCTCCGGGACATCCTGGATCACGGGGCGGACATGGTGGCCGCTTTAGAGGGCCGGGAGAAGGAGCGCACCGGGATCAAGAGCCTGAAGGTGCGGTATAACAAGGTGTTCGGCTACTACATCGAGGTGTCCAAGAGCTATTACAGCCTGGTGCCGGAGGACTACATCCGCAAGCAGACCCTGGTGAACTGCGAGCGGTTCTTCACCCAGGAGCTGAAGGACCTGGAGAACGAGATCCTCTCCGCCCGGAGCCGGGTCACCGCCCTGGAATACCAGCTGTTCCGGGAGCTGCGGGACGCCGCCTCCGCCCAGGTGCGCCCGGTGCAGGAGGCCGCTGCCTGCGTGGCCCGGCTGGACGTGCTGGCCTCCTTCGCCGCCGCCGCGGCCCAGGGGGGCTACTGCCGCCCGGAGGTGGATCTGAGCGGCGTGATCGATATCAAGGAGGGCCGCCATCCGGTGGTGGAGCGGATGCTCACCGACTCCCTGTTTGTGCCCAACGACACCCGGATGGACGGGGGAAGCCGCCGCCTGTCCATCATCACCGGGCCAAACATGGCGGGCAAGTCCACCTATATGCGGCAGGTGGCCCTGATTGTGCTCATGGCCCAGATGGGCAGCTTTGTGCCCGCCCGGTCCGCCCGGATCGGGGTGGTGGACCGGGTGTTCACCCGGATCGGGGCCTCCGACGATCTGGCGGCGGGACAGTCCACCTTCATGGTGGAGATGACGGAGGTGGCGGCCATGCTGAAAAACGCCACCCCCAAGTCCCTGCTGATCCTGGACGAGATCGGCCGGGGCACGTCCACCTACGACGGTATGTCCATCGCCCGGGCGGTGCTGGAGCACTGCGCGGACAAGAAGCGTTTGGGGGCCAAGACGCTGTTCGCCACCCACTACCACGAGCTGACCGAGGTGGAGCAGTCCATCGAGGGGGTGGAGAACTACCACATCTCCGCCAAGAAGCGGGGGGACGGCATTGTGTTCCTGCGGAAGATCGTCCCCGGCGGGGCGGATCAGAGCTACGGCGTGGAGGTGGCCAAGCTGGCGGGGGTGCCCGGGCGGGTGGTGGAGCGTGCCCGGGAGATCCTGGACGAGCTGGAGCGTCAGGGCGGGGCGGCCCCCGCCCCCCGGAGGGCTTTGGAGCAGGAGGACGATCAGGTGTCCCTGGGGGACGTGGCGGGGGCGGCGGTGCTGGACGAGCTGCGGAGGACCGCCGTGGATACGCTGACGCCGATTGAGGCGTTGAATCTGCTGTATCAGTTGAAGCAGAAACTGTAACCTTGTTTATTACGGCATAAAGGAAGCCCCCGCCACTTTACCAGAGGCGGGGGCTTCCTTTGCTGTTCAGGGCAGAAGAACCTCATAGGGGACGTCCAAAATTTTTTGCAGCGAGCGAAGCTCAACGGCATAGATATGCCGCTGGCCCGCCTCCATTTTTGCCAGCGCGCTCCGGGTCACGTCGCAGCCGCAGGTCTGGAGCCGGGCGGCAAGCTGTTCCTGCGTCAGACCTCTTTTCTCCCGGACGGCGCGGATCTGCTGTCCCACAAGCAGGTCATAGGAATAGTCCAAAGCGCCGCCCCCCTTACTGCACTCATATTCGCACAAAATTTACTTGATCTTATCTCAAGTTTGTGCTGTCGTTGCACTTATATAAGTGCAACGACAATTTTTTAGGAGTGCGGCTTATGGAGGTTTTTCGACTGATCCCCTATCAAAAAATGTATGCGAGGCTGTTCAATGCCATCACAGATGCGCTCAACCTGTTGGAGGATGGAGATTTGCCGAAGGCAAAGGCAGTGCTGAAGCAGGCCCAGCAGGCCACGGAGGAGCTTTACATATCAGAGCAATGATCCTACCGGGCAAAGGAAAAGCCGGGGCCTGTGCCCCGGCTTTTCCTTTTCAGTGTTCCATGAGGGATTCCATCTCGTCAATCAGCGTGCCGAACAGATCCAGCGCGTCCTGGACGGGCTTGGGAGAGGCCATATCCACCCCGGCCCCCCGAAGCAGGTCGATGGGATCCTGGGAGCAGCCGCCGGACAGGAAGCCCAGCATATCCTTGACCGCGGGGGCACCCTCCTTCAAAATCCGGCGGGACAGGGCGATGGCGGCGGAGTAGCCCGTGGCGTACTGGTACACGTAATAATTGTAATAGAAATGGGGGATGCGGGCCCACTCCAGGGCGATGCGGTCATCCGTCACCATGTCCGGGCCGAAGTATTTGGCGTTAAGGGCCTTGTACTCGGCGCACAAAAGCTCGGCGGTAAGGGGGACGCCCTGGGTGTTCAGCTCGCCCATGCGCAGCTCGAACTCGGCGAACATGGTCTGGCGGTAGAGGGTGCCCTTGAACTGCTCCAGGAAGTGGTTGAGCAGCCATGCCCGCTCCCTTTTGTCGGTGGTGCGGGAGAGCAGGTGCTCCATGAGCAGGGCCTCGTTGCAGGTGGAGGCCACCTCCGCCACAAAGATCACGTAGTCCCGGTAGACGATGGGCTGGGTCTTGTTGGACAGGTAGGAGTGGACGGCGTGGCCCAGCTCGTGGGCCAGGGTGAACATACTGTCCAGATCGTCCTTGTGGTTGAGCAGGATGAAGGGGTGGGCCGCCACGCCGCTCATATAGCCGCCGGAACGCTTGCCCACGTTCTCGTACACATCGATCCAGCGGTTGTCCAGGCCCTCCCGGATGATGGCCCGGTACTCCTCCCCCATGGGGGCCAGGGCGTCGAATACGGTGGCCTTGGCCTCCTCAAAGGGGATCACCTTGGACGCGCCGGACACCATGGGGGCGTAGATGTCATACATATGCAGCTCGTCCACGCCCAGCAGCTTTTTCCGCAGGCGGACATAGCGGTGCAGCTTGTCCAGGTTGGCGTTTACCGTGTCCACCAGGTTGCGGTACACCTCCGGGGACACCCGGTTGGAGGCCACGGCGGCGGCCAGGGGGGACTGGTATTTCCGGGCGGTAGAGAAGAAGCGGCGTTTTTTCGCCTCCGCATCCAGCAGGGCGGCGGCGGTGTTGCGGAAGCCGCCCAGGGTGCCGTACATCTGCTCGTAGGCGGAGCGGCGCAGATCCCGGTCCTCGCTCATCTCATAGGTCACGAAGGTGGCGTTGGACAGGGGCAGGGGGTTCCTCTCTCCGTCCACCGCGTCGGGGAAGGTGAGGTCGGCGTTGGAGAACTTGGAGAAGATCTCGTCCGGGGCCTGGGCCATCTCCCCGGCGGCGGCCAGCAGCTTCTCCTCCCCGTCGGACAGGATGTGCTCCTTTTTGTCCTGGAGAACGGTGAAGAACCGGCGGTACAGCTCCAGCTCCGGTTTTTCGGCGTAGAACCGCTCCAGGGTCTCCCGGGACAGCTTCAGCAGCTCCGGTGTGTCGAAGGCGGTGGCGGAGCTGAGCTCCACCCACAGGCTCGTGCCCTTGCCCGCCAGGGCCTGGTATGTGCCGTTCCGGGTGTCCTCGTCCTGGCGCAGGCTGGCGTACTGGTAGAGCCGGGTTACCTGCTCCACCGTTTTGTCGCACAGGGTCAGGTAGTCCCAAAGGGTCTGGGCGTTTTCGCCCAGCCGCCCGGCATAGCCCGCCAGCACGGGGATCTGGGCGCGGACCTCCGCAAATTCCTTCTCCCACGCCTCGTCGGTGGGGTAAATGTCGGCGGTGTTCCAGGTGTACTCCACGGGAACCTGGGATCGCTGGGGGATTTTTTTCGCTTCTGCCATGGCTTGCGGCCTCCTTCTTGTTCAGTAGAATTATAGTCAAGTGGGTTCAAAAGTATCGTATGATACTTTTGAATCCAGCGGTGATTTATCGCCGCTGGAGGCCGCATTCGCGGCCTTGACTTGCACTTCATAGAAAATCAAGCGCGCTTCGCGCGTCAGCGGGCCATTTGCTCGCTGCTTGAAAAAGCGCGGTTTGCGCTTTTTCACTTGATTTCCTATATCATACCACATTTGCCCGGGGCTTACAAGGGCGGAAAGCAGAGGCCCCGCCGGGGGAGGATAACTCCCGGCGGGGCCTCTGCTGTTGGGGCGGCGGGCGGATCGGGCAATCCGTCCGCCTGCCCCTGTGCCGATCTTGTCAATACAGCGCGCTCTCCTGTAGTCGTGCTTCCTCTGCTCGCGACGCGGTTCTAAGCCCTCCGGCTTCGGGAAAACCCATCCGGGGCCTGCGGCCCCTCCTTGGGCTTTTCCCTCCGCTCCGGTCATAGCCCGCTGCTCGCAACGATTCAGCACTCTTTGGGCATAATCAGGGCGGCGATGATATACACCCACAGGGACAAGCCCGCGAAAGCCACCAACAGAACCGTGGCCACACGCACGACCGTGGGATCGACATTGAAGTAACGGGCGATGCCTCCACAGACGCCGCAAAGCAGGGCGTCGGGGCCTTCGGTACGGCAAAGACGTTTCATAATCGTAAGCTCCTTTCTCAATTCAGCGCAGCAGGCCGGGATTGCGCAGGGTGGCTCCCGCCCAGGGCAGGATGCCGTCGGCGATCCCCCGGGTGTCCAGGCTGCTGTAAAGGGTGGGGTCCGGGCCTCTCCGGGAGGCGGTGGGTCGGCCCAAGCGTATGTCAAAGACATCCAGGTGCTTCATAATGGCGGCACCGCCCTTCTCAGCGGCGATCCAGGGCTACGCTGCCGCTGACGCTGGTCATGGAGTAGGCGGGGCCGGAGCCGTCGCCGTAGACGAACACGCCGTTGACAAAGTTGGCCTGGAAGGCGGAGGACAGCTCGCCGCTGACGGTTTTCATCCGCACGGAGAAGGGCCCCGCGTCCGGGATGCCGGCCTCCAGGTCCCCGGACTTGGAGGAAAGCTCCATCGTTTTGGGCAGGACGGAGGTGGTCACGCTTACGTCGCCGCTCACGGAGCTGCACCAGACGCTGCCGGCCGCGCCGTCCAGCTCGATGTCGCCGCTGGCGGTCTTGAGGCGGGCGGTGCCCAGCTCCCCCTGGCAGAGGGAGATGTCGCCGCTCATGGTTTCGGCGGTGAGGTTCTCGCAGGTTCCCTCCAGCTCCAGCTTGCCGCTGGCGGTTTTCACGCGGGCGGTGCCAAACTGGCCCCGGCGGAGGGAGATGTCGCCGCTCATGGTATTGGCGGTGAGGTCGCCGCAGGCCCCCTCCAGCTCCAGATCGCCGCTGGTGGACTTGAAGCACAGCGCGCGGCAGGCCTTCAGGCGGCAGCTCAGATCGCCGCTGGCGGTAGTGATGGCGAGATGGTCCACATCCAGCCCGTCCTGGTCGAATTCCACGTCTCCGCTGCTGGTGGTGACGGCGATCATCTCCCAGTGGCGGCTGGGCAGGTACAGCTCTACGTCGGCGGAGCCGATGCCCACGCGGGAGAAGAAGGAGGAGCTGGCGGTGCGGCCCTCCCGGATGGTGAGCACCCCGTCGGCGGAGCAGGTCACGTCCAGATCGTCCACGTCGCCGTCGATGATCACCCCGGCGTCCGGGGCCTCCGACACGTGGATAGTCACGTCCCCGGCGGCGGTAAACACCTCAATCCCCCGGAGATCCCTCAGGGCGGTGACGGAATAGGAGTCGTCCTCGTTGTGCTCCATGCGGGAGTCCGTGCCGTTGAAGCGGGGGCCTTGGGCCTGCCCGCCCTGGTACTCGCCCCACTGGGCGAAGAAGCCGCCCTTGGCCTTGTCATAGCCGAAGCCGTAGACCACATCTTTCTTCTCCTTGGGGCCCGCCCCGGCGAAGAAGCGGCCCTCATCGGAGTCCAGCTCGGCCTCGAACTCCCAGCCCTTGGCCTCAGGGGGCGCGGGCGGGTCAGGCGGCGCGGGGGGCGTGAAGCCCTCCGGGGTGGTGTTGAAGTGTACGCGGACGCGCTTGTCGCCCCGCTCCACGGTGGTGCGCCGCTGGATGGCGTCCTTGGCCTGCTTGGCGGCCTCCTTCACCTGGTCCACGGCCACCCGGCAGATCTCGCCCACGTTGGCCAGAATGGCGTCCAGGTCGCTCTGGGCGGCGTTGGGGTCGTAATTGTAGTGGACGCCGCCGTCACCCGCCGGCCCGCCTTGGGGGGCGTCCTGGGGCGGGGTCTGGCCGCCGGCCTCCGGGCTGACCACGGCGGGGCGGGTGTCGGGGCGGTTAGCGGCCGTGTCCGGCTCGGCCTGCGGCTCCACGCCCAGGTAGGCCAGCAGCTCGTCCACGTCCCCTAAATCGTCCAGGGAGCGGGTGAACGCCTCCTCCTCCGGCACCCCCGCGCCGCTCATCTCCAGAAAGCGGCGGTACAGGTTGTCGGACAGCTCCTCAATCAGCTCGTCCTTCTCCTTGGAAGCGGGGGCGGCGGACAGGCGGGCGGCCACCGCCTCGCTCAGCTTCAGCTTCATATCATCCATGGTGTTCAAACCTCCTCTACGTTGATCAGCGCGTCCAGCAGGGCGCGGGTGTTCTCCCATTCCTGGCGGCTCTCCGCCCAGCGTTTGCGGCCCTCGTCGGTGATGGCGTAGTACCGCCGCCGGGCACCGGGGCCGTCGTCCCCCCAGTAGGAGGCGATGAGGCCCGCCTGCTCCAGCCGCTTGAAGGCGGTGTATAGGGTGGCCTCCTTCAAGCCATACTCCCCCTGGGTGAGCTGCTGAATGTTTTTGTTGATTTCATAACCATAGTTGTCCCCGCGCAGAAGTTGTGCTAAAATAATGGTGTCCGTGTGTCCGCGCAGGGTGTCCGCGGAAATTGACATAGCGTCCTCCCTTCTTTATCCTGACTGCTTGTTGATTGCTGAGATACCCGGTAGTTCAAGATACCTCACGAGCCGAAGTAACCTTGTGCGCTTACTATACCACGAGATACCTCGCCTGTCAAGGTATTTTATCAAAAAATTTTTCCGGGCCATTTTATGCCCGGAACCGTAAGGAGATGTGTCATTTATGAGCGAGTGTACCCACGACTGCTCCTCCTGCGGCGAGAGCTGCGGGGAGCGCGCCAATCCCCAGGACTTCCGCAAGCCCGCCAACGAGCTGTCCAGCATCAAAAAGGTGATCGCCGTGGTCAGCGGCAAGGGCGGCGTGGGCAAGTCCGCCGTCACCTGCACCCTGGCCGCCGCCATGGCACGGCGGGGGAAAAAGGTGGGCATCCTGGACGCGGACATCACCGGGCCGTCGGTGCCCCGCGCTTTCGGCATCCGCCAGCGGGCGGAGGGCAGCGAGGTGGGCATCTACCCCGCCGTCACTGAGGGCGGCATTGAGCTGATGAGCCTGAACCTGCTGATGGAGCGGGAGACGGACCCGGTGGTGTGGCGGGGCCCGGTGATCGCCGGGGCGGTGGAGCAGTTCTGGACGGATGTGGTCTGGGGCGAGCTGGACTACCTGTTTGTGGATATGCCTCCCGGAACCGGGGACGTGCCGCTGACGGTGTTCCAGTCCCTCCCGGTGGACGGGGTGATCGTGGTGTCCGCACCCCAGACACTGGTGGGGATGATCGTCACCAAGGCGGTGCGGATGGCGGAGATGATGAATGTGCCGGTGCTGGGTCTGGTGGAGAACTACTCCTTCTTCCGGTGCCCCGGCTGCGGCGGGGAGCACCCCGTGTTCGGGGAGAGCACCATCGACGCGTTGGGTGCCCATCTGTCCCTGCCTGTGCTGGCCAAGCTGCCCCTGGACCCGGCGTTGGCCCGGGCGGTGGACGCGGGGAAGGTGGAGGGCTACGAGCCCAATCCCATGAAGGACGTGGCCGAACTGCTGGACAAGGAATAAGGCCAAAATCCGGCCCGGAGCGGGGGTTCCGGGCCGGATTCAACTTTTTTTGCGAAGGCGCGAAAAAAAGGTTGACATTTCTTTGGAAATGAGGTATATTATCACTTGCCCCTGCTAAGGGCGGCAAACATGGCGGCGTAGCTCAGTTGGCTAGAGCACTCGGTTCATACCCGAGTTGTCACCGGTTCGAATCCAGTCGCCGCTACCATACCCAAAGAAGCGGCGAGGCCGCTTCTTTGGGAGCCCGCTCCACTTCAAGCCCGCCTTGGGCACCCTGGCCCGGTGGTCAAGCGGCTAAGACACCGCCCTTTCACGGCGGTAACACGGGTTCGATTCCCGTCCGGGTCACCAATATGGAGGCTTAGCTCAGTTGGTTAGAGCGCTTGCTTCACACGCAAGAGGTCACAGATTCGAGTTCTGTAGTCTCCACCAAGCCAAACCCCTTGAACCGCAACGGTTTGAGGGGTTTTCGCTTTGCTTTTCAGGGCTGTTTTGAACCGCCTTATTTCCCATATTTTAGGATATCTTCGGGTCATTTGGGGGCACGTTGTTGCAAATCTGTTGCAAATTTTTTTGACCCCTTGTGTCACGCGTTTTCCCGCATAGCTTCTCTCACTTTCTCGGCGGTCTTCCCTTCCCGGGAGCGCCGGTCGTAATGGGTGTATACCCGGAGGGTCATGTCCACGGTGCTGTGGCCCGCCAGGTACTGGATCTCCTTGATGTCCAGCCCCGCCTCAAACAGCCGGGTGACATAGGTGTGCCGGAGGACGTGGGCCGTCACATGGGTCTCGGGCAGCTCCCGCTCCACCAGCTTCCACATGCTCTTGTAGGCAGACTGGGTAAGCGGCTTGCCGTTTTGCATAGCCAGCACGAACTTGGAGTGGCTGCGCTTCTTATACTTCGCCAGCCATGTCTCCAGCTCCTCGGTGAGGGGGATATCCCGCCGCCCCGCGTCAGTCTTCAGCGTGTTGTGGATGGAGGTCTCTCCCTTGCCCAGGATGGCGTTGTGCCTGACGTGGACGATCCGCTGCTTAAAATCGATGTCCTCCCACATGAGGCCCAAAATCTCGCCCCTGCGCATCCCCGTATGGAGCGCGGTCAGAAGGAAGGTGTGGGCTCTGGGGTTATCTACCCTTTCCACCAGCAGACGGGTCTCCTGGGGCGCGAGAGCCACCTTCTCGGCGGTTTTACGGCCTCCGGGTTTCAGCATACTGCTCACGGGGGATTTCGCCACCAGTCCGTTTTCCTGCGCGGCCTTGAAGATGCTGCGTAAATGGATCAGCACCTTGGATTGGAGGGAATTGCTCTTGTTGGACAGCGAGGCCATGATGGCCTGGATCTGCATGGGGGTAATGTCCCGCAGGCGGTATCCACCGATGAACGGCAGGATGTGCTGGTTCAAGACGTACTTGATCGCGTTGAGGCTGTTCTCGCGCAGGTTAGGCTTCTTGTAGAGGTCGTACCACATCTGAGCGAAATGGCCGAAGGTTTCCTCGCTGCAAATATCCACGCCTGAATTGACCAGGATCTGTGCCTTTAACACCTTTTCATCCAATTCTGCCTGGGTCTTGGCCCGGATGTACTTGCGGGTGCCGTCCGGGAGCTGGAGTGCTTTGGTTAAGTAATTGTATTTCTTCTTCGTTGCTGTCTTTGGCATTTGGCGTTCTCCTTTCAATAACGCCTTGCAATACAGTACCTTCATTATAGGGGGAATATTTGCAAATCACAAGGGGTTATAAAAGTTTATTTTTATTTCCTCACGCCGAAAAATCATTCAATTCTCCATGTTTTCACCGTCTGCGTTTTGACCGGGGACTGGATCGCGCCTGAGAGGTACGCCTCCAGAGACTCGACGGTGACGAGATACTTTCTCCCTACACGAGCACTGGGCACAATTCCGGAGCGGATGAGCCTTCGGATAGCCGTTTCGCTTAAACAGGTATCAGGATCCACCTCTCGAAAATAGGACGCCGCTTCACGAATCGTTCTTACCCGCACCATGCCAACACCTCCTATCTTGCGATTGAAAAAGAGATGCCCTCCAGGAAACTCCCGGAGAGCATCTCTTTTTTAACAGTTTAATCATAACACAGAATAAATGGAAATTGCAATGCTGAAAAAGTGCTTTTTTACTGAAGAATGAGAGAACAAACAGGGAACAGAATCGGAACTCCCTTAACGCAGACCGTCCACATACTCGTACATTGACACAAGCTCATTGATTGCATTTGATTTGATGGAATGGGCGTACCTGACCGTCACTTGAAGGGTTTCCGCTACTTCGTCTGGGGTCATTTCATCAAAATAAAACATTTGGATGACCTTTTTATGCCGCGCTTTTAAGAGCGAGACGTAATATTTCAAACGCTCCTGCTCTTTTTCCAGCGTCACAAGCTGCTCCACTACTTCATCAGCGCCAATTTGGTTTGCTTCCTCGGTGCGCTCCTGATAATTCAGCGCGATGTACAGGGTTTTGTCGGAGGCGTGACCGCCTGGACGGTCACCCCCCTCACCATGGGCAAGGGCCAAAGCCCCAATCATTTCATTTTCTGAGACGCGGGCCGGGTGGGACAATTCGTAGTGCAAAAGGTCAATTTGCTTTGAACGCTTTTGATACGACTCCAATAGGCCAACGACATATGTTTTGGTGTCCATGTTCATAACCTCAGATTCTCTATAAGACAGCCCCCTTATAGGAGCGATGGCCGTCAGACCTACTCTTGTTCTGAGACAGTCTGTTGTGAACAGCCTGCCAAACACATGGCCTGAATACTCAATTGAAAAAGAGGTTTTATCAGGGAGGTGCACGCTGCCCATGTAGAGATAGAATGCGGAACCAGTATCTGAACACAGCGTTCCCTCCAATCCGGACAAATTAGCAGGTATATCCTCTTTCTTACATATTACCCTATATATGCAAACAAATTATGAAAAAGTTATTTGTTTTTTATTCTTTCGTTCGACACGAACCGACACATTTTGACATGATCACTGAAAATGTATGGATCACAGCGCATTATCCTATCCGCGCAAAACGATACCCGATCCCGAATACCGTTTGAATGTAGTCTTTATCCTTGGGATCAAGGCCTAACTTTTGACGGAGCGAAAAGACATGGCCTGAAACACTTGCAGCGGATGAAACGCAAGCCTTTTTCCACACTGATTCATAAATTTCTTCCTTGGTTAGAACTTTTCCGAAATGATATGCCAGAAGATAGAGGATATCAAACTCTTTTTCTGTCAAATCAACCGTTTCCCCCCGCATCTCCACCAGTCTGCGCAGAGGATCTATCGACAAATCTTTGTAGTCGAAACATGGCAGAAGTCTGCCTATATGAAGACGGGCAATTCTTCGTTCCCTCCGCAGGACAGCGTAGATGACCGCCCTAATCTCATCCGCACTGATCGGTTTATTGATATAGGCATCCGCGCCCAAATCAAGTATGGTTATACACTCTGACGTGCTGAAAAATGCGCCTGCCGCCAAAATGTATGGCGGTGGACTAAACACCCCTCTTGACATGTCCTGCAAAAATCCCTTTGCACCTTCAAGATCAATGTCTAAAAGAAGAAAAGCAGGGCTGTGTTGCAACAGCTCTGCTTTCGCGCTATCAACATTTTCACATCGGGACGCATCCATTCCGGTGCATCTCAAAGCTTCACATATTTTAGCCGACTGCTCTGTCAAAGGAGATATTAGCACAATGTCTTGCTTCACCAAAGCACCTCCTTTTATATTCTGATTAATAAGCCGGCAAATCAGTTTGTCTTAAACTTTTTTGTACGACTTCTTTAGCAAAGTGTTTTGTTAAAAGTTCACAGCAAAAATCACTCCTGGCGGAATCATGCCGCCCCAATAAATGCGTTGTATAAAAGCTCTTTTCAGCAGCTGGGGGCCATAGCTTTGTGCTATGTCCCCCAGCCGCGATAATAAGCTGCTCACTATATGAAAAGCTCATATGATCTTACGGAACTTTTCCTGCTCAGATCCGAAACGGCCTTGCGTTTATCAAAACTTCTGGTTCCAGGAAGCTTACATGATCTTCCGGAACAGAGTCTTGAAATCCTCCACAGAGGCGGCCTTGGGGTTGCCGGGGGCGCAGGCATCGGCGGCGGCGGACTCGGCCAGGAACTGGAGGTCCTCCTCCTTCATGGCCTCCAGCTTGGTGGGGATGCCCACATCCACGGATAGCTGCCGCACCGCGTCGATGGCGGCTTTGCGGTAGGCGGCCTGGTCCATACCGGCAGTGTCCACGCCCATAGCCTCGGCGATGTGCTTGAACTTATCGCCGGTAGCGTCCTGGTTGAATTCCATTACGATGGGAAGCATCATGGCACAGGCCACGCCATGGGGGGTGTCATAGACGGCACCCAGGGTGTGGGCCATGGAGTGGGCGATGCCCAGGCCCACGTTGGAGAAGGCCATGCCGGTGACGAACTGGCCCAGGGCCATGGCCTCCCGGCCCTCGGGGTCGTTGTTCACAGCCTTGCGCAGGTTGGCGGAGATGAGCTTGATGGCCTCCAGGTTCAGGCAGTCGGCCAGCTCCCAGGCGGCGGCGGTGGTGTAGCCCTCGATGGCGTGGGTCAGGGCGTCCATGCCGGTGGCGGCGGTGAGGCCCTTGGGCATGGTAGCCATCATGTCCGGGTCCACAATAGCGATGTCGGGGATATCGTTAATGTCCACGCAGACGAACTTGCGCTTCTTTTCCACGTCGGTGATGACGTAGTTAATGGTGGCCTCAGCGGCGGTGCCGGCGGTGGTGGGGACGGCGATGGTGTACACGGTGCGCTTCTTGGTGGGGGCCACGCCCTCCAGGGAGCGCACGTCGGCAAACTCGGGGTTGTTGATGATGATACCGATGGCCTTGCCGGTGTCCATGGAGGAGCCGCCGCCGATGGTTATCATGTAGTCCGCGCCGGACTTCTTATAAGCATCCACGCCGGACTTCACATTCTCGATGGTGGGGTTGGGCTTGATGTCGGAGTAGACCTCGTAGGCCATGCCGTTAGCGTCCAGCAGGTCGGTGACCTTCTTGGTGATGCCGAACTTCACCAGGTCGGGGTCGGAGGCGATGAACGCCTTTTTCAGTCCCTTGGCGGAGACCAGGCCGGGGATCTCCTGGATGGCGCCCTTGCCGTGGTAAGAAATGCCGTTGAGTACGAAACGATTGACAGCCATGATGTTTACCTCCTGTATATTTTGTGTGTAATATAACTCATTGTTTTGACCTTGGCCGGATATTCAGTCCAGCCAGCCCTCCCGGGCCTTGATGCCGAACCGGCCCTCCATCAGGTGCAGCTGCTCATCGGTGATGGTATTCACACGGGGCAGGTGGGCAATCTTCATGTAAATCTCCGCCGCCTTCTCCGCCGTCTCAATGAGACCGAAGGTCTCGTCCAGATCTTTGCCCGCGCCATAGATGCCGTGCTGGGACCACACCACCAGCCGGGCGGTCTTCATCTGCTCCGCCGTGGCCTGGCCGATCTCGTTGGTGCCGCACAGCATCCAGGGCAGGACGTTGACCCCCTCCGGGAACACCACCACGCACTCGGTGCACATCTGCCACAGGGTGCGGGTGAAGGCCCGGCTGTCCAGGTCGTGGACGTAGGTCATGGCCAGCAGGTTGGCCGGGTGGCAGTGCATGACAATGCGGTTGGCCGGGTCCACGGACAGGCGGGCGGCATGGCTCATCATATGGGCGGGGAACTCGGAGGTAAATTTTCCGCCGTCGGTGAAGCCCCACAGCAGCTGGGCGTTTTTGCCCTCATCGGTGATGCGGATGACGCCTAGATTGCAGGCGGGGTCATACTGCACATTTTTGAAATATTTGCCCGTGCCAGTGACGATGAAATACTTGCCGTCCAGGGCGGGGGCCTCAAAGCCGGTGGGGATGTCCCGGATGACAGCATTGACATCCAGGTACTCCGCCGCCTGGGCCTCATCCAGCATCCAGCTGATGTTGCCGCCGTTGCGCTCGTCCCAGCCGTGGGCGTACATATTGGTGATGGTGCGGACCATCTCCACCAGGAATGGGGCGTTCATGATATCTTTCATGGTAAATTCCTCCTATTTTATGGGTATTCCCGCCTCAATGGGCAAGAATACGGATTCACATTTTATCGTGTGACGATATCCACCGGGACGTTGAAAATCTTGGCCACCTTCAAAATGGTGTCGATATGCCTGCCGGAAGCCGCCGCCATGTGGTGGGTGGGCCCGGCCTCGCTCCACTTGTTGCAGAACTCCCGCGCCCCGCAGGTGAACCGGGTGCGCATATTGGTGTCGCCGAAGGTGAAGATGGGTCCCTCCTCGTTGACGCCCTCGGCCACCACAAACTTGAAATGGCCGTCCCGGTCCTGGGTGATGCCCAGGTAGGTGACGGGGCCCAGGTGGGGATAGAACTGGGTGAGATATCCGCCGCCGGTCTTGCCGTGGAACACGGGGACGATCTTCATGGTGGGCTTCTTGGCGGAGATGTCCGCGTCCCCGGAGCCGCTGTGGCCGATGATGCAGATATCCTCGTCGAAGTCGATGGAGTACATCTCGGACAGCTGGCCCATGCCGGAGATGGTTTTCAGGATGGACATGGCCATGGCCACCTTGATGTCGCCCTCCACGGCGCAGGCCACCCCCTGCTTGATGAGCATGGAGAACGCCGGGATGAGCATACTGTCCAGCACCCCCGCCTTGCCCTGGGCGAAACCGTCGTAGTGGGAGGCGATGAAGGCGATGTGCTCGTCCTTCACCCACTGCTCAAAGGCCACCACGTACTTTGCCATCTCCCACACCTTTTCGATGGAGCCGCCGCCCTCGATGTCGAATGTGTCCAGAATGTCCTGAGCCTTGGCCCGGATGGCGTCCTCGTCGGTGATGCCGTCGGCGATGGCCCACATCTTCTCCCAGTCGAACTGCTTGGTGTACAGCCACATCCGGTGGTAAAGGTTCGTCTCGTCGATGTACAAGTCCATCATGCCGGGGTAGGGCCGTCCGATCTGGGCCAGGTTGGTGTCCCGGAAGCGGCGGCGCACCTGAGCGGCGCGGCACCAGTCCTCGATTTCCGCCTGAACCTGGGGGTCGCCCCCCTCCACCACCCCGGTGATGACGGCGTGGCGCTTCCCGGCCCGCTCCAAGTCGGCCACCATCTCCCCCACCGCGCCGCAGGCGTAGAGCTGGCCCAGCCAGGTGGCGGTGTCGGTGTTGGCGTAGTCCGGGGCCTTCTTTTTCTGGAGGTTCACCAGCACCACGGGCACGTCCAGATCCCGGACGGCGGGGAGCATATTATAGGACGTGGCGTAGGTCAGCAGCTGTAAAATCACCAGGTCTACGTCTGCGGCGCGGAATTTGTCCCCCGCCGCCTGGGCCAGCTCCTTGGTGGTGACGATGCCGCCGTCGATGAGCTCCACGGTGTCTGGAATCGTCTTTTTGAAGTCCGCGTACTGCCCCTCAAACTCGGGGACCAGAGACGGGAACTGGGGCAGATAGGCCCCCAGGGCGATGGCGAACACGCCAATCCGGGCTTTTGTGTTGACTAACATGGCAAGACCTCCATTTGTATTTTGAGATTCCCCAGGGCGGTGGCCTCGATGGGCAGGGCCACCACTTTTTTGCCTGTGGCTTCCTCGGTCAGGCGGTTGAGAAACGCGTTTTTCGCTCCGCCGCCCACGATGTACAGCTTTTCATAGATCCGGCCCGTATTCTCCTCCAGCTCCCGGATGGCGTCCCGGTAGCTCAGGGCCAGGGAGCGGCAGGCACAGCGGAAATAGTCCCCGATGGTTTGCGGCTTGGCGTCCAACGCCTCGTCAAAAGCCGCTGTCATGCTGTCCGGAGCCAAGAAAATCTGGGCGTTGGCGTCCACGGTCCTGTCAAAGGAACTGGCCTCCGCCTCGGCCACGATCTCCGGGAAGGGCTTGTCCGGGCACAGCTCATCCCGCAGGCGGTTGACGATCCACATCCCCATGATGTTCTTCTGGTAGCGGATGTAACCCACCCCGCCCTCGTTGGACCAGTTGGCCTCCCGGCTCTTATCATCCGTGTGTGGAACCGGGGACTTCACCCCCAGCAGCGACCAGGTGCCCGACGAGATATAGAGCTGTTCCCCCTCCATGGGGATGCCCTCCACGGCGGAGGCGGTGTCGTGGGCGGCGCACAGCACCACCTTGACGCCCTCATACTCCCCGATGGCCGTTCCCGGCTGGCTCAACTTGGGGAACAGTTTTTCCGGCAGGCCCAGCTTTTGGACGATTTCCAGGTCAAACTCCCTGGTTTTGGCGTTCACCAGTCCGGTGGTGGTGGCGTTGGTGTACTCCCGGGCCTTCGTTTCGGTGAGCTTCCACATGAGATATTCCGGCATCATGAGGAAGTCCGTCACTCCCTCCAACCGCCCTTTTTGCAGGTCATCACAGAGCTGGTAAATGGTGTTGAAGGGCTGGAACTGACAGCCTGTATGGGCGTACAGCTCCGAAAAGGGGACCTTTTTATGCACCGCCGGGATGACCGCTTCCGTCCTGCCGTCCCGATAGGCGTAGCAGGGCCCCGCCTCCTCGTCTCCCCGCAGGAGCACGTAGTCGCACCCCCAGGTGTCGATGGACAGGCTCTCCAGCGGTCCGAACTCGTCCAACGCCTTCCGGATGCCCTCCTTCACGTGGGAAAATAGAGCGTCCACGTCCCAGATCAGGCGCCCGTCTTTCTCCTTCACCCCGTTGGGGAAGCGGTAGATCTCTTTTGCCCTGATTTCTCCGTCCTCCCGCCAGCCCACGATGTGCCGTCCGGAGGACGCGCCGATGTCCACTGCCAGATAATGCCCGCTCATAGCATCCCCTCCTGTCTTGTTCTTGTCGAGTGTCAGTATACCTGGTTTCAGAGAAAAGAAAAAGGTCCTGACCGCAAAAAAATGGGGACTTTATTTGCAATCTATGCCATCCCTGTGATATAATCAGAATATCACAAAAGGGGGTATGTGGAATGCGGCCGGAGCTGTTGGAATTTCTCCAGAAAATCACCCCGGAGGAGCAGGCCATCCTGGACAGCGGGGGCAGTATCCGCCAGGAGCTGTATACCTCCCAAGCCGCCTTTGTGGTGGACAGCCGCAGGCTGCTGGAAAAGGGGCGGCTCATCGAGCTGCGGCCCCACACCCGGTTTGCCCGCTTTCCCCAGCACCGGCACAACTATGTGGAGATGGTGTACCAGTGTGCCGGAAGCGCCTCCCACATCATAGACCACGCCGGACGTCAGGAGACCATCACCCTGCGGGCGGGGGACCTGCTCTTTCTCAACCAGAACGTGTCCCATGAGATCCTGCCCACCGGGGCGGAGGATCTGGCGGTCAATTTCATTATCCTCCCCCAATTCTTCTCTCGGCCCATCTCCATGATCGAGCGGGAAAACGTGCTGCGGGATTTCCTGCTGGCCTCCCTGTCCGGCGCGGTGGGGACCACGGGTTGCCTCTATGTCCGCGCCCAGGGACTGGTCCCGGTGGAAAACCTGCTGGAGAGCATGATTTGGACCCTTCTGGACCGCAGAGCCGGGAGCAATACCGTTCTGGAGACCAGCCTGGGCCTGTTGTTTATGAACCTGTCCATGTACGCTGGCGCGATCTGCCAAAGCGGCGAGGTGGACAGCGGCCAGGACCTGGTGTTCGCCGCTCTGAAATACATCGAGGACCGCTACCCTGACGGCAGTCTGGCCGAGCTGTCCCGGCAGCTGGGCCAGGCCGAGTACACCCTGAGCCGGATCTTGAAAAAATACACCGGCTCCAATTTCAAGGAGCTGCTCCAGCAACGCAGACTCCAGCAGGCGGCCTATCTTCTGGCCCACACACCGTTACCGGTGGATACCATCATGGCCTATATCGGCTACGACAACAGCAGTTATTTCTACCGCCGCTTCCGGCTGCGGTACGGCTGCTCCCCGAAAGAATACCGGGCCCGGGAGAGCGCGGCCCTGAACACCTGACAAATTGGAGGATACGCCCATGGCCATCAGCAACGCCATCAAAAATTTCAAGATGACTGTCAACCCGGACTTTGTGGCAAAGGCCCAGGCATTGACGCCCACCCTCATCGAAACCGAGATCACCCCGGTCCGGACGGTGGCCATCGTGCCGGACGGCCCGGATTTTGCTGCCCGGGAACTGGAGCCCAACTTCACCGCCTCCAATCCCATGGGCCGGGATGACACCCTTTCCCTGGACTTCGGCGGCCATCAGGTGGGATACCTGTCCTTCACCCTCACCCCTGTGGGCAGTCCCGCCGACGCCCCGGCCTATCTGAAACTCAAGTTCGGAGAAGTCCCCTATGAGATCGCCGCCAACACCTCAGACTACAGCGGCGAGGTGAGCCGGGCCTGGCTCCAGGAGGAGGTCATCCATGTGGATGTGCTCCCCGCTCGGGTACAGCTGCCCCGGCGGTATGCCTTTCGGTATTTGCAGCTCGTTGTGCTGGATACATCCGCCAAATACAAAGTGGTGATCAGCAACGTGGTTTGCAAAAGCGTGTCCTCCGCCGACTGGTCCGTCGTCCCGCCGCTGAAGGTATCTGACCCGGAGCTGGAGCGGCTGGACCGGGTATCCCTCAAGACCATGCACGACTGTATGCAGCTGGTCTTTGAGGACGGCCCCAAGCGGGACCGGCGGCTCTGGCTGGGTGATCTGCGCCTCCAGGCCCTGACCAGCTCCGTCACCTTCCGCAGCGACAGTCTGGTGAAGCGTTGTTTGTACCTATTCGCTGGCCTGACCCAGAACGAGGGCCGGGTGGGGGCCTGCTTGTTCCTGGAACCCGCCCCCCAGGTGGATGATACCGCCCTGTTCGACTACGCCCTGTTTTTCGTCTCCACCCTCCACGACTATTTTGAGGCCTCCAGGGACCGGGAAACGATGGCGGACCTGTTCCCCACCGCCCGGCGCCAGCTGGAGCTGGCTCTAAACGAGGTGGACGAAAACGGCATCGTGGCCGACCGGGAGGGCTGGTGGTGCTTCCTGGACTGGGGCGAGGGGCTGAACAAGCAGGCCGGGGCCCACGCCATCCTGATCTACGCCCTGAAGCAGGGGATCAAGCTGGCCCGCTGGGCGGGGGACGAGGCTCAGGCTAGCGTCTGGGAGGAGACCGCCGGTGAGCTCTCCCAGGCTGCCCTCCGTCACCTGTGGGACGAGGGGCAGGGCTTTTTCGTCAGCGGAGCAGAGCGACAGGTGTCCTGGGCCTCTCAGGTGTGGTTCGCCCTGGCGGGTGTGCTGGACCAGGAGGGCAATGTCCGCCTTCTGGAACGCCTGATGGCGGAAAATCCCGCCATCCCCATGGTGACCCCCTATATGTACCACTATTTCATCGATGCGCTGATGGAAAACGGGCTGCAAGACCAGGCCCTGGAAGCCATGAAGTCCTACTGGGGCGGGATGGTCCGGGCTGGGGCGGACACCTTCTGGGAGCTGTACGACCCCAAGGATCCCTATGCCTCCCCCTACGGCTCCCGGGCGATCAACAGCTTCTGCCACGCCTGGAGCGGCACACCCGCCTACTTTATTCGCAAATACTTCCAGGATTGAACAGGACCGCCGGGGCAGTGCCCCGGCGGTCCTTTCGTGCGTATGCGCTTATGCCAGATCGAAGGACACGAAGTCGAAAGTGCCCCCTTTGCCCTCCACACTGAAATAGAGGGCCTCTTTTTCGCCCAACCCCTCCGGCAGCCTGCCGGTGAAGTCCTTCCCTGTGGTGCAGGTTTCCACAGGGATGCGGCAGATGACCTCGCCGTGCTCCTCCTTCCGGACGGTGACGGCGCAGCTGTTGCCGTAGCCCTGGAGGTGGACGGTGATCTGCCTAGTCTCCCGCAGATCGAAGTGCTTGAAGCCCACGGTACAGTCCGTGCAGAAGTTGGACACGTACTGGTCCGGTCCCTCCTCCCGGTCGCCGCCCTTCTGGGTCAGGAAAGGGTTCAAGCCCTTCCGGTACTTGATCATGGACATGAATTTGGTTCCATTCTTACCGTAGACGTTACAGGCGATGTAGGCGGGGTAATGCCCCACGCCCTTCAGCGGCTCCCCGTTCAGGCCGCAGGAGGTCATCTCCGCCTGGTAGAACCTGCCGTCCTCAAATCGGATCTGCTCGGCGCAGGCCTGCCGGGAGGACTGCTTGCGGTTGGAGTGGCGGTGGTAGAACACGTAATGCTTCCCGCCGATCTCAATGAGGCTTCCGTGGGTGTTGCCGGTACACATCCTGGCGTGGTTTACGTCGGGCACCCCCGGCAGGCCCACGTCGCCGCAGCTCACCAGCACGCCGCCGTAGGCAAAGCCGCCCGTGGGCCTGTCGCTGACGGCCCAGCACAGGTTATGGCTGTTCAGCGAGGAATAGATAAAGTAGTATTTCCCGTTGAACTTCCGCATGGAGCTGGCCTCGCCGAAGGGCTGGGGCTCATAGGGGGTGCCCTTGGCCTTCTCCCCGGTGAGCACGTCCAGGTAGTTCAGCTCGTCCCCGGAGATGACGGTGAGCATATCGCTGGGGTCCAGCTCGAACCACATGGGGCCCTCGGTGGTGGGCTTGGAGCCGTCCAGCAGGATGGGGTTGCCCCCGAAGGCGAAACCGGTGTACAGGTACAGCCGCCCGTCCTCATCCATGAGGCAACCCGGGTCAAACTGGAAGGGCTCGTTCCGCTTGCCGATAGGGGTGCCGTCCTTGTATTTCACATAGCCGTAAAATTCGTATTTCCCCGCCGGTTCGTCGCACACCGCCACCGAAATCATTTTTGTGCCGCCCATGAAATAGTAAAGGTAGTACCGCCCGTCCGGCCCAACCACCATATCCGGGGCAGCCAGGCCGTTGTTGACCCGGATCTTGGGGGCGGCGGGGTCCTGCTCCCGCTTGAAAATGCAGCCGTGATAGGTCCAATTGCCCAAATCGTCCACCGGGGCGGACCAGCATACGTAGTCCCCCAGGCAGAAGTTGATCCCGTTGAACAGGTCGTGGGAGCCGTAGACATACACCCGGCCGTCCACGATGTGGGGCTCGGCGTCGGGCACATACTCCCAGCTTGGCATATAGGGGTTGAACGCTTGTCTTGTTTTCATGAAAATCCTCCTTTTTGTTGCAAGCCGTCTCGCGGCCAAAATTACGCTTCCATGGGCCGGACGCTTCCGCCGTACACCGACCAAAAATAATCAGTGCGGTAGGCGGACAGGGCTTCCACCGGCACATAAATTTTTGCGCTGGTTCCCTCCAGCAGCCTCTGTCCTACCCGGCAGGCAGAGGGCTGGGCTGACTGTATTATAATGCGTTCCAGAGCAGCACAGCCGCCAAACGCTCCGTCGGAAATGGTCCCGATATTGAGCTGAAGGGTGATTTCCCGTAGGTTTTCCGCCCCGCTGAAGGCGCTGGGACCGATGGCGGTCACCGACTTTCCCTCCCAAACAGAGGGCACAGTGAGGGCCGTTCGCTCCATCCCCTCCCGGGTAAGCCCGGTGACGGCCAGCGTCCCGGACACCTCCCCGTAGGTGAAGCAGGCCCCGTCGCTGTCATCCCCGACCCAGGAAACCGCCCTGGCCAACTCCGGCATCTCCGGCAAGGGAATGTCCGTGGGCGAGCTGTCCCCCAGCATGGCCTTGACCGCCCGAATCAATGCCTTGGTATAGACTGTTTTCCCGCTGGAATTGGGGTGAAAATTGGTGTCGTAGAACCACCCCGCATCCAGGATGAAATCGTGAGGGTCCCCAGCGAGGGGAATGCTCAGCCGTTCCTGGAGGGAGGCGTAAAAACCGTCCACATCCTCCTTGTTTTCCACCGCCGCCCCGTTCATGGGGCAGGGCGCGTACCACAGGATAGCCCCCGCCGATTTTACCGCTTCGGCGTAATCCCGCACCCGCCGGGCAAATGCTTCCGTCACCATATCCGTGTCAAAGCGGATGGGGGTGCTGGCGTCAAAGCCCCCAGGCATCTCGTTTCGGGCGCACAGCGGGGAAGATATATCTCCCTTTTCGTCGAAGGAATCCCGGCGGTATATGCCTTGAGGCTGGAGCGGCTGGCCTTGGAGAAAACAGGAAAACTTCTGCCCCGCAAAGGCTGGAAACGCCCCCGCCAGCCGCTCCAGCTTGTCTTTGGGCAGGAGGCGGAGCAGATCAAAAGCCCCGTCCAGACCCTGCCACATCACGGCGGGGTCGAACCAGTCTGACAAGGTCTGCTCCTGCTGCTCCGGGATGAGCAGTACAATATCCCCTTCCCGGATATGGGGCTGGGACAGGTCCAGCATCACCGTGGTGCCCAGGGCGGCGTACATCCCGAAGTTCACCACCGAGTACCCCGGCAGCTCCCGCTCCATCAGGGCACTGTCCACGCCAAAGGCCGCGCCGCTGCCCCCCACCAGAATGATCCGGGGGCCGGGGGTCACCTCCAGCATCCGGACCTTGTGCTTCAGCTCACCCAGGAAGGCGCCGCCGTACTGGGCGGGCAGGGCAAGGCCCCAGACCAGCAGGGTCCCCGGTATGGACAGCAACAGGGCGATGGTGACGATGATAATGATGATTTTTTTCTTCATAGCATCAGAATTGAAAGTAGATGAAGGCGTTGTTCCCACCCCCGGCCAGATGGGCCAGCCAAGCCGTTCCAATGGCGGTGACGGCGCAGAACACGGTCAGCGCGGAGGCATACCAGTTCCGTTGATGTCGCTGTTCGCTCAAACGTTCCGCCAGAGGCAGGCAGAGAAGGGACAGGGCCAGAGGAGCGGTCCCTGCCAGCGCCGGGAAGGCTCCGCCCCAGCCGGTGGGCAGACGGGAGAGCAGCGTCAGCACGTCTGCCATGGACGGGGCCCGGAAGAACAGCCAGGGGAAGCTCACCAGCAAAAAGGTGCGGATATGGGCCCACGGCCTGCATTCTTTCTCGGGAATGCCTCGGATGTGTTCCCACACCGCTCCAGCGGCCCGGTACAGGCCGTGGATCAGCCCCCAGGTCAGAAAGGTCCACCCCGCCCCGTGCCACAGGCCGCTGAGCAGAAATACCGCTAGCAGGTTGACCACCTGCCTGGGCAGGCCCTTCCGGTTGCCGCCCAGAGGGATGTACACGTAGTCGGTGAACCAGCTGGTGAGGCTGATGTGCCACCGCCGCCAGAACTCCCGGATAGAAGCCGCCTCATAGGGGCGGCGGAAATTTTCCGTCAGCTCCACCCCCAGCAGTTGGGCCGCGCCACGGGCGATACCCGAATAGCCGGAGAAATCGCAGTATATTTGCAAGCCGAACAGCACAGTAGCCAGAACGATCTCCGGCCCCAGAGCCTCGCCGGGGGCGGCGTATACCTGGTCCACAAAGGGGGCCAGGCCGTCGGCGATGACCACCTTTTTGAAATAGCCCTCCAGCAGCAGCCAGCCCCCGGCAGAGAGATTTTCCATGCTGAACGTTCGCTCTGCCTTGAGCTGGGGCAATAGGCGTCCGGGCCGCTCGATGGGTCCCGCCACCAGCTGGGGAAAGAAGGAGACGAACAGGGCGTAATAGCCGAAATGGGATTCCTCCCCCTGGCCCCGGTACACGTCGATAACGTAAGAGAGTGTTTGAAACGTATAGAAGGAGATGCCCACCGGCAGGATGATTTGCAGGGACAGCTCCAACCCTGCCAGGGAAGCGAAAAAGCCGGCGTACTTGAACACCGCCAGACACCCCAGACAAGTGATAAGGGCCAGGACCAGCAGAGCCCGCCTAGTATAGGGGGATTGAGAGCGGGCGATGCCCCTCCCGCACAGCCAGGATACCAGCGTTGCCCCAACCAGCAGAAAACCCGTCCAAAAATTCCACCAGAAGTAAAACAGCGAGCTGGCCCCCAACAGCAGCGCCCAGCGAAAGCGGTGGGGCAGTACCCAATGGAGAACGAACACCACCGGAAGGAATATTAGGAATTCCAGGGAGTGGAAGTTCACGCGCCACCCTCCTTCCCGTAGAGGAGCGAAGCCATACTCACGGCGCACACAATCAGCAGAGGGGGCAGCAGCTCACTCAGCGATGAATCCAGCGCCAGCCCCGCCAGCAAACCCAATTCCGTGCACACCGCCGCCAGCAGCGCCCACAGGGGGCGGCCCCGCCGCAGCAGTCCACACAGGGCGGCGAACAGCGCCCCGGTCCCAAACAGGAACACCGTCAGCATATCAATCATAGCCGCCCT
This sequence comes from uncultured Oscillospiraceae bacterium, assembly GCA_910585265.1. Lineage (GTDB taxonomy): Bacteria > Bacillota > Clostridia > Oscillospirales > Oscillospiraceae > Enterenecus. Next base: position 52,057 of record CAJUCA010000004.1, on the reverse strand, counting down.
CCTGTTCCAGGTGAGCCGCAAGTTCTGCAATGATATTTTGTGTACGTAGAGCTGCACCCTCGGTTGACAGATGGTTGTCCGTGCCGTAAAGATACACACCGCTGACCAGAGAGTTTTTCACATCACCCAGCACTGGGACGCACAGGGTTTTGCGAAAATAGGCGTCAAGCTCTGTCTGGGCCTCGGGAGTGCTGTCCTCTGAAACGGCCAGCCGGTTTCGGGGGGCGTAGGTGAAATACACGTTTACCCCTTTGTCCAAAAAGCGTCGGTATTCCTGGTTCAAGGGGTCGATGAAGGCGCTTTGCGGAAAGGATCGCACCGTGTAATCCACAGGCAGGCCGTAAATGGGGCGCTCGTCGGCGGCATTGGGACGATACAGAATGTAATCACCATACTCATTATAGCTGGGTGTGTCCACCGGATCTCCATCCTCATCGAAATCCGATGAGGACAGGGCATAGCCGCGCGGGTCCATCCCCTCCCGGCTGTCCAGGTAGGCGGAAAAGGCGGTAAACACCTGGCCGTATTGCCGCAGGTCCAGCAATGATAGGATATCATAATTTGCCTCAATCATGTTGAAAAATGCCCCGTCCAGGTTGGCGGTGGTGCAGAACTGCCGCTGGGCTGCGTCGAACTCCGGAGAATGGAGCAGGACGTCTCCCTCCCCCATGCAGGTCAGGATCAGCTCCATCTGGGGTAGGGCGTTGGTGTAGGCGAATACGCCCATGTTTACCACGTCGAAGTTTTCAAAAGCGGCGTCAATTTTTTCGCTGTCATATCCGAACCGGGCGGAGGAGCCGGAAAACAACACGATCTTCCGCCGGTCCCGCAGAGACAGCAGCCGGTCGAATTTGTCGGCGAAGGCGGCGTAATAGCTGCCGCTGTACACCGGGGGCAGGGCGGCGTTGATGTGGAGGGTCCGCAGATTTTCACAGTTGGAAAAGGAATAGTCGCTGATGGTGCGCAGGCCATCAAACAGGTACAGCTCCTCCAGGGCGCACCCGTCAAAGGCACCGTTTTCCACCGTCCGCAGGGTGTCCGGGAGGATGACCGTATGACAGACCGCTCCGGCGAAGGCTCTGTCTTTGATGGCCCGCACCGGTAGGCCGTCCAGCTCCGCCGGAATGGTGAGAACACCCTCGGTCCCACTATAAGCGGTGATGGCCGCGCCGTCTCCCAGAGGCTCCCATTGAAACAAGCCGGGATCGGCCCAGCGGCTCCACTGTGCGTAGAGCACCAGCCCTTCCGACGGCGTGACCCGGCTGCCCAGCCCCACCGCTGTGCCCGAGCCGTCCGGCGCGGTGTTCCAGCCGGAGAGGATGTATCCAGGCCGTGTAAACAAATCAACCCCAATAGAGGTGTTCCGCCGCAAATGAGACGGAGTGACGGGGAGCTCTAGGGCCTCTTCTGCGCTGCCCCCATCCAGCCGCACGCCGCCGTTGGCATGGTAGGCCAGCACTGCACCGGTGCGCTCCACGCTCAGCCGCACCGCCGTGGAATAGCGCACCTCGGGCAGGACTAGCGTGATACCGCCCCCTGGCTCCCGCTCCAGAGCGCAGCCGCCAAAATCCGCGCCCGTGACGGTGTAGCCGTCCTCTAGCTGGAGCGCAAAGCGCAGCTCCCCGCCGGGAGAGGTTTGCCCGGTGTAGGTCTGGGCGGTAAAGCCCTCCCCCTCCTCCAGCACCACACGGCAGAGGCGGGGCTCCGGCGCTCCCGATTCACTTTTACACCCCAACAAGGGCAAAAGGAGGGCCGCCATGACAAAAAGCGCCGCTTTTTTCACGGTTTCCCCTCCTTTTGCAGGTCGTATACCGGAAGCCCGCCCCAAAGAGCCGGGGCGGGCGTTCCTGTCAGGGCTTGCCTGGCTTACTCCTTCACCGTATCGAAGAAGGAGGCCGCGATGCCCACGATGGTAGCGATGAGGCAGGCGGCGATGCCCACGATGGCGCTGGTCAGGTCGGCCATGTTCTGTGCGTTGTTCTCAAAGGTCATGATGGAGGCAATGCCGCTGATGCGGCTGCCCGCCAGGGTGATGGTGGCCACGATGAGCAGCACCGGGGGCAGTACAGCCAGGATATCGGTCCACAGCTGGTTCCCCTTTTGAGTCACTATGATATAGGCTGCCTGGAGTACGATGGCGCACACGGCACAGCCCATCACCACGGGGTCAATGCCCAGATTGATGAAATAGTTGGTTCGGCAGTTCATGAAATAGGCTGCCGCTCCCACCGCCGCCGCGGCGGCGGAGAGGATAGTCATAAAGAATCCCACGGATTTTTTCATTGCATTTCCCTCCTGTCTCAGTCTTTCTTTTTGGCGGACATCACATACATAGCGGCACAGGCCACGGTCAGCACGCCAAAGCCGATCTGCAATCCGGTGACCAGGTTGTCGTACCAGGTGCGCACGGACACCAGCCGGGAGCTGGAGGACAGGCCGTCCAGGGCGTTGGAGTTGGCCAGGGCGTAGTTCTGCCAGGTCATGGCCTGCTTGAGGGCGGCCATCAGCTGGGCGTCCTTGCTCACGGCGTCCACGGTCCAGTAACCGTACTTCTCAGCCACGGCGGCGGCGGTATTCTCGCCGGTGTTGCAGCTCATGGTCACGCCGTTCATGACGGCCTCCTTGAGGGCGGTGTAATTGGCGTCCTGGATAAAGTCCTCGGAAATCAGGCCCTTAAAGCCCCACTCGCCGTGGAGAATGTTCATAATCAGGCCGGTGTGGGCGTTGTCCTGGGTGACGCCCACGCGGTTGTAGGCGGTCATAAGGGCCAGGGCCCCGTTCTCAACGATGGCCTGGGTGCCCCGCAGCTCGTTCTCGCGGGCTTGCTGCTCGGTCATGAAGGTGGCCACGCCGGAGCGGTTGATTTCGGTGTCATTGAAGGCCAGGTGCTTGGGGGCGATCAGACAGCCGTATTTCAAACCGGCCTGGACAAACTCGTTGCCCTGACCGGCGGTGAGCACCGGGTCCTCGGAGTAGTAGTCGTGGTTGCGGGCGTTGTAAGGAACGCGGTGCAGGTTGGTGCCGCAGCCCCAGTAGATGGTCAGGTTGGCCCACAGGGAGTAGTTGCCGCACACCTCTCCGAACTCCCGAGCCAGGTCCTTGTTAAAGGTCTGGCCCACCACGGGGGCAGCGGCCATGGTTCCGAATTTGTAGGTCAGGTTGGGATCGTCGGCCTCTACGGCGCAGGGGTCGCCGGTGGAGGCATCTGTGTTGGCGTACTGGCCCAGGGGGTAGGAGTAGATGCCGTTGGGGCCGTCGTTCTGGATGGCCTCGGGGGACATGATGGAGGGGATGGCCTTGGTGGAGGTACCGCCGAAGCCGGTGCGGATCATGCACTCCTCCAGGGTGATCTGATCCATGAGCTGGGACCAGCGGGGGTCGTCCAGGTCGGTGACGCCCTTCAGGTCCGCCAGAGTCAGGCCGTTTTGCGCGCCGAAGGTAACAGAGGCCGGGTCGCCGTTGTCCGGGCTGATGACGTAGATGTCATTGTCCAGGATATCCAGCATTTCGGCGGTGGCGGTGAGGCCGGAGTAGGTCTTGGGCCAGGTGCCCTGCCAGTCGGAGCGGGACAGGTAGGTGGCGGTGCCGGGCAGCCAGTAGTTCACATCCATGTCGGCCAGCTGGTTTTCCACGGCGGTGCCGTTTTTGGTGCGGGCGAAGGTGTCGCCGTCCCGGCTGTTCAGAGTCCAGGTCTTGACGTTGGCGCTGTCGCCGCCCACAGAGACGCCCTGGGCGGCCAGCACGTTGTTCACTGCGTCATGGGCGTCGTCACCCACGGTAAACAGGTAGTCGCCCGCGTCCAGCACAAAGCAGCCCTTGGTCCCGGCGGCGTTGTCCGCCTCGCTGTCCCAGCTGGTCATGTTCTGCATATCGGCCGTCAGGGTATAGCTCTTGGATTCGCCGGGGGCCAGCTCGTCGGTTTTTGCGTAGTCCAGCAGCTGAACGGCGGCTTTCTCCAACCCTCCGGTGATGTAGGGCAGAGAGACGTAGAGCTGGATGGCGTCCTTACCGGCCACATCCCCGGTGTTCTTCACGGTGACCTCAGCGGTGACCGTCTTTTCACCCAGGTCCACCTTGAGGCTGTCCAGGGTCTGCTCGAAGGTGGTGTAGCTCAGGCCGTAGCCGAAGGGATAGGTGACCTCGCTGTCATAATCCCAGGCCCCGGCGTTGCCCTGGCCCAGCACCACGTCGGCATACCGGGTCTCATAGTACTTGTAGCCCATGTAGATGCCCTCAGCCTGGACGATGGCGGAGTTGGTGGTGGTAGTGGGGTCGGGGTTGGTCCACTCAAAATTGCCGAAGTTCTGCGCCGCAGGGGAGGCGGAGATGTCCGCGGCATAGGTGTCAGACAGGTGGCCGGAGGGGTTGGCGTCGCCGGACAGGATGTCCGCCACCCCGTAGAAGCCGTAGCCGCCGGGCAGGCCGGCCTGGAGGATGGCGTCCACGCCGTCGTTGTCCTGGATCTCCTGCACCTCCAGGGCGCTGGCGCTGTTCAGCAGTACGATGACCTTGCCGTCGGCTCCCTTGGCCTCCACAGCGGCCTGGATCAGGTCCCGCTCGTCGTCGGACAGGCCCAGGGGGTCAGCCTGGTTCAGGTTCTGAGAGGGGTCCACCCCCGCTTCGCCGGGCAGATAGGTGGCGTTCTCACTGGCCGCCCGGGCAATGGTGACGATCATCACATTGTAGTCGGACAGGCCGTTTTTCCAGTTGGCGTCTGCCCCGGTCAGGGCGGACTGAGAGGGCTCCTTGCTGGAGAACACGCCGCCGACACTGGGGGCGGTGAGCGTGTTGTAAGTGACGCTGCCGGCCCAGGTCTGCACTTCAGTGGCGAAGGTGGACTCCAAGGACTGGTACAGGGGCTGAAGGTCAGGATTCAGGGTGAATCCCCGGGCGGTGAGGGCCTGGACCAGGTCCACGGTGTCGGCGTCGGTGCCCTGGTTGGGGGTGAGGCTGGAGCCCATAATGCCGCCCATGAGGGGGTAGTAGCTGGAGAAGCCCAGCAGGGAAACCTTCCCCTTCTCCCCGGCGGACAGGGGGAGCGCCCCGTTGTTCTTCAGCAGGACGGTGCCCTCCTCGCTCATGCGCTCACCCAGGTCCTCGATGGCGTCCAGCAACTCGGTGGTGCTGGTGTAGTCGGACTTGTAGGCGAACAGATCCTGGCTGTCGCTGTCGTCGGTCACGATTTTGCTGCTCTGGGTCCTCAAAAACTTGTCGAGGTCCGTGCGGTTGGCGCTGACCAGCGGCTGGGCGCACAGCGCCAGGGCCAGCACGGAGGCGGTGACGGTGGTCAGGCCGCGCCACAGACGCTGCGAGCCCCGACCGGATTTCTTGCTTGCGTTCATGTTTTTCCCTCCTGATTCTGATTTCCTCTATCCACAAAGCCCCGGAGGGCTATGCTTCACAGGTTTACTTCTTGCGCTCGGCGATGGCCTTCTGCTCCTCGGGGAGGTTCTTTTCCACCGTCCAGAGGAGCATCAGGGCGGCGCAGGCGGCGTAGGCAATGGTCTCAATCCAGATATAGCTGATGCTGATGGTGGACTGGACAGCGGCGGACTGGGTCATGGCGGCGGCAGCGGCGGCGTCCTCCGGGGGCGCCATGTAGCCGGAAGCGCCCAGCATGGCCATGAAGATGGCGTTGCACACCGGGGTGGCGGCCACCATGATGGAGCTGTAGATGGACATGGTGAGCCCGTCGGTGCGGATGCCGCTGGTGAACTCGATGTGATCGATGACGTCGGCCAGCATGGCCAGGATCAGGTAGCAGGCCGGGGCGGAGCCCAGGCATTTCAGCGCCACGCCGATGGCCACGGGAATGATGCTGCCGCCGCCCAGGCCAGCGATGACACCGCCCGCGACGCCCAGCAGCATACCCGCAATGGTGACCATGCGTTTTCCGAACCTGTTGGCCAGAGGGACCACCAACGCGGCCGCTGCGGCCATGGGGATCGCGCCCAAAATCGCCAGCAGGGACTGGGCCGCGCCGTAGTCTCCACTCAGCATGGAACTGTCCACCACCCACTGGCAGAAATAGCTCATGGAGCCGTTCTTCATAGCGCCGCTCCACTGGAAGCCCATATAAAACAGGATGGCGATCCACCACCACTTCTCGCTGGTGACGGCCTTGAGCTGCTCGCCCATGGAAGCGGTCTTGGGTTGGGCGGCGCTGTCGGACGTCCCCATGCTCTCCTCGGTGACCCGCTCCCGGGTGAACTTGAACTGGAGGTAGATGGTCAGGCCGGTGAAGATGGCCACACCCAGCATCACCAGGAACCACATATTCTGGTCTTCCTTCATCACGTTGGATACTAGCATGGGGAACACCATGGAGCCCACGCCCATGACCCCCAGGCCGGCCACGTTGGTGAAGGAGGCCAAGGCCCCCCGCTGCTGGCTGTTCCGGGTGGACACGGGAATCAGGGTGGAGTTGGCAGTGTTGTAGATAGGATAGGCCACGGCGTAGTACAGGTTATAAGCGATGGCGATCCACACCATTTTGGCCATACCCTCAAAGGGGACGATGAACATGAGCACGCTGGACACGCTGAGGGTCAGGGCAGACAGAAGCACCCAGGGCCGGGCTTTGCCCGCCAGAGCTTTTGTGCGCTCGATAAGCTGGCCCACGATGAGGTTGGCCGCTACGATGAGCAGGGTGGACACCAGCTGGAGGGCAGACAGGAAACCGGTATCCAGCCGGAGCACGTCTGTGAAGTACTTGTTCAGGAAGCTGGTGAAGATGCCAGAGGACAACAGCGCTCCGAAGGGGCCGATAAAGTAGCCGAACAGCATTTCCGGCAGCTTTACATCCTGGGACTTCACCAGGGAGCTGGTGAGGGGGGTGCTCCAGAACCCCTCTTGTTTCTTGGACATGGCAATCATCCTTTCTCAGATATTTGACAGCTTGCAGGTATCCTCGTGCCTGCCGCTGTGACAGACTTTCTTTGTACCGTCGGGGAGGGTCAGCTCACAGGTGGTTCCCATGGGCACTTGGATGACGATGATGAAAGTACCGTTTTCGATCTTCCACTCTGCGGAGGCCTCACCATAGGGGGTGCGCACACTGCCCTTTGCCCAAGTCAGCCCGCCCCCCAATATTGGCTTAACAGCGAAGGTCCTGTAGCCCGGCTCCACGGCCTCCAGACCCAGCACCCGGCGGTAGAGGAAGTCCCCCACCGCGCCGCTGGCGTAGTGGTTGTAGGAGATCATCATGTCGGTGCCGTCGTCGCCGATGGGGCACACGCCGTTCTCGTCCAGACCGTCCCAGCGCTCCCAGATGGTGGTGGCCCCCATCTTTACCTCGTACAGCCAGGAGGGGCACTTGGTGTTTAGCAGCATATTATAGGCCGTGTCTACATGGCCGTTGTCCGCCAAAGCGAACAGGACGTAGGGCGTGCCGGGGAAGCCGGTGCCGATGCAGTGGTCATTCTGCTCCACCAGCTTTGCCAGGTTGTCCGCCGCTTTGGCTTTGACCCCTTCATTGGGGAACATATCCAGATACAAAGGCAGGACGTAGGCGGTCTGGAACTCCTCCAGCAACTTACCGCTGCCGTCTGTGAACACCGAGCAGTAGGCGTCGGCTGCCTTTTCGCTCAGGTCCCGGTAATGGGCGGCATCGGCCTCCTCCCCCAGGATGTCCGCGATTTGGGACAACAGGGCGCTGGTGTTGCGCAGGCTGGCGGTGGCAGTCCACTTGCTGCGGCCCTGCCACTGGCTCATTTTGGGCACGTCCGGGGCCACCCAGTCGCCGAAGTGGAATACGGAGGGCGTATGCCAGATGTATTTCCTCTTTCCCGTAGAAAGCAACCCTGCCCAGAAGGTGCAGGCCTTCACATACTTCTTCATCACGGAGTAGCATTTCCGCAGAATCTCCACATCGCCCCGGGCCCGATGCTCCGCCCAGGGCACCAGCACACAGGCGTCGTCCCACCAGTCCACCGCCATGTCCGGCATGGTGGCGGGGAAGCCATAGCCGCACCGGGGCACCGTGTTGGGGATGCCGCCGCCGGGGAACTGCTCCGCCTTCACGTCTAACATCCACTTGTTGAGGAATCGGCCCATGTCGAAGTTGTAGCAGGCGGTGGGGGAGAACACGGCAATATCGCCGGTCCAGCCCATGCGCTCGTCCCGCTGGGGGCAGTCGGTGGGGATGTCCACCAGGTTGGACTTTGCTCCCCACACGATGTTGCTCTGGAGCTGGTTCAGCATTTCGTTGGAGCAGGCGAAGCTGCCGGTCTGCTCCAGGTCGGAGTACAGCGCTACGCCAGTGACCTCCAGATTTTTTTCCTCAATGCCCTCCACGCTGATGTAGCGGAAACCCATGTAGGTAAGCCGGGGGGAGTAGGTCTGCTCCCCATCCACACAGGTATAGGTGGCGGTGGCCTTGGCGGTGCGCAGGAATTGGGTGTTCAGCGTGCCGTCCGGGTTCAAAATCTCCGCGTGGCGGACGGTGACCACCTGGCCCTTTCTGCCCTTCAGCTTCAGTTCCACCACTCCGGCAAAGTTCTGGCCAAAGTCGTAAATGAGCACGCCGGAAGGGTACCTGTTACAGCTTACCGGGGCAAACCGCTCGTGGGCCTTCACCGGCGCACCGTAGTCAGCCGCGATCCGGGGCCGCACCCGCAGGGTTTCCCGGGCCGCCAGCCGCCAGTGGATGTCCTCCTCCCGGACGGTGGCGTCATAGGTCTCGCCGTCGTAGAAGTCCGCCATCTGGTAAGGCCCTTCCTCGGTGACCTGCCAGCTCTCGTCGGTGCCGATGATCTCAACGGAGCCGTCCTCGCAGGTCAGCCGCAGCTCCAGCAGCAGGGCCTGGCGGTCCGCCGCATTGCGGTTGGTGCGGGTGAACACGAAGGAACCCACCGCCCAGCCCCCGGCCACCACCACCTGGAGGACATCGTCCCCGGTGAGCAGGTCCGTCACGTCATAGGTCTGGTATTGCAGGTTGGTTTTATATGAGGTGAAGCCGGGGGCAAAATAGCGGTCCCCGGCCTTTTGGCCGTTCACTGTCAGCTCATAAATGCCCATGGCGGTGGCATAGATCCGGGCCGAGGCAATCTTCTTGTCCGTCCGGACCCACTTCCGGAATGTCATGGGCCGGGGGGACACCTTTTTTTCCGTAAAACAGTATGCCGGGTCGCTGATCCACTTCCCGGTCCAGGGCGTGTCCAGCCGCCCGGTCTCGAAGATGAGCTTTGCCTGAGCGGTCTCTCCCGTGCCGTCCTCCACCGTCAGGCGGGCGGTGTATACGGTAAACGGCTTCAGCGCCGGTCCGCCATAGGGGATGGCAATCTGGCTGTCCGCCCCAGTCTCCCAGTTCCCCACATGGAGGACCGCCCGTTTCAGCCTGGCTCCCGCCCTGCTGCTCTCCAGGGCGAAGGAAAACCGGGGCCGCTTTTCGTCTGTGACACAGCCCTCAGACAGCCCTTCCACCGTAAAATGTGTGATGCCCAGCATGAACACCCCTCCCCCTTTGAAGCCCTTCGGATGTTCCCAAAAGGCGCTCGTCGCTTTGTGATAAAAGTATAGCAAAGCAGGAGCTGCTTTTGAGCGATTTTTCACAAACCGTCGATTTCCCATCACAATCCGTTGGAGCATTCGTGGATTTCAACAAGAAAAGCACCCGGATATTCGGCATTTCGCCGAATCCGGGTGCTTTTGCCTTTTTATTCCACTGTTTTCTTCGCCGCCGGGATGGGGACCAGCACCCCCAAGGTGAACCAGCCGCCCTCTGCCTGAACAGTCACCGTGCCGCCGTATTTCTCCGCCGTAGCCCGGATACTTTTCAACCCGTAGCCGTGCTGGCTGCTGTCCGCCTTGGTGGTCCGGGGCAGCTCTCCTTCCACCGCCAGCCCGTCCACGCAGCGGTTTTCCACCTTGATGCGCAAAAAGCCTTTCTGCCGGGCCACGGACAGCCGGATCAGCCGCTGGGACGGGTCGGGCAGTTTGGAGACACCCTCGATGGCGTTGTCCAGCGCGTTGCCAAAGATGGCGCTCACCTCCACCACCCCCATAAAGTCCAGGGCGCTGCCATCCGCCACACAGGTGAAGGCGATCCCATGGTCCAGGCAGTAGGCGGCCTTGGTGGTGAGGATGGCGTCCAGCACCTTATTGCCCGTCTGGTTCTGGCTCTCGTAGGCCTTGATTTCCCGCTCGATCTGGTCCAGACAGTCCAGCTTCTGCTCGGCGCCGATCTCCGACCGGAGCACCGCGATTTGGTGCTTCAGATCATGATATTTCCGGTTCACCATGTCGATGGACTCCTGACTGTGCTGGTAGTTGGCGTATTGCATGTCCAGCACATTTTGCAGTGCGTTCACCTCCCGCAGGGCGTAGGATTCGCACAGCTGCAAATGATAGGCGTACAAAATGGCCACGCCCCCCAGGTAGACGATCGTGCGGATGTTGAAGGCCTCCGCCTCCACTGTAGTGGTAAAGGGGGTCTTCACCGCGGTATAGCTCAGGCTGCTGAGGATGTAGATGATGAGGGCGATGGCCGCCGCCCCCAGGCAGGTGGGCCGGCGTATGTCCATCTCCCGCATCTCCCGGCCATGGCTCTTTTCCAGCAGCCACATCACCAGGTACACCCCGCCGCCCAGCAGCATCATAAAGGCCGCCTGGGCCCCGAAAGCCTCCAGCCAGACCAGCCGAAGGCTGTAGTAGATGTAAAACTGCCAGGCCAGCGACACCGTGAAGCCTCCCAGGATGAAGGCCCGGGCGCAGTAATAGATGTAGTTGCGCACACCTCCCTTGCATAGCAGCAGGAAGGGGAGCAGGGTCAGCGCCGCGAAGCCCGCCATCCCTAGGTTGAAAAGGCCGCCGTCCAGCGGCGCGATGACCCACATATAGGGGACCCAAGCCGGCAGTAGGACCAGGGCCACGGCAACGCAGGTCTTCTTGTCCCGCCGCACGGGAAGCAACCCTACGTATAGCAGACAGGCCCACCAGTGGAACAGCACCGTCCAGATGGGCGGGATGTTCTGTAATTCGTGGCTCACAGGTTCACCTCATTGATGTAGCGGTTGAGGGCGTCCAAAAAGGACTTCCTTTTGGAGCGGCTCACCTGTACGGTCGCGCCATGAACCAGGGCGTCCCCCTCCACCAGACCCTCCACGTGCTCCAGGTTGACCAGGACTCCCTTGCCGCAACGGAAAAAGGAGCCACCCGCCAGGCTGTCCTCCACCTCCCGCATGGTGCCCGTGCTGAGCAACGCACCGTCCGCCGTGTGGTAGGTCAGATTGTGGCCGTCCACCTCAATATAGTAGACGCGAGCGCAGTCGATCCGCTGAGTACCGTTCTTGCTGCTGATGAGCACATAGCGTCGCTTGCGGCGGCGCAGCCGGTTCATGGCCCGGTCCATCGTTTTGGCGAAAGCGAAGTAGGACACGGGCTTGAGCACATAGTCCAGGGCGTCCACTTCATAGCCCTTCACCGCATAGGTGGCCAGGCTGGTGATAAAAATGATGAGCACTTGGTCATCCTGCCCCCGGATCTCCCGAGCGGCGGTCATGCCATCCACAAATTTCATTTGAATGTCCATCAGGATGACATCATACTGGGCCCGGTAATTGTTGAGGATGCTGTCGCCGTCCCCGAAAGAATAGAGTTTAAACTCCTCGCCAGACTGCTGAGCGTAGTGGTCCAAATAGCCTGCCATCTGCTCCTGGCAGCTCTGGTCGTCCTCCACCAGCGCAATATGTACCATTTCCCAAGGCCTCCTCCAGCATGTTTTAGATGAACTCTCAATATAGATTCTATATGAGTACAGGGAAAATGCAAGGACCTTATTTGGGGTTATTCCGTCTTCTTTTGCATATTGGGGTACCGGTCTTGACAAAACTGTTTGTCCTGGACTACCATGGAGTCATGATGAGAAAGGGGCTGTACAGGGTTATGAGGGGAACTGGTTTTAATGACGCTTGGTATGTAAAGCATTTGGAGGAGGAGGGTTCTGGCATCCCAGTGACCCTTCCCCACGATGCCATGATTTCCGAACCCCGCAGCGAACTGTCCGCCGGAGGCATCAACACCGGCTGGTATGAGGGGCACGACTACCTGTACACCAAGGTGTTCATCCCGGATGAGGCGTTGGAGAGCCGGGTCGCGGTACTGGAGTTCGAAGGAGTGTACCATAACGCCGAGGTGTGGCTTAACGGGGAACAACTGGCCTTTCGGCCCTACGGGTATACCAATTTTTATGTGGACCTGACAAAAAAACTGCGATTCAAAGAAGAAAACTCGCTGGAGGTCATCGCCCGTAACGCAGACCAACCTAACTCCCGGTGGTATTCTGGAGCGGGCATCTACCGGCCTGTCACTCTGTGGACCGCCCCTCAGCAGCATATCCGGATGAACGGCCTGCGGGTGCGCACCCTGAGCCTGGACCCTGCTGTGGTGGAGGTCACGGTGTTCACCCAGGGCAGGGGAGAGGTATTTATTCAGATCAATGACAAAAACGGCACTGTCGCCTCCGGCAGGACCCAGTCCGATGGCAGGGCCGTTCTCCAGATTGCCATTCCCAAAGGAAGGCCGTGGAGTCCTGAACGGCCTACCCTCTATACCTGCCGTGCCCTCTTTGATGAGGACAGTGCGGAAACTACCTTCGGGTTGCGTACCCTGGAATGGGGCCGCCACGGCTTGCTGCTCAATGGGAAGCGCGCCATCCTCCAGGGGGCCTGCATCCACCACGACAACGGTGTGCTGGGAGCCTGCTGTTATGAGGATGCCGAGTGGCGAAAGGTCCGCATTTTGAAGGAGAACGGCTACAATGCCATCCGCTCCGCACACAACCCCTGCTCCAAATACCTGCTGGATGCCTGTGACCATCTGGGTGTGCTGGTGATGGATGAGTACATCGACCACTGGTACATCCACAAAACGAGGTATGATTATGTGGACTATTTCAACGATTGGTGGAGGCAGGACCTGACGGACATGGTGGAGAAGGACTATAACCACCCCTGCGTCGTTCTGTATTCCACAGGGAACGAAGTCAGCGAAACTGCCCAGCGCCGGGGAATTGAGCTGACCGGAGAGCTGACCGAGTATCTGCACCAGCTGGACCCCACCCGGCCCGTCACCTGCGGTGTGAACATTTTCTTTAACTTCCTTAGCTCCATTGGCTTTGGAGTGTACAGCGATGAAAAGGCCAGGAAGGAGGTCCAAAAAGCCAAAAAAGCGAAACAGTCCGGAAAAAGAGTGAAGAGAAAAGCGGTGGGCAGCGAGTTTTTCAACAATCTGGCCGGCCTGCTGGGGGGCGATTTTATGAAATTTGGTGCCACGCTGCCCCCCTGCGACTGGCGTACCCGGGACGCTTTTGCCAATATGGATATAGCGGGCTATAACTATGGCATCAATCGCTACAGGCGTGACCTGAGAAAGTATTCAGACCGATTGATTTTGGGCAGTGAAACCTTCTGCTCCGATGCCTACCGTTTCCGGGAGCTGGCCAAGCTGGACCCTCGCATCATTGGGGATTTTGTCTGGGCGGGGATAGACTATTTGGGCGAGGTATCCATCGGTTCCTGGGAGTATAAAGACTATACCCCCCAGTTTGGCGGCGGCCTGGGCTGGGTGTCCGCTGGCTCCGGGCGGATTGACCTGACGGGCCGCCCCCTGGGGGAGGCTTTCTATACCCGGGTGGCCCTAGAGCAGGAAAAAGGTCCCTATATTGCAGTGTGTCCGGTGAACCACACCAACGAGAAACACTCTCCCTCCGCCTGGAAGATGTCCAACGCCATGCCTAGCTGGAGCTGGCGGGGGTGGGCGGGGAAGCCAGCCAATGTGGAGGTTTATGCCAGGGCCCACAGTGTGGAACTGCTGGTAAACGGAAAAGCTGTGGGGAGAAAAGAGCTGAAAAGGGACTGCATTGCCCGGTTCTGTTGCACCTATGAGGATGGCAGGGTGGAAGCGGTGAGTTATGATCGCTCCGGTAAAGAGATTGGGCGGTGTGCCCTAAAAACAGCTGATCCTGAAACGCAGTTGCGGGTATTGCCGGAGGAAACTTCCGTATCTCCGGGCCGCTTGTGTCACATTCGCCTGCAATACACGGACAAAAACGGAACTCTCAAGCCACTGGAACGGGGTATCCTCACAGTGAAGATATCCGGCGGGAGGTTGCTTGGGCTGGGTAGTGCCTGCCCCTATAATATAATCGGCTACTGTGAAAGCAGGACTGACACCTATTACGGTGAGGCTCTGGCTGTGGTTCTGGTAGAGACGGACAGGGATATCGAGCTGACGGTGACGGACGGCAAACACACGACTAAAGCTGTCATTGCGGTAATGGACAACCATGCTGGTTAGATACTTTATCAGCGGTTTACTTGATACAAATTGGAGGACAAACTTCCATTTTTGCGTCAGCGCTTAGACTTCTCCACCAATCCCGCGTTGATTAAATCATTCAGTGCCCGTTTCACAGTTGAGCGGGAGAGGATGACCCCTGCGGTGATGGTGTTAATACCAGGCCAGCAGGTGTCTTGTTTGTTGGCCTGGTCCTTGAGCACAGCCTCTGCCCTGGGGCTCAGCTTACGATGTTGATAGATACGGCTTTATTAATAAGCGATTTACGCTGGAGGAATGGGTAGATTGGCATATCTTAAAGCAAAAAGGTTACGTTATGTCTAAAGCTGTCTGGTTTCTTTATACATCTACATCACTATTGCTGTTAAAAATGTACGGGGAGGCCATCCTCCCCGTACATTGCTATTTATTATGCCGCCTTTTGAAACCGAATATTGTTCGCCCTCACCTGCAACTCCTGGGACAGGAACTTCAGCGTGGCAAACTCATCATCCAGCCCATCCAGCTCCCGGCGGAGCACACCCTCATAGTGCTTCTTCTTCTCCTCTAGCGCTTGGATTTTCATTACCCAGCGCTCCATCACCGCCGGACTCTGGCTGCCGGACTTGATAAAATAATCCGCCCGCTCCTGGTACTCGGCAATCTCCTTTTTCACCGCTGCGTAGAATTCCTCGGTCATCTTGGAGCGCTGCTTTTCATCGTCGATGATGTAGAAACTGTTCACCATCAACGGTGTGTCTTTCCGGTTGAAGCCACCCAGCAGGGTGATGAAATCTTCGAACACATCCACTTTGTCCATATGGGTGCGGGGGACAAAATACATATGCCCCGTGATGCTCAGCTTGGTGGCCTCCAGTCCCCGCAGGTAATTCACACAGATGGTTTCAATCTGCTTGCGGTTGGCGCACTTCTGGTAGAGCTCGAACAGTTCCTCCGCTTTGCGGCAGCAGGCCGGAACGTCGATGGCATCGTCTGGCGCCAGATTTTCCGCCCGGAACACGCCGTCCTTCTTATCATAGCTGATGTTGGCCAGTTTTTCATAGTTGTTGGTCTTCTGGTTCAGCGTCTCCTTCACCAGCTCCCGGGACAAGATATCGGTGCTGGTACGCTTGTTATCCCGGCAGTAGGCCAGATAGATATTGGTCTCCCCCATGGCCGTCACCGGAACACGTTCCCGGATATCGCCAGTGGCAGAGCGGAAAGCATCCCCCACGGATACCCTGGTGCCTCCGGAATAAGGAATACCCATATCTTCGCACAGCTTGGACAGTTCCTTCTTGTCCACTAACAGGTTTGCCAGGGAGAAGTAAAGGAACTTGCCCAGCATATGGGCCTGGTCGCCTTGGGACGTGCCGATGAAATCGTGCATATCAAATATGTTGTCCATTACATGGCCTCCTCGCTTTTTGTGTTCGATGAATCCTCCAGCTTTGCTCTTTGGTAAAAATCAAATTGGTCAAGTCTGGGATACCGGTGTTCGCAGCCCAGGCACCATGCGGTGCCTTTGTTTTTGCAGGAATCACATTTATCCATCTGCCAGCCCTCCTTTAAGTACGTATGAAATGGCTGAATATATCCATGCTTCTGGGGTTCTGCTCTTTTCGGCTCGTAAAGCAAAAACGCGCCTTTTACAAATCGTCCGCATGGAGCAGGGTGACCGCCCCCAGAGTCCGGAATGCGGTGCCGCAGATATCCTCGAAGGTAAAGCTGTACGGCACCGCACGGTCGTAAAAATTGACCTGCGGGACATCCGGATCACAAAAACGGTCCCGCAGAAAGCGCACCAGCTTTTTGCGGATCAGTTTGTTGGACAGGCACTTTCGGAGATTTCGCTTCTCGACAAATACCAGACGCGATTGTTTGGATTCTTCCAACGCGAGGCATTTCCATTCAGACGGTGCGCCGCTCCACGATTGCTCTCGAATAAAAGCGTACAAATCATCATAAGGAAGCAGTACGTGCTCTGAGCCATATTCGTTATCTTTGCTCCCATCTTCGTTGTATTTTATCCGGCGCTCATCCCGCCAGAAAAAGCTGACAGCGAGTTCTCCAGCCCAAGCCTTTCTGTAAAAATAAGCCTTACAAGGTGTGGCGCCATCCTCTCGCTGGAGGCTTTTCGCTATTACATCCTCTCCCCGGTCCAGCTTTTCAAAATCGTGCCAGGACAGCAAAAAGTGCTGGGAATGACCATATTCCAAACTGACAGTCTGAAAGTCAATGTAGTCATGATATTTCTTTGATACGCGAACTTTTACCATTGTCCTGCTCAAAATTCTCACCCCATTATCACATGGCCGTCACCCGGCTGAGCAGATAGTCGTCTACC
The DNA here is from genome assembly GCA_910585265.1 of uncultured Oscillospiraceae bacterium. Classification (GTDB taxonomy): domain Bacteria; phylum Bacillota; class Clostridia; order Oscillospirales; family Oscillospiraceae; genus Enterenecus. The sequence continues at coordinate 35,436 of CAJUCA010000004.1, read as the reverse complement.
CCCTTGTACGCCGGGTCCCATGTGTATTTCGTGTATTTTAGGCCCTTGATGGCCTGAACTTCTTTCCGCATCGCCAGTATGGCATTGCGGACGTTGGGGTTGGTCATCTGGTCCATGTCCATGGCCTCCACCACCTGGGTGGCGCCCAGATCCTTCAGCGTGTCCTTCAGCCCACGGATGGCGTTGACGCCGCCGATACACACAAATAGGGCGTCATGGGCCAGGTAACTGGCCACGTCCCCTTTCAGCGGGCCCTCCGTGAGGAAGGCCCGCTTTTTTGTGGTGTCGCCGGTGACATGGACCCAGGAATAGCTCCGGGTCCCGTTGGGCAGGTCCCGGCTGGACAGCCAGCGGTATTTACGGGAGGGGTTGTCCCCATCGTCCAGCCGGATCTTCATGCCCTGGATCAGCCCGTCCTTATCGCGCACCGGGATCAGGAAACCCTTCGGCCCGCTGATCGTCCAGTCGCCATAGTAAGTGCGGAACCCCGGCAGCCCCAGCAGCTCGTGGCCGCCGGAACGGAGCAGGGTGGCCAAAAGTCTCCGCCCCGACTCCGTCTCCGGCATACTGCGGTACTGATTCTGCGCGATGCGCTCTTCAGACAGCCCCCGTTCCAGCAGGTTATCCCGGTGCCTGGGCAGGAGCGTCATATGCTCCAGCATGGCGGTGTAGGCGGCGTGCCGCTGCTCCAACGCCATGGGCTGGCGCTCCGTGTCGGCTTGGGATGCCTCTTGCCTGGGCATGGGATAGACCTTGCCCTCCTGGGACAGTGCCTGGTATGCCTCCCTGTTGGAGACACCCATCAGTCGGGCGTACAGCGTCACACTGTTGCCGTGGGCGCCGCACAGGTTGCAGCGATACTGGTCCGTGCCGGTGTTCAAACTGAGATGGTACTTTCCCGGCCCGCGGTCATGGCAGAAGGGGCAGGTGGCCTCCACCTCCCGGTGATGCAGTGTCTGGGAGTTAATGTCGATGCCGCACCGCCGGGCCGCGTCCACGATGGGGATCTTTTCATAGTCCAAGCGGTGTCGCCTCCCTCGCTGGATGGTTTACGCGGCCTGCTGCTCCGCCACAGGAATGGGCTTCACCGGCCGTATCGCCAGCGGCGTTCCGCTGACGCACTTCGCCATGATGACCTGCCCGGTAGGACACACGTTGGCCAGATCGTCCACAGACTCCATGTTATCCACGAACACCGGGTAGTTGCGCCTGGTAAGCCGCTTCATCAGCTCGGACACCTCCATGCCCGCCCGAATCTTCTCAGACAGGGAAAGCCGGTCGTATCGGCGGCCGCCGTAGGTGAACTTGAACGCGTCCTTCCGCTCCCCGGTGGTCTTCACCACATCGTACAGCGAGATCTCCACCCGGTTCATTTTCAGCGCCGAGAAGGTCAGCTCCACCCGTTTGCTCACATAGATGGCCACGTTGGAGATCAACTTTTTCAGCTCCGTGATCTTATCCTGAGCAGCCTTGATTTTCTCGTCAAAGCCGTCCGGCCTCTGCTCCGCCACGGCCTGGGCCGCTTTCAAATCGGCGGCGCACTCCCGCAGCGCCTCCCGGCACTCCTTCATCTGAGCGTATTCCACCTCAGAGAGGTTGCCGTACTCCAGGTCAGCGGTGAGCTGCTGGATCTGGGAACGCAGATCGTCCGCCGGACTGACCTCTGCCTTTCTTGCATGGAGCTCATCTAACTGATGTTCCAGCTCCGTCACATCATCAGCCTGAAACTTCTCAAAGACCGCTCTGGCCTTGGTCTCCAACTCCTGAAGCTCATTGAGCTGGGCCCGCTGCTCCTGTCCGGCGGCAATGGTATCCTTGCTGGACTGCTCCAACGCGGCCCGCACCTCTGCCAGCGCCTCCTCGGTGATGAGGCGGCGGCAGGTGGGACAGGTCGCTCCGGGCACAAAGAACTGAAACGCCTTTTTATCCGTGTTGAACTGCTTGCACAGCTGCTCCAGCCGGGCATTGGCGTCAGCGATGGCCTGGGTATATTTGGGCTGATACTGCTCTGCCCGGCGGGCCGCCAGCTTCCGCTCCAGCTCCAAAATCTCAGCGTCTGGCGGAGGATCATCCCGGGCCGCCTCATTGTACCGGGCGCTGAGCTCTACCAACTGCTCCCCCATGGCCTCCTGGTCCAATCCGTCAAACCGCTTGGCCTCCAGCTCCGCCAGCTTCCGGCTGAGGGCGTCATGCCGCGCCGACAGGCCATCCACGGTCTGGCTCCAGTTCTCAGCCTGGCTCTGGGCCTGATCCTTCTGCCCCTGGAGGTAGATGATGCTCTTCTCCAGGTCCCGGATGTCCTCCCGCTTTTTCTTCAAATAGGTCTCCGGCGAGCGGATATTCTCCCCCTCCAGGGCCTTCCGGGTGGCCGCAGACAGCTGGGCCATCACCGTCTCATGGGGGATCGTAGGCAGGTGCCGCTCCAACAGATTTTTGCCGTCGTCCTTCAGCTCCTCAATAAAATAGAGCGGGTTGAAAATGGACAGGAACACGTCCTTTTCCCCAAACAGCTCGGTCAGATCCATTTGGCGGACCGCGCAGCCGTCGTAGAGGATAGCCATGGTATTCTTGCGCCGGGTGCGGGTGAGCACATGGGCGCAGCCGGTTTCATCCACAAAGTGCATGGTGATGGACACGTCGGGCTGGGTCTCGTTGTGTAGCCGGTCGATGCCCCGTTCCCCAAAGAAGGGGAGTCCGGTGACGGCGAAGGCGATGGCATCGGCGATGCTGGTCTTGCCCCGGCCGTTGCCGCCGGTGATGACCGTGGGGCTGCCAAAGGCCAAGTCGGTGGGCTGCGCAAAGGGCTTGAACCCGGCAATGGTCATGCCGGTGATCTGAAAGCTCTGGATTTTCTCCATGATATACTCCTTTCTGCGTCACGCCGCCTGGGGCTGAATGTCCGCCAGCTTGAAATTTTCCAGCATAAAGTAGACCACGGTGTCATGCTGCTTCTTTTCCAGCTTCACGTCTGTGATAACAGTGCCCACAGACAGCTCCGGGTGCGCGCCCCAGATAAAGACCTCCCGGCGCGTCCCTTCAGCGTTCTCCAGCACCAGAGCTGTGCTCACAGTGTCATTCATGCCCTTGTTCTGCCGGGCGGAGCGGACGATGCACGCTCCCCGGTTGGACTTTTTCCTTCCTGCGGTTTCAGGCGCTCCGGCAGTGGGAGTCTGCGGTTCCGGCTCAGGCTTCGGACCGTCCGCCGGCTTCCCAGCGTCCGCCGGGGTGCGCAAACCGCCGGGAGGCGCCGGGGTCAGGCCCAGCTTGCCCAGCATTTTGAGGTAGGCGTAATCCAGCCGTTCCTGCTGGTCTTTTTTCATGTACCAGGTTTTACCCCGTTTCTCCACTTCCACAAAAACCACATCCATGTTGTACAACACCCGGCCGATACCCCACTGGACGGCGGCCCGCTTCATGCTGTCGGACAGGCCGCCCTTCACAGGCTCAATGTCTGAATTTTCAGCGCCGTCCCATTTGGTAATAAAACCGTCTCCATACCGGATGGAAATGCCGCACAGCTGGGCTTCTTTTCCGCCGGCGCCGTGCCAGGGTTTGAACTCGTTGTACCAGTTCTCCGCCCCCACCACGTCATCCAGCCGGCCCATGATGGCCCGGTTGGTAACGTAGGGGACGGCGATGCCCAGTTCCCTTGCCTCGATCACTTTTTGCAGCCGCCATTCTAAATCCTCCGGCGCGAAGGGCATGGCCAGTTCGGCCTGGATCTGTCTCGGGTCTTTCTGTTCCACAGTAGTCACCTCGCATTCAAAAAATCTTTCAGTGTTCTGCCGTCCGCCACCAGCACATCGGTGTAGTAGTGGGACGGGGTCTTCCCCTTCATCTGCTCCAGGAGATCCCGGTACTCGGCGTGAAGCCGGTTGTTGCTTCTGGAATAGAGATCGTTGTTGTTGGGCAGGCGCAGGAGGTAGCCCGCCAGCGTGTGCAGCCGAACCGGGTCTTTATAAATGGGCAGCGCGTTGTTCCCGGTGCATATGCTGTTATTCCCATGTACATTGGAAAACGGGTAGCGGTAAGTGGGCGTATCCGGGGTCAGACGTTCGTCCTTCACCACGCACACCCGGCATCCGGCCACCTTGCCCTCCTGGGGCATATACTGGAAGCCGAAGACCAGCCGGGGTAGGGGGAAATCCCGGTACTCGGTGTCATAATAGGTGATGTCCGCGTACAGCTCTGGGTAGCGGATAAAGTAATAAACGTACTTTTTTTCCATCACCACCGCGATGCAGCCCTCGGGCAGCAGCCCGGTGGGGCGGCGCTCATCGTCATAACGGCTGCTGAGAAAGCAGTCGCACAGGGCTTGGGGCGTGATGCGCTTGTGGGTGGTGACGCCGCCCGCCTTCTGCTGTTCCACCACCACCTCGCCATGTTCGGTGTTGATGTGGATGGTCATGTCAAATTTATCCGGCATTATGCGGCCTCCTTCCATTCGTTTCTCAGCGGATAGATCGGGACGAGCTTGTTCAGCCCCAGCTCCGCTTCCAGCTGCCGGTTCAGTTCTCGGAACCCGTCCAGGATCTCCAGGAATGCCACGGGCAGCTCCTCCGTCCCATAGAAATTTTCATCTGAAAAGAACAGGATGCAATGCCGCCCCCGGTCGCTTGGAGACAGCCGCCAGCCGTAGTCATAGCTATAGCTGTCAAGGCGGAATCCCTCGTGGATCATCTGCTCGGCGTTCCGGCGGAAGGGGTTGAACCCCTCCTCAAGCCCTTTTTCTGTCTCAAGGCGGACGCACAGTTCGCAGAAGCGTTCTACAGCGGGATCGGACAGCACCCAGGTGTCTATGCCTGATTCTTCGTTGTAGTAGCAGCTGGTATCTTCAAAAATCGACACAGCCAATTCAAAGGCCAGCTCATAAAATGAATCTTCATCCAGGGGGATGCTGCCAAACGACGGCCACTCTTTTTTCAGCCTGGGGCTGTCATGAACCGTTTTTGCAAGGTACAGCATATGGAAAAAATAAGAACTAATATCTTCCATGGCGGCGCCTCAGCAAAACGAGCGCACAGTTCTGGGCGTGGGCGGAACCCGGCTCAGCGTCTGCGCAAATTGGGAGAGATCCTGCGCCGCTTGGTACAGCCTGTCATAGTAATCCTCCAACGCGGGCACGTCGTCCGCGTCAAAAGCGCCAAAGTCGATATCGCCCAGACGGAGAAGATTTCCTTCCAGATTGGGACGCAGGATCTGCTCCAACAGATAACGGTTGACCCCATCATCCGATACGGGGGGGCCGTCCTTTGCCTGGGAAAACCGGGTGGCCAGCAGCTTCAAGTTCAGCTTCATGCTCATACCGCTGCCCCCCTTAATAGTCGCTGGGGAGCAGGACGGTGGTGGCGGAGCGGTCAGATTCCGTGATGATCCAGAACTTCACATCGTCCTGGGTGTGGTAGACGGAGAACAACCTGTCGCCGCTGCGCAGCGCCTGTTCATTGAGCGCTCCGTCCGACTGGCACACATCGCCCCAATCCCCATTCAGGTGCCGCTTGATGGCGGCGTCTACCTCCGCGCGGGGAAGCACGTCCTTCGCGTTGCGGGTGATCATCAGCCTGCCCGGATTAAACCGAGGGTTTACAGTAATAACACTCATGAATGATCCTCACTTTCATGTCAGCGCCTTGAAGCCCTTGGGCGTCAAGATGTTGAAAATCATTTTGTTGGTAATGGTTTCGTGGAGCTCGGCGCCGATGTGCTTGCCCTTGGCGTCAAACTTTTCTTCCGTTTCGTTCCGGGTCACCTTTACGATCCGGCCCTTGATGACATGGGGCGTGTCGCACTCGATCAGCCCGTTGATCATCCCCGAGCCCCCGATCAGTCCAATCTGGCTGATGGAGAGGGGCAGCGGCGGGCGCTTCACCCCGATGTCCAGTTCGCTGCGGGCCATCATCCGTTGGAAGCTGTCCGAACGGCTGAGCTGCCGCTCCAACTCCTTCTCGTTGAACTTCTCCCCCCGAAAAGTCTTCACCTCCAACGGTCTGGCCGGGAGGGGATAGCACCCCTCTGGCAGCTCCGTGAGACAGGGGATGGTCCCAGGATGGGCGGCAAACCACTCCAGCCATTGGGCATCCTGGGGCTCCGCATCTCGCTGCTTCCGTGTGCCCAGGATGGCTGCCTGCTTGAACTTTTTGAACTCGGCGTCGGTAAAACGCCACACGCCGATATTCTCAAAGTTGTCCGCCAACACCCGGCAGATATCCGGAGTGAGCCGGTAGTAAGGGATGACGTACACCAGCAGGCCGCCCATGGCCAGCGCGCCCAGGCTCTCGATCAGGAACCGCTTCTCATGCCGCGCCCGGTTCCCGCTCTCATTGAGTACGGACAGGTAGGGCGGGTTGAGGAACAGCAGGTGGAAGGCGTTGCCGCTGACCTGGCTGAAAAAGAAGCTGCCAAAGCCCACCCGGTGAAGCCGGGTCTGGGCTTCGTCCGCCCGGGCGCCGTCCAGCTCCACGCCGTAGGTGAAGCAGTTGTTCCCATCCGCGATCTGCCGCAGCGCTCTACCGCAGCCGCAGCAGGGATCCAGCAGATTGGTGGTGACCCCATCCGGGAACTGGATGCCCTTCAAAATCAACGAGATGTTGTCCGGGTCGGTGGGGTAATAGCCCATCTTGATGTTGTTCATCAGCCGTCCCACCACCTGGGCGTTGGTCGTTCCATCCACAGGCAGCCGGGCGGCAAAGCCGTTCAGCGCATCGTACACTGGGCGGTAGGTATTGCTCATCAAGTCAAAGCCCAGAAGGCCGTCCTTCAGCAGGCCCGCGTTGGCGGCCAGTTGGTATTCCTCCGCCTCCATCAGCAGGAGCTGGGCCTCGCCCAATGCCTCCGCCAACCGCATCCGTGCGCTTTGCAGATCGTTGTAGTCATCCCGGGCGGCGGCAAGATCGGTGTTTCGGTGCTGCTCCACCCTGGCCCGGCACAGCACCATGGCCTGGGTGAGCTGGGGGACTTCGCTTTGAAGCCCCCGCAGACCCTCCAGGGCATAGCTGCGCGGTTCGGCCTGGGATGTGTCAGGCTGCCCGCTCATGACAGCCCTCCTCCCGCAGTGCCGCCAGCAGGAACAGCAGGTCCGGGTAGGACATCTCCGCCAGATCCCGGCGGGTGAGGAAATGGTTATATCCGCCGCTGTAATCCTCGCTGTGGCGAATAGTGCGGTAGAGCAGTACGTTTTCCCGGTTGCCGCAGAACTGGGAGAGGTCGATGTACAGCCCGTTGGTCTGCCACATTCCCATGAGGGTGCAGTCCCCGGACTCCCCAATGCCGGAGGGCTCAGAGCGCACCCTGGCGTCTTGCAGGCCCAGATCCTTGGCCAGTGCCCGGAGAAACACCTTGCCTGCGTTCAGAAACCGCTTCTTCGCGCCATTGGGGCCGTCCTCCTTCTCTCCCCAGATGTAGGACAGATCCTGGCCCAGCAGCTCGGCCAGCTTACGCATATTCTTTTCTTGAGATTTGTGCGACATTTTTTTGCCCTCCTCATTTTTGTAAAAGGACAGGAAGCGCCCGCCCCCTGTCCTCCATCGCTGCGCTCAGGCCGCAGGCTGGTGTTCCTTCCCGGTATCCAAGTGGATCACGCTGTCGTCTTTGTCCTGAACGGGTTCATAGTCCGCATCCACCGCATCCTCCGCGGGAGCGGTAAACCGCATCCACCAGGAGCGTAGGCTGGACGCCAGCAGGAACCGGAACAGGCTCCGCTTCTTCTGCCGGAGGTTGATGATTTCATCCGCCTCCACCTCATCAATGTCGCTGAGCCCCACGAACAGCTGCCCGGCCTTCACATAGTCGGCGGACAGCAGGCAGGACACGGCGGCGCTCTCAGACGCAAACAGCTCGGAGGTCTCCACCCGCTTGGCGATCAGCCGGGCGCAGGCCACGCCGGCACACTCCAGATCGTCCGCGCGGATATCGCCGGCGGACACCCGGCCAGCCTCGATGAAGCCGCCGCCGCTGATGGTTTTCGCCTTGAGGTCACAGGACACCTTCAGGCATCCCTCCACCACCAGGTATTCGGTGGTGAGGTTCTCATAGGACACGGTTTCTCCTTTGGGAATGTAAACGGTTTTCATTATAATCCGCTCCTTTTTGTTATTTTACGCCGCCATCCCGGCTTTCTTCAGCTGGACAGGCAGCACCATAGCCCGGTCGCCGCGACCCTGGGCCTCAATGATGATGGGGCCCAGGGAACCGGCGCTGATCTTCATATTGACAGACGGCTCCTTTTTGAACGGCTCCAGGGCGTCCGTCATGTAATCCAGGTTGAACCCAAATTCCACGCCTTCGCACCCGGCAGCGGAGATTTTTGTGGCGTATCGCTCCCCCATGCTTTCGGATAACAGATTGCCGCTGCTGAAGCGCACCAGATGGGCGCGGTTTCCCCGCAGGGACTGCTTCAGATATTTCAGCTCGGCCAGGAACTCCTTCGGGGACACCTGGAACTCCGCCCGGAACCTGTCCGTAAGGGCGCTGTCCAGCTTGAACAGCTCACCCTCCGGCAGACGGAACAGAAGCGACGTTACGCCGTCGGTCACGTTGGCGTACCGCTCCCCCATCTGGACGGAGACCGTCTGATCCCCGAACAGCTTCAAATGCTCCAGCGCGTCCGGGGACGCCATGAAGGGCGCGGGTACATCCAGCTCCGGGTCGGTATCCCAGGCCATACGGTAGCCGTCCAGGGCGTAGACGCGGTTCCCGCTGAACTGCACGCTGACTATGCAGGCCCTGGCCTCCTTTTTGCGCGGAACCCCCACGGCGTACTTCACCCGCTCCACGCGGGCGTACAGCCGGTTGGCGTTGGCGGTAAAGCTGTGCTTCGGCTCCCAGTTTGGGTACCGGGGAAAATCCTCGGGCAGGAACGGGTGCAGCTCCGCCGACCGGGGCCCGCAGGACAGGGCCAGCTTGATCCGCCGCTGGCCGCCTTCGCCCGCCTCCGTCTGTTCTATGGTCAGTTCACCCTCAAACTGCCGGAAGGCCCGGGCGGTCTCGCGGGGGCGGTCCAGCAAAAAAGCGAAGGCGTCCCCCTGGGCGGGCAGCGCCGCGGACAGGTAGGTGTCGATGTTGGTGGAAGTCAGGGTACAGCAGTCCTTCTCGAACCGAATCAATACAGCGTTCAAAACGGGGATGGCCGATTTGCGAATCAGGCCGCTCACCCTATCCAGCGCCTGGACGAAGGCTTTCGCGTCTACGTTCGCTCTCATGCCGCAGCTTTCCTCCTTGTATTTTGTTTTTGCAGCTCAGGCCGCACATTGACGGTCTGGGTGGAAAAGGTTACTTTCCGCACAGTGCTGCTGCCCGTGGCCAGGATGTTATAGACCATGTCCACCACCAGCGTGGCCGCCGTGATGTTGGCTGCCATGCTCTGGGGCGCGGATATCGACGCCTCGGCACAGGACAGCTCCGTGGGAAACTTGTCCGTCTTCACCAGCACGTCCGGGTAGACTGTGCCGATGGGCGGATAATAGGTCCTGCAACCCCGGCGAACGCCGCACACCACCTGGCCGGTGAATTCGCCATTGCCGCTGTCGATGTAGATCAGCTCCATGGCCCTACGGAACACCCGGTCGCAGAGCTGCCGGGATTTGTTGTTGTCCACCGCGCCAATCAGGATGACCAGTTCCGGAACCCGGACATTGTACTGATGCCCAGGCTGACGCAGCCAGAGGTACGCGGGCTCCAGCAGGGTGCGAAGCTGCGCCTCATCCTCTACAAAGGATGGTACATACTCCGTCTCCATGCCGAACACGGCAGAATACCGCTCCGCCAGCACCTTGGCCTTGTTTTCCTCCAGGTCGGCGGGGGTGAAGTTCTGCCGCACCAGGTTCTTTTCCTCCACCACGTCGCCGTCGCAGATGATGAACCTCACCGGACGGCGCAGCGAGTACAGCAGGCGGTACAGGTGGGGCGCGATGTGGCCTCCTGTGCCGCCCGCGCCCAGCATGACGATCTTCACCGGGCGGGTCATGGAGAATTTCATTGACCCATCCTCCAGTACCGAAAATGCCTTACCTCCGGCTCAGTCATCGGACGAGCAGGCAGGACATTTCTGCGCAGCAGCTTTACGTTGGTTTTCCACTCTTGCGGGAACACCGCTCCATAGCTCTCCAACACACAGCCGGGATCCAGGGGTAAATAGGTTCCGCCACAGGACATCCGCACTGTGATATCGGGGAAGAACTTGTCCAGGCGGCCCACCACGATGTAGATCCGGGTGGCCTGCTCATCGGCATCGTCCACAGGGGAAAACTTGGCCTCCATGCTGTTGTGGCTGTGGATGTCGATGTAGTGGAGGTAGCGCTCCTCCGGCAGATCGTCCCGGCCCAACTCAGCGTCGATGTGGGCTTTCGTCACCGTCTGCTCAGGAACGCGCACCACAAATTCCTGCTCCTGTTTGTCCCAGAGGATGTGGGCCAGCGCCTCAAATTCTTCGGGTCCGGTCATACAGCACCGAAAGAATGAGATAATCTGGGCCAGCAGCTCCATGGGCACCAGCGGGAGGGCCGGGGTAAACCCGGCCCTGACCGATTCCAGGTCGATCACGCAGTCTTTGGGGGCGATGAATTCGCCCAGCTCGTTTTTGCGCAGCTCGTACACCCTGCCGTCCCCGCCGGGGATGGTGCAGATGGCCTTGTCCGACGCCCGGGCCTCCTCCAATGAGGCGAACACGCCCTTATAGGAGGCGATGCCCTTACTCTGGGCGGTGACTTTGGGCTTCACCAGGCAGTCCGGGTTCTTGTCCTTGGCCTTCTTGAGGTTGTCTAAAAACGCCTTGGACAGCTCGATCTCCGACTTGACGGAGGCGATGGTGGTGCCCTTGGGGTCGGTGATGGTCTTGACGGTTTTACCGTACTCCACTGTCCAGGACACCTTCTTGCCCTCACCCAGCTCGGGGAAATCCGCAGACTTGGCAATGCGCAGCTCCTCGAAGGTCATGCCGGGGTCGGTGATGTCCTCCCGGGCGCTGCCGTAGTGGAACACCGGGGCCTTCTCAAACAGGGACTTGGCCGCTTTCTGCTCTGCCTTGATCTCCTGCTCCGCCATGGCGGCGGCCAGGGGATCGATGTCCAGCGCAGACTGGGTCGCCGGGGCCGCGGGAGCCGCCGTAGGCGCAGGGGCCGGGGCGGGCTGCACAGGCTGGACGCTTTGAAACACGGGCTGCTGGGCCATAGGCTGGGGCGCCGCTTCCTGGGCCTGCGCCTGCGGGATGGGTGCGGGTGGTGCGGCCTGTTGGGCCAGCGCCGCGTCAAAGGGGTTTACATTGCCGGGGGCTCCGCCGTTGGGCGCGCCGCCGAAAATGGCATCGATGTCCAGGCCTGCGCTGTCAGGCACCTCCGCAAAGGGGAATCCGCTGCTGTTCTGTTCACTCATAGTTCATGCTCCTCTCGTTTTTGGGGACAAAAAAGGACCGTGAACCGCCCCCATAGGGCAACTCACAGTCTTCTCATCCTTGTATTTTGTTCTTCCAGGCCGCTTCAGTCCGGCGGAGGGCAGACTTCACCCCTTTCCACGCCGTTCCTCCCTCGCTTACTCCGCCCTAACTTACTCCGCCCTGAAATACAGGTTCATTGTACCATGCCGGGGCCCGGGCGGATAGGTGGAGGTCGTCCACCTATTTTAGTCGAACATATGGACAATTCGCTTTTGCTGATGTATAATGAAGGCGGTTTGTGGGACGCTGGAAAGGGGGTGTGGCGATGAAAGACCGGGTCTATCTGGCCGTCGACTTGAAAAGCTTTTATGGGAGCGTGGAGTGTGTTGAACGCGGCCTTGACCCCCTCGCCACCAACCTGGTGGTGGCGGACAAAAGCCGCACGGATAAGACCATCTGTCTGGCGGTCACGCCCCCGCTGAAGGCTTACGGCATCTCTGGCCGGGCGCGGCTGTTTGAGGTGGTGCAACGGGTGGCGGAGGTGAACGCCCTGCGGCGGCAGAAAGCCCCGGGGCGGCAGCTCACCGGTTCCTCCTGGCACGACCCGGATGTGAAGGCCCATCCTGAGCTGGCCTTGGATTACCTGGTGGCCCCGCCCCGGATGGCCCACTATATCCAATGGAGCACCCGTATTTATAACGTCTACTTGAAGTATGTGGCCCCTGAGGACATAGTTTCATACTCGATCGACGAGGTGCTCATGGACGTGACCAACTACCTGCCCACCTACAAGCTCACCCCCCGGGAGCTGGCCCGAAAGATCGTACTGGACGTACTGGACACCACCGGCATCACCGCCACGGCGGGCATCGGCACGAACCTGTATCTGGCAAAGGTGGCCATGGATATCTGGGCTAAGCACACCAAGCCGGACAAAAACGGCGTGCGTGTCGCGGAGATGGACGAGATGAGCTACCGCCGGCTGTTGTGGGATCACCGCCCCCTCACCGATTTCTGGCGGGTGGGGCCGGGCTACGCCAAAAAGCTGGAGACCCAGGGGCTGTACACCATGGGGGATATCGCCCGGTGCTCCATCGGAAAGCCCACCGACTACTACAACGAGGATCTGCTTTATAAAATGTTTGGCGTGAACGCGGAGCTCCTGATCGACCATGCCTGGGGGTATGAGCCCGTCACCATGGCGGATATCAAGGCGTATAAACCTGAGGCGAAAAGCATCGGCTCCGGCCAGGTGCTCACCTACCCCTACCCCTGCGGCAAGGCCCGGATGGTGGCCTGGGAGATGGCGGACCAGCTGGCCCTGGATTTGGTAGGCCAGCGGCTGGCGACCAATCAGCTCACCCTCACCGTGGGCTATGACATCGACAACCTGCGTGATTCCGAGCGCCGGAAACAATATCATGGCGAAATCAAGACAGACCGCTATGGGCGGCAGATCCCCAAGCACGCCCACGGCACCGCCAATCTGGATGAGTACACCGCTTCATCCAAGCGCATCACGGCGGTGATCCTGGAGCTCTTTGACCGCATTGTGGACAAAAACCTCCTGATCCGCCGGATGTACCTCACCGCCAACCGGGTGGAAGGGGAGGACAGCCTTCCACCCGAGCCCGCCATGGAGCAGCTGGATCTGTTCACCGATTACGCGGCCAACCAGGCAAAAAAGGAGTTGGAAGCGGCGGAGCTGGCCCGGGAGCGGAAGCTCCAGGAGGCCATGCTGGGCATCAAGAGCAAGTACGGCAAAAACGCCATTCTGAAGGGGACGAACTTGATGGACGGAGCCACCGCCGCCGAGCGCAACAGCAAGATTGGAGGGCACCGCGCCTGATGGGAGTTTATGACGATATCATCGACCTGCCCCACCCCACATCCTCCAAGCATCCCCGTATGCCCATGAGCGACCGGGCGGCGCAGTTTTCGCCCTTCCAAGCCCTGGTAGGCCACGGAGCCGCGATCGAGGAGGCCACCCGGCTCACCGGCCGAAAAATAGAGCTGACGGAGGAGGAAAAGTCGGTGCTGGATGAACGGCTACGGCTGCTGGCTGAGACAGGCGGCCAGGCTGCGTTCACCTGGTTCCTTCCGGATGAAAAGAAGGAGGGCGGGGCCTATGTTACCGCCACAGGGACGGTCAAAAAAATAGACCCGCTGGAGGGGCGGGTCATCCTCACAGACGGCACAGCCATCCCCATCGAGGATATTTTGGAGATCGAACCACAGGGAGCGATGGGGTTGGGCTTGTAACTTCCGCTGTATTCCCGTATAATGGGACAGTCATTTTCATTGCGCGGCCCTGAATTTCAGCGCCGTGCGAAATACATCTTAAATTGCGAGGTCACCATGAATCAGAAAGAGATCAGCGAACTGAAGCGCCGCTTCCGGCTGGGCAAAAACGCCATAGGGCGCATTTACGGCTGCTATGTGAACAGCCAAAAGGAGATCGTCTCCTACCTGGACGAGCCCCTGGATCGGATGCCTGAGGAGGAGGCGGAGAAATACTTAGCCCTGCTGAAAAAGGCGCTGTCCGGCGCCCTGGGCCGGAACCTCATCGACATCGTGTTCTCCACCCAGCAGGTGGCGGACAGCGATGAACACCGCCGTCTCATGGCCCTGCGGGATTCCGGGCTGAAGGACGGCGAGGTGCGGCAGGAGTTTTATCAAACGGTCATCGACGCCCTGGATATGGGGGAGAGCAATTACCTCATTCTGCTGGCCCACGATGCCTACGACGTGCCCCACCGGGGCAGGGATGACGAGATGCAGGCGGACGCGGGCGACGAGGTGTTCTCCTACATTGTGTGCTGTATCTGCCCGGTGAAGGACGGCAAGCTGGAGCTGGGCTACTGCGCGGGAGAAAACGAGTTCCACAACTGCGCCCCCAGCCAGATCGTGGCCCCGCCGGAGCTGGGCTTCCTGTTCCCGGCCTTCGATGACCGGGCGGCCAACATCTACAACGCCCTCACCTATGCCCGCAAGCCGGACGAGCTGCACCAGGAATTTTTGGATGCCGTCTTCCATACCGAGCCTCCCATGTCCCCCGGGGAGCAGCGGGAGGCGTTCCAGACCGCGCTCCGGGAGGGGCTGGAGGGGACCTGCGGCCTGGAGGTGGTGCAGGCCGTTCACGAGCGGCTGACCGCGAAAATTGAGGAGCACCGGGAAACCAAAGACCCGGAGCCCCTGGCCGTCACCGCGAAAGACGTGGCCGGCATCCTCCGGGACTGCGGCGCGGAAGCCGCCCAGGTGGACGCGTTCTGTGCAAAGTGCGGGGAGCTGTTTGGCGAGGGCGCGGCCCTCAGCCCCGCCAACCTCATCGACAGCAAGCGGTTTGAGCTCAGGGCCGCCGACATCACCATCGCTGTTCCGCCGGAGCAGAGCTACCTGGTGGAGACCCGGGTAATGGATGGAAAGAAGTATCTGCTCATCCCCGCCGGGGAGGGGCTGGAGGTCAACGGGATGCCGGTGGACTGGATGTAAAAAACAAAGGGGCGATGGCCGCAGCCATCGCCCCTTGTCCATATTCCTTAGCCGTCCAGCACGATCCCCCGGCGGCAGCACTCCGCCAGATAGTCCCGGGGCTGGTAGTAGAACGCGGAATTGTAATCGGAAAGCCGCTCGTCGATCCATGAGGAATAGACCCCCATCAGCGTTTCCATTACATCATCCTCCCCGGACACGTCCTCGATCAGCCGGGCGTACACCTTACCCATGGTCCACACGTCCGGCACGGCATACCGGGCCTGCCCCACATTGTCATAACTGCCGGCGGTCAGGCCAAACTCCCCGATCGCATCGTCCGCCACCTTTTCGATCGGCTCACAGTGGAGCACATCGGCATGGTCATAGATGGCCCGCAGCCCTGCGTCACCCAGCTCGGCGGCAATATCGCTCCGCCTTCTGTGAAGGGTTCGGCCAAGCTGTTCTATGAGGGAACAGGTAAAAAACAGCGCGCTGTCATTTTTTCTGCCCATCTGTCACGTAGCTCCTTTCAAATCGCAGGGCGGCCAGCGCCTTGGCTGTGTGAAAGCTGATCTGATGGGTGGGGTGCTTGAATCTTGCCAGCTCCCAAAAGGCCGCGCGGCTGATCTCTCCGTCCAAAAAACTCTGGACGTAGTTGAAGATCGTATCGTCGGCCATAGGCCCCTCTACCACGTCATAGCTGTGAGGCACACCACTGCGGCAGGCCGCGATAAAGTCCAGCCATTCCTCCGACATCACCGGGAACCGCTTTACAGTCAGCTCCGCGCCATCATCGAAGGAATAAACATTGACTACGCCCTTTCCGCCAAACCGCACGGACCAGCGGGCGGCCTGTTCCTCCATCGTGGTGCAGTAAAACCCCCAGAAGAAATCCTTATGGAATTTTTGAACCCGGATCTCCGGATACTCCACCTCGATCCGGCTTCCGTGAAACAGGGTACGCATAAAGCACCTCCATCCCTTCGGCAGTTCCTATTATAGCCGGTTCCACCAGTGTCCGCAACCATATTTATTAACAACGTGCCAATTTCAGTGCGTCTCAGTCCGCTCTGGGAGTTCAAGGAGCGGACAGTCCGGGTGCCGCTTGGATGCGTAGCGTTTTTTGATTGTCGGCGTGTATACTCTGGCCTTCAGGGGCAGCGCGCACTCCCTCATGACGCAATCCACGCAGTTAGCCGGCATTTCGGCCATCTCAGTCATATAAACGATCATTTCGTAATCACCTCAAATCAAATTTTTCATGTCCGTTTTGCCACGATCTCCCGCACGATCTCATCCCCCAGCAGCTCGCTGGTGCGGTAGATATTTTGGCAGAACGGTTCCAGGCTGAACGCCATACCTGGGCCGCCCTTGTCCAGCAGCACCCCGGTGACGGTGAACCGCCGGGCAGACTGTTCCGCTTGAAGCCGCTCCACATAAGCGTCCGGCAAAGCACATTCGCCGTCTGTGATAAAAACGATGTCGGCGTTTTCAAGACCCTCCTCATCCATCAGACGCAGGGCGTCATTCATGGGTGTCTGGAAATCGGTACCGCCGCCTAAAAAGGTTTCCGCGGCGTCCACCTTATCCGCCATGGTATAGCCCCCGGGCCGGAATATGTCAGTTCTAAAACTGCCCGGCCCAGAAAAGTGGATCAGCGCAAAGCACCGCCCGCTGTCCGCGGCGATCTCCAGCAGGGTCAGCGCCACGGCCTTTCCCCAGGCGGCAGGATCACCCTCGGTGGAATCGGACTCATCCAGACAGCAGATGATATCCCCCATGCCCCTGTAGATGGGTTCCCGGCGCTGATACTGCTTGATCTGCCCCCGCTGGTACTTCCGCAGGAACAGCGGCATGGTCTGGGGCGAGGCCAGCATGGCCAGCTCCGAGGTGAGGGCCCGGGACAGATCCCGGCCCAGCTCCAGGGAGTATTTTTCACCCCGGCCATAGACATAGCCGTTGCGTTTCCCTTGGGCGAAGATCTCCCGGAACCGGCCCAGATACTTGGATATATCCCACAAAACCGGGCTTTTTCGCACCAGGGTCAGCAGTTCGGCGTTGGCCTCGCTCTTTTCCAGGTTGCCGGGCTCATCGCTCCAAGCCCCGATGATAGCCTGAACCTCCTGCGCTTTTTCAGCGGCGGCGCTCACCGCCCCGGCCACCAGCCCGGCCACATCTTCACTGCTTTTTGCGGCGTTGGTGTCAACCAGCTTGCCTACGGCCTCCACCTGGCGGCGTTTGCCCTCCGCCTGGTTAGCGGTGTCTACGATGGATCGCTCCAAAAGCGGATCGTGCTCCTTTGCGGCCCGCATCCGCTCCAACAGGGCGGCAAGCTCTTTTCGTGTTGCGTTCTCGGCATTTTCCAGCTTCTCTAAAGTGTTCAGCGCGTTTTTCTCCCCGCCGATGCTGGAAAGCAGGCTGTCCAGTTCCCCGGCGGTGCGGGCCACGAACTCGGACGCCGCCTCATAGGCGGGCAGCTCCCGGCCCTCGCACACCGCCTTCAGCGTGGGATAGTCCTCGCTCTGGGTTATGTGCTCCAAAATCGGGCCGTTGAACTTCCGGGCGGTCGTGGACAGCAGATCGTTGTCGTTCCTCCTGGGCATCAGGGAATAAAAGGACTGGAACACGTCCCGGGACAGCGCCGGGAAGGAAGGCAGCTTTTTTGCCGCCTCTCCCTCGGCCTGCTCCAGACCGTCGTCGCCATCCCGCAGGTCGGCGTAGATACTGTCCTCCAATTTGGTAGAGCGCAGCACCCGGTCTGTGGATGGCTGTTCCCCGTGCTGCTCAGCGGCTGCCCAGGGGGAGCGCAGCACATCGTCGATGGTGCGGTACGGCTTCAGCATTGGCCATCCCCTCCCTTACGGTGGCCCCTCATCCACTCCCGCAGGATATAGACGGCCTGGGCATGGTCGCAGCTCAGCTCGGGAAACTCCTGCTGAAGGTAGGGTACAGCGCCAAACATATTGGTAACGCCGGAATCGCGCAGCTGCTCTAAGTAATCAAAGTATTTTTTCATTTTGCGACCTCCTTCGCGTAGGCGTGCAGGTACATATTGTAGTCCTTCTCCCTGGTGATGAGCCTGACCCAGAAGTCACAGCGCTCCCCCATAAGGTAGAAATTAAATTCATCGTCTGCGTTAGGGCTGCACTGGGCTTCCGGATGGGACCAGCAAAACCGGCGCAGGGTATCCAAATCCGCCAGTGCATCCTTTGCGGTAAGCGCCTCATAGGTGCGGTCGATCTCGGCTGTAACCTCTGCCTTTGCCAGTTTTCCATGAAGAGGCCAGGCAGTGCTCCACCAGCGGTATCCGTCATAATCTGCGCGAATGTGGCCGATTTTCCTGCGGGGAACCTCTCCATAGGGACTACCGGCAGGCTCCAGATCCTCAAACACCTCAGGGAATGGACACACTGTTTTCAGACGGCCCAGGATGCCGCTATTGCACGCATCCCAATATTTCTCCGCACTCTCCCGGAACCATGCGGTGATCCCCTTGCGGCACGTGGCGTCATCATCGCACTTCCTGGTTTCGCAGACAGAGCAAAAGTACACCGTATCCTGGCCGGCAAGCTCAGCGCCCAGCCATGCGGCGAATCCGCCCAAAACCGGCGGCATTGCCCCGGTTTTCAGCTCCCCTGCGCAACCTCCGCACACCACATATCCGCTTGTCACATCTTTTTTACACAATAAACAGGTTGGCATAAATCATTCTCCTTATTTTAAGGTGCGGCGGGAGGCAAATGCCTCCCGCCGCTGCTGTTCAGAACGGCAGATCGCCGTCGTCGTCCGCAAGGTCTGCGAAGCTGTCTCCACTGGGCTGGAACCCGGCAGGCAGGCCAAAATCATCATCCTTTTTGCCCGCCGTTTTCTGCCCGGAGCTTTGACCGTCATTGGGCTTGGAGTCGGCAAAGTACACATTGCTGGCAACGACCTCCGCCGTGCGGCGCTTATTGCCCTCCTTGTCCGTCCACTCCCGGATCTGCAAACGGCCCTCCACCACGGCCATGCGGCCCTTGGAGAAATACTTGCTCACAAATTCCCCGGTGGAGCGCCAGGCCACCACGTCGATCCAATCTGTGACGCGTTCGCCGGTGCTTTTGTCCTTGAAGTCCCGGTCCACCGCCAGCGAGAAGCTGGCCACCGGGGTGCCGCTTTGGGTGTGGCGCAGTTCGGGATCCCGGCCCAGACGGCCCATAATTTCAATGTGATTCAGCATGATTTTCCCTCCTGAAAATGTAGTTTATTGCAGCGCCGCCAGCTGCTCCAGCGGCGTATAGGTGAAGCCCACCGCCTCGTGGGCTTTCCTGCTGATCTGTTCCATGTCGGCCAACAGTTCATCCGTCAGCGCCTTTTCACTGTCCGACTGGACAGACGCCGCCAGCTTTTGCTGCTCGCCATACAGCCGCACCAGCTCGCCCCGCAGCTTGATGAGGGCCTTGCTGCCCGCGTTGGGCTTGCCTGCATCGGCACGATTGGCGTCAAACTCCGCCTGTATGTCCATGGCCATGGCCCGGACGCTGTTCACCTTGTCCTGCATGGGATTGACGCACATACGGCTCAACGTCGATTCCACCACAGGCCGCTCCCCTGGCTTCTGCCAGAGGTAATTCTTCAGCGCCAGCAAATCTTGTGTCTCTACCTGGGCATGGCCGGACAGCCACGCCTTGGCTTGGGCGATAGGATAGTAGTTGAGGTATTTGCGGTCGGATACAGGGATCCCATCTTTCCGCAACTGGCACAGAATATCGTCCGCCAGTTCATTCACCGCATCGGGCACAGGGATGCCCGCCACCTCGGCCTGCATCCGTTCCAGCTCGTCCAGCGTGATGGACGCGGCGATCTCGCCGGAACGGCCTGTCTGCTTGTCCGCCAGCACCGCCAGGCGCTTGGAGCGGTCCGCGATGTTGTCCGTCACCACCTTTAGCTCCAGGCGGTCATACAGTGCCTCCAAAATCTTCTCCTGGGGATCGTTGAAGTTTGGAATCTCGTTGGACGCCGCAAAAAAGGAGATGGTGGGGATGGGATAAGTACGGCCCTCGTTGGTGTACTTGCGCTCGTTGAGGGCGGTGAGCAGGGAGTTGAGCACCCCGTCATTGCACTTAAAAATCTCATCCAGGAACGCTATATCTGTCTCGGGGATCTTTCCTGCGGTGTTCACAGAGGGCTCGCCGGTGTGAAGCGCAGCCAGAGCCGCCCGGTAATCCTCCAACGCGGACGTGTGCGCCCTCAACAGCTCGTAGGCTGCCGGCGTATCCTTTTGCCCAGGCAGGCTTTCCACAAAGCATTCCAGCTTTGAACGCAGACGTTGGTAGAGCTCATCGCCGCTCACAACGGACTCCGGCACAGAACCGGGGAGCAGGCTGGATAGATCGATCCGCCCGAAAAGCTGTTCCTCATCGGTCTGCTTGGATAGCAGGCGTTCAAACTGCCGGGCCCCAGTGATTCGGGCGCGGAACTGGTTGATGGCGTAGCTCTTGGCCTGGCCGGGCGCCCCCAGGATGAACAGGTTCTTCCGGGTGAGCAGGGCAATGGCGATGGCCTCCACCAGCTCCTCCCGCTCCGCCACCTGGGCGTTCACGTCGGCCATGACGGCCAGCATACGCTCACGCAGGGTTTGACTATTTTGATTCGGCATGGTTTTACCCCTTTCAATCCTTTGATCATTCAAGCGATTTTTCGTATTCCTCATAGCAGGACGGGCAAGACAGATTGCACCGGGGCTGATATTCTGCCGTTTGCAGAAGCGCCACATACAACAGGGCGTCCCGCTCATGTTGGAAAGCCTTTGTTTCCACCGCACAGCCGCAGAAAACGCAGTGCTCCAAAACCACTTCACAGGATGTACCGCCGGGCTTCCGCCGGATTTCATAGCTGCGGGCGATTTCCCGCAGCCCGCCGTCCGGCATATGGAACAGCGCCGCAAACCGCTCCCCGAAATCGTTCGTCCGGCTTTTCAGCTCGGTGTTCTCCGCCCGCACCTTGGCCAGCTGGAGGCGCAAAAACTGGGCGTCCTGACCGGCGTCTTCGCCCAGTTCTTCTGCATCCGCCCATTCGCTCTCGTGGTCAATGAAATTCCGCGCCATGAAAAGGGACAGCCGGCGGCAGAACCGCTGCAATGCCGCATACAGTTGATATATCATCACAGCCATCATCCGCTTATGCCGCGCTCAGCTGCTGATACAGCCTGCTGTCCTCCCGGATAGCGTCGAGGGAAATGATGTTCCCCCCACGGAACTCCTTCGGAGCACCGGTGATGCCGGTCAGGCGGCGGACCTCTTTGCAGTTGAGCAGCTCATATTTCAGCTGGGCATAGATGCGCTTCTTCAGCGATCCTTTGGCCGGGTCGTAGGTGTCCACACAGCGGATCAGCCGGACAGCCAGCTGCTGGTACACATCGTCCCGCTCCAGGCGGGCGGCCTGGATCAGCGTCCAGTTCTGCCAGATCACGGTGTCGATGCAGTGGAGGTGTTCCTCCACAATGCGGTTGCGAAGCTCATAGGAAATATTGTCTTTCATTTTGAAAACTCCTTTGTATTTTGGGGGCCGCGGATGTACCCGGCCCCATGGTTGGCTGCTGTGGTGGTCACGCCTGGCCGGAATCCTCCGGGTTGCTTTCCCTCATCTGCCGCTGGTACGCCGCCTCTAATTCCCCGGCGGACATATAGCGGCGCAGGTTTTGATCGACATACCTGCTGGCGTGGTGCATCAGTGTGCCGCACAGCTCGCCCATGATCTTGGCGCTCTCCAGATCCCGCTTCAGCGTTTTCAGCGTCCCCACATGGAGGGAGCACCGCCCGGATTCATCAAACTTGCCCTTCAGATAGCAGTCGATGTAGATGCCCTCATAGCCATAGTTGACGATGGGCACAAAGTCAAATTCATAGGCGGTGAGCTCCACCCTTTCCCTGATGCCGCTTTCGTGTTCACAGGGCAGGTAATAGTCCAGGATGGCCCCGGCCTTCTCAAAGTCGCCGTTTGCCTTCGCCATGCGGACAACGCTGCTGAACAGGCTGCCGCCGGTGTCCCGAAAGACCTCGGTGGGCTTGTCCGGCGGAAAGTTCTTTTCCAGCCAGAGCCGCGCCGCCTCCCGGTCCCAGTCATTGAACAGCTTAAAGAATTGCCGGCTGCGCTGGAACTGATGCCGTCCATCCCGGCTCGCATAAAATTTGCTGCGTTCCTCACAGTGGCCGTAGTAACCCACCTGCTTCAAAAATTTGTCATAGGGATGGGCAGTCTGTACCGTGTCATAAATAGCCTTCAGCAAACCGTCCCCAGCCAGGCCCTTCGGGAGCGGAATGGTTTCCTCCAGCTCACCGCCGCAGTCTTTACAGCGGCCCATCAGACTGACGCCTATACACTCGCTGAGCTTGAAATAATTCAATGCCCAATGAGTGGGGACAAAGTGGTCGTTGTAGAAATTGGCGACGGCATTGGGCCCACCCGCCAGATGGTGGCAGCATTTGCAGTATCTACTTACCATGTTCATGTCTCCTTGGATGGGATGGGTTCAGACGGCTGTACTCGTGAGCGGTCAAATGAAACCAGGGGAACCACCGCAAAGCCGCCCATGCAATAGAAATAATAGGGCTTCAGTCCGTCGTCGATCTCAATGATCTCACCGCGCTCCACTTGTGCCCCATAGCTGGAAAAAATATCGCTCAAAGGCTCCGACTGTGTGGCGTCATAAAATTGCTTCGCGGTCATGCCAAGCGAAACCTCCAAGCGCAGCCGGTAGTGGCGCTCGCTTACGGAAATATGGGCGGTTCTTTCACAACTCAAAACGTCTTTGCTGTTGAGCATCCAGTGCATGAGTTCACTGTCCCTGTCCGCAAAGCCATAGACGCGGCACGCCGGCGGCGAAATCCGCCGGGGGCACCACCCGGGCGGTTTGTACTTCGGGTCAGACCGCTTGAACCGCTTGGACTTCCGCCGCTTGGGGAATCCGTTGCAGTAGCGCGTTCGGCCCACAGCCTCACCTACAGTTTGGTGGTACTGGCAGCCAGGACAGTACGGCTCCGGGAAGGTGTATTTCGGCTTTGCCATTTATGTATCCTCCCGGCTTTCATAACGGGATAGGATGCTGAAACCTTGATCTTTTATTTCGAGCAGCCATTTTCGTACTGTGTTATGGTCAGCCTCATGAAACGCGCGGAAAAACATCCCGTGGAAATCAACAAAGCTATCAGGGATTTTGTCGCGGGGACCGTTCCACATCTGGTGCATTTTACGATAAACTGCCAACAGCAGGCCATTTCCCGTAACATCGGAGGGCAAAGTCCCGCTGTAACACATACGCTTCCCGCAGATACGGCACCGGCCAACTTTGCACAGACGGCGCTCCTCCGCCGCTTCCAGGGAGGTGTACTCGAATTCAAAGCCGGTAAATTCAAAGTTGCTCATAAGGTGAGAGACCCACAAACCTGAGCTATTCTGCTTCCAGTCGATGCAGTCGCATATCGCTTTTGTATGTTCACATTCCCGCATTACGCCGTCTCCTTATTTTCCATTTGTTCGCACAGCTCAATGACCTTCTGACACTGATCCATCTCAAACCCGCCGATATGGGCGCGGTCCGGCCGCAGATGGAGCTCTCCCGCCAGCCAGCGGTACGCCCCCGTCCGGGTCATGCGCCCGCTTTTCCAGAGGGCGTCGAATACGCGGTGAGCCTCCATCCGCTTCAGCCGCAGCACCTCGTTGGCCACATTGCCCAGGGCACGGGTCGAGCCCTTGTGGCAGCCAACCCGGGCGTTGCAGTTCTGACACTGGTAGATGTACTCGCCCTCCATGCCCAGCCGGCCGGTGGACTCGCCGTAAACGGCCTTTGCCGGGATCAGCTTGATGACGCCCCCGCAGTAACGGCAAATGTCATGTTCTTTCAAGCGCTTCACCCCCTATGCCGCCTTTTGGACGGTCTTAGCCTTGGCCTTGGAGGGCTTGGCCTTTTTCGGCTCGGCTTTGGGGGCCTCCTGCACCACCACCGGGGCGGCGACGGGCTCCCGCATGGCGGTCTGCATATAGTAGGCCTTCTCCGTGGACAGATCCAGCATCCCCGCCTGGGCGATGCCCAGAGTGGCGGTGCCGGACAGCGAGCGCAGGCAGGCCGTCAGATCCTCGATCAGATACCAGTATTCACCCCGGGGTGTCCCGGTCAGCGGCACCGTGTCCAGCTGTTCGCTTGCCGCGCCCAGCTCCCCCTTGCAGGAGAAGGTGATCTTTCCGCCGTCAAAGGCCAGCTTCACCCGGCCCTTGGGATCTACCGCCGCCACAGTTTTCAGCGTCCGGCGCAGGTCGGCCACGTCGGTGAGCAGCGTGAACTGGTTGCGGATGTTGTTCATCAGCCGGTCCGTGTCCATGTAGTCGCCCTCCATCAGCATGGCCCCGAACGTGAGCCTCGGCCGCTGAAACACCAGGAACTTCCCGGCCACGCCCACGCGGAACTCGTCTTTGTCCGAGCACAGCCCGGCCAGCTTTTCCAGAGAGTTAGCGGGTAGCAGCAGACTGACATTCCCGGTGGATTTGTCGTCGCCCTTGGCGGCGACCAGGCACCGGCCGTTGTAGCCCACGCCCTTCAGCCCCTCCTGGGTGAACATCAGGTTCACACAGCGCATCAGGGGCTTGTCCTTATCCTCCTTCGTGGCGAACATGGTTTGCTGGGCCATGGACGGGATGCCGGCCAGCTTTACCGTGTCCTCCGGGAACGGGAGCTCTATTTTGGGGAACTCGCCCCGTTCACCAATGGCCCAGCTGTAGACGGTCTCCCCGCTGCTCAGCGTGAGCAAGCGGGTTCCAGGCTTGCGGCGCAGTTCCACCGCCTCGCCGGACATCAGCCCCAGCATCCCTGCCAGCAGCTTGGCGTTCATCACCAGTGCGTCATCCTCCCCAACCGTACAAGCCAGTTTCTGTTCCAGGGAAGTCTCAATATTGGTGGCGGTGAGGGTGAGCGTACCTGCGGCGGCGTCAGCCTCCAAAAGCACCCCCTTCAGCGGCTCCAAAGGCGCGTCCTCCGAGGCGACGGCAGCGGCCTTCTGGACGGCGCTCAACAGCTCCGCCCGGTTTATTGTGATGTTCAAAATTGCCTCCTTTACGCGGCAAAGCCGTCGAGGGTGAATTGATCTTCGTCCACGACAGGCTTTTTCGGTCTCTTTTTCTTCTTTTGTTCTTCCTGCGTCCGTTCCAGCAGGCCGTCGAACTCTTTTCGCCGGGTGCGGGTGCTGGTATCTTTGATAGTGGGCGCTTCCTGCGCCGGGAGCGCTGCTGCCGGCTGGGCCACAGTGCGGACACGCCGCTCCGGGTTAATGACCGCCATCTTTTTGAACGCGGCGGCGATATCCTCCACGTTGTCCTTGATGCCCAGGGCCAGCTCCTTCGCCATCTGGGAGGTCAGATCCCGCACATCGCTCATGGCGGCAAGCCCCTCCTCGGACAGGGTGCCCTCGATGATGCCCGCCACCGCCAGCTTGGACGCCATCAGCTTCATGGCCTTGACCTGTACTGTGTCGGCGTAGTAGAGCAGGTACACCTCTACCCGGGGCGCGGTCTGGTTGATCCGCCAGCTCCGGCGGGACGCCTGCCGCAGGGTGAACAGGTTGAAGCCCATGCTGTAAAAGATGAGAGTGGTGAAAGCGTTGAGGTCGAGTCCCGTTTCAACACAGCGCTGGTTTGTGATGAGCACTTGGAGCCCCGTGCGCACCCGTTTTTCCACCCAGGCCTCCCGCTTGTCCGGCGGGACGGCGGGCGAGAGGATCTCCGTGCGGTAGCCCTCCTGGGTCAGCAGCTTGAGCAGCTTCTGCTGGGAATCGGTGCGGGTCCAGCTGGTGTAGATGAGCACCCGCCCGCCGGCGGCCACCTTTTCCCGGACGATCTCCAGCACCTTTTCCTCTTTGGGGAGGACGTCCTCGAAGCCGGCCGCGTTGGCCGGTTTCACGATCACTTCCCCGTTGATGGGGTGGACAATTTCGGGCTGGTCATAGGGCTGGTCCGGGTAGACGGTGAGCAGGTTCAGATAGGCGGACAGCAGCTTATTGGCCACCTTTTGATCTGTTTTCAGCACCTTTTGCAGAATATGTTCGGCCTGTTTGTAGCCCTCCCGCACCTTCTCCGGCATTTCCAGCGGCACAGGGATCTCCTCATAGTCCGGCAGATCCTTCCCCATGTCGGACAGGGACAGGAACGCCGTGTATTCCAGCAGAAACCGGGAGTATACCAGCGGCGACACTCCGGGCAGCTTTTTGCTTTTGACCTTGCGCTTGGCGGTGCGGCGGTTGGAATTGTAATCGGACTCCACCAGCTCATAGGTGTTCTCGATCACTCCGTACTCCTCATCGAACCAGGCGGGCTTGCGGTAGGGTTTGCCGTCCTGACCCATCAGGCCGGGCACCAGGCGGTAGAGCAAGTGGAAAATGCCCGAACTGTACCCGTTAATGAGGGTGGCGGTCATGCCCACAAACAGCCTGGACACCCCATACAGCTCGCCCATGGCGTCCCCCTGGCCGCTGGCGTTGTTGTACTCGTGGAGCTCGTCACAGAGCATGGCGTCGATCCGGCCCCGGTACTTCTTTTTGATGTAGGTGCTCAGGGCGTACCGGCGGCAGGCTCCCCGCACCGGCTCATAGCCATCCAGGTTTGCCGCAATTTCATCCAGCCGGGACAGGATGCGCTCATTTTTTGTCCTGCCCCTGTGCTGTCCAGCCATTTTTCGGTACACCCAGCCGTAATCGGTGATTTTTGCCCATTGGATTTGACGCCCTGGGTTGATGGCGGACCACAGCTGGCTGCCACAGGCGGCACAGGCGTGATTGCCCCGGTGTTCCCGTTGGAAATAAAACTGATCTGCGTTTACTTCGTATTTTGTGCCGTCGTCGCTGATGACCATTTGAACCACCTTGCCGCAGTCCGGGCAGCGGAAGCCCCTGGCGTTGCGGTCATAGGTGACGGCGGGGTAGCGCATATAGCCGTCCCGGGCCTTTTCTTTGCTGAACACCGCGTACACGTTTTTGTCCCCGGCCTCATAGGCCTGGTACAGCCGGTCAAAGTCCGTGATGCTCCGAACCACCATGGCGAAGGTGTTGGGCAGGGTCTCGCCGATCTCCCGCACCCACTTTTTCGTAACGTGGGATGGGGCCATAACGAGGTTGAAGGTCTTACTCCGCTTGCTTTGGGCTGCGTGCATCCCTTGGAGTGCGCCCAGGGCGGTAGCGCCGATCTTGGTCTTGCCACTACCACATTCCGCCACGATCAGGGCGGTTTTTTTGCGGTCTAACTGACGCTTGACAGCCTCCGCCACAGCCAGCTGGGCGTCATACAGGGAATAGCCCGCGTTGGCCTGGATGGTGTCGTTTACCGCCAGCACCTCCTCGGACAGCGGCTCCGCTGCCGGGTCGAACAGGGGCTTGAACTGCTCCCGGATGCGCTGGGCCACGGTGGTTCCAAAGGTGTTGAGGTAGCCGGTGACGTTCTCCACGCCGTCGAAGCCGTCCGGCTGGCCGGGCACAGCGCCGGGGATGGCGATGGTTCCGCTTTTCAGGCCGTCCTCCAAAATCTCCACCACGTTGGCGTCCTCCGGCTTTAGGTTCAGCACAAAGGCATCCAATTTCTCCTTCAGCGAGAATACCTCCAGCTGCCGCAGGTCTCCCCGGGCGGTGAGCGCGTCCAACACATAGTCCCGGAACGCCGGGATCAGCGGTGCGGCGGTCTTGTGATCCAGCTCCTCAAACAGACGGTCCCGGTCTCCGGCGGGGCAGAACAGGTAGCACTTCCGGGGCTGGATCTCCTGCTGGGTTCCAGCCTCCGCTTCACTGCCCCCCTCATCGTCCTGGGGCTCGGCGGTGAGGGCGTCGTCGCCGGCCATCAGCGTAGCGGTGGCGTAAACGCCGTCGTGGGCCAGCTGCCGCCGGTACTTTTTGGGGATGCTTTTCAAGCTCCGCTTTTTGCCGTTCTGGGCTGTCTCGATGGTGGCTCCGCCATAGATAGCGTCCGCCATGGCCCGTACCATTTCCGGGTACCCGCCGAAGCGGATGGCGGTGATGACGCTGTCCTTTCCGTCCCGATCCACCATGACGGTGTCCGCGTAGGCGGTGAGCCGGACGCTTGATTTGGGATCGAAATAGGTTAGCTCAATCAATCTGCTTGACATTCATCTGCGTACTTCCTTTCTGGACGCAAAAAAAGACTGTGACCGCCCCACGGGGCAATTCACAGTCTTCATGGTCCGTATTTTGTTCTTCCAGGCCGCTTCAGTCCGGCGGAGGGCAGACTTCACCCCTTTCCACGCCGTTC
The DNA here is from genome assembly GCA_910585265.1 of uncultured Oscillospiraceae bacterium. Classification (GTDB taxonomy): domain Bacteria; phylum Bacillota; class Clostridia; order Oscillospirales; family Oscillospiraceae; genus Enterenecus. Next base: position 7,322 of record CAJUCA010000004.1, on the reverse strand, counting down.
CTCCCTCGCTTACTCCGCCCTAACTTACTCCGCCCTGAAATACAGGCTCATTGTACCACGGTAGGATTAAAGTGAATAGGTGGAAAAGCTCCACCATGATGTGATGTAACGTGCTTGACCCAAGTTTTTGATAAGCGCTCTCTACTTTGATACATTCCATCAAGCCATGACTTTTTCCTGCATCTATTTTGACAAATAGCATCACAGTCTCTTCGCGCATACAGGAGGTTCTGAAACAACAGATGGAAACAAAAAGATGATACGCCATTGAACTTTACAATTGACGCATGTCGAATTGCGTGATAATATGTCATGGATTTTAGATGCCATTTGCAACTGCTTTCATTTGCAGTTGCTTTCAAATTTTTGTTTTATTCGCTTTCAGTGAGGGGTACAATTATGGCATAGCATAAGAACATAAGCAAAGACAAGAACAGACGTATCAATAATAATCCATCAGGGAAAAAAGCACCCCATCCTGCACCACAGCCCTTTTCTACATCTAAGGCCAATAAAATGCCGCCACCAATGTCTTTGCCCCATGAGGACAGTAACCCATCAGAAAAAGGGCTAACAGATTCTTCACCACCGCCCTCGTCTACATCTGAGGCCAATAAAATGCCACCACCAATGTCTTTGCCCCATGAGGACAGTAACTCATCAGAAAAAGAGCCAGCAAATTCTTCACCACCGCCCTCGTCTACATCTGAGGCCAATAAAATGCCGCAACAAGCGCCTTTGCCTAATGACGAGAAGACATCATTAATTCCGTTTAAAACAAAAATGTGGCTTATATTTGGCGTTGGTATTTCACTTTTTGCAATTGTTGCGGCAGCTATCTTTGACTTGTCTTTGGGGGCTGGATTCGAAAAAATTAGAGATAGTCGGTACCCTGACTTTATTCTGGCAACCCTTGCGATTTCTGCTAGTGTAATCAATATCATTATCGATCTAAATGCGGAAATTGATATAAATAAAAAGATCAATTGTGCAATCTTCCCTTCGATTACAGCCACTTTTTCATTGGCTTACTACTCTTTCCTTTACGGCATAAGTGAGAAAATAACCTCTCTAAAGTGGGATTGGGTCTTGCCGATCTCATTCATTGTGCTGTTGATTAATATTTACATAGGCATTATTTTGTCTAAAAAGTAATTTGTGTCGTGAAATTAGATTTTTGAGGAGCATCTAATTTGATGAAAAGAATTCAATGCAAATTTTTTGTACTATTTGCAAGTTGCATCTTGATATATATCAGCATAGGTGCTTTTTCCTATCACTGTGTGAAGAAGCAAATGGATGCACAATACAACGAAGCACTCCAAAAAGTAAAAGATGGTGCATATTTGGAGGCAAAAAATATTTTTTCCCAGTTAGAGAACTACAAGGATTCTGTCGAGCAAGTAAAGCATATAGATGAATTAATAGAATATGATGCTATTTTAGTAGAATATGAAGAGGCCAAGCGGCTTTTTGAATCAGGACAATATGATTTATCAGCAGAGAAATTTAAAGAATTGGGTGCCTTTAAAGACAGTCAAGAACTTGCGAAAAGTGCTACTCAATTGTCTGAAACAGATAAAAAGTATGAGGAGGCAAAGACCCTTTTCGAAAACAGAGCATATTCTGACGCACTTGATATATTTCAAGAAATCGATGATTATAAGGACAGCTCAGATTTATCCCAGAAATGTCAAGTAGCGATAACTAGACTATCAAATGCGTCAACAATTGCTGCAGGTATACGCTATTCAGGATGCGTGAATTCATATGGTCGAGTCTTATTTTCAGGAGAAAGCGACGCATTAAAAAAAGAACTTGCGAGTTGGAGGGATATTGTTTCTATCGCAATAAATGGACACATCATTGTTGGATTGAAAAATGACGGTCGTGTTGTCACAGCAGGTCAGGTAAGTGGATATTATATCGATACGAGCAACTGGGATGATATTGTTGCGGTATCCGCTGGACAGGCATACATTGTCGGTCTGAAGTCAGATGGCACCCTAATTGCACAAGGCCATACTGGAGATGGGCAAATCAACAAAACAGAAACCGATGATGATGGGCTAACAATCGTAACTGATAGTATCATGGACTGGACAAATATTGTGGCGATTTCAACTGGTTGGAGGCACACAGTTGGACTGGACTCGTTTGGAGAAGTGCATATTGCTGGAGCCGGAGCTGATACCCAATTAAGACAGATTGAGGCAGCAAAGGATGATCCAAAAAGAGCATGGACGGGGCTTATTGCGATTTCCGCTGGCGGAGGACACAGAATACCGGGGCACACAGTAGGCTTGAGAGAAGACGGCACTGTTGTCGCTGTTGGTAACAACAGCAATGGGCAATGTAACGTATATGGCGATGATTGGAAAAATATCGTTGCTATTGCAGCGGGTGACACTCATACTGTGGGATTAAAGTCGGATGGAACAATTATTATTGCTGGATCCAGAAGTATGACTGATACTGTATCAAAGTGGAACGATATTGAGGGCTTAAAATTCGTTTCTATTGCTGCCGGTATGGAAACCACACTGGCACTGACACCAGATGGCACAGTATATGGTACAGGATATCACAAGAATGATCAGTTAGCGTTTTGCAATAATGGTATGCCGAACCCAAGTAGCGGAATGTATGAAAGTGAATGGGACAATGTTTTAATACATGAAGAATGGCAATCTAAAAGCAAATGACCCCATCCAGAACTCGCGTGATAAATGCAGATCGTTTCTCAACAAACTTTGTAGGATATGCGGAATGACACAGTCCATTGCTGGCAATGTCTTTAGTGGATGAGACAGCAGTGCTACAGTTTTAAGGCATAAAAGCTCTGTGACAGTTTGGACATTTTATTGGAGGAATTTTTCCATTCCGAGTCGTTTCAAAAGCTGGAGAAAAATACAATAAAAATAACCCTGCGCTTCACACATTATGAAGCGCAGGGCCGTTTTTCTTATCTCTTGCTCAAAATCTTACCGTACATCTGCCGCTTATCCCGCTCAAACCGCTGCACCACCAGTGTGACGTGATCCCCGGACTGGAACTCGGAGTCCTCATGCTGGTAGGAGTAGTTGCACATACACACCGTGCCGTCGGGCAGGTTGCAGAATACCCCGCCCCCGTACTTCCCCGCGATCACCGCATACCGTCGGCTTCCCACGGGATGGCGCTGTTCCGCGCCCTCAAAGGGGTTGGTCTCCGTCTCCTTTACCGAAATCAGCAAATTCCGCTGGGCGGCGTCATAGCCCTTCACGATGCAGTCCAGTTCATCGCCGGGGCGGTACTGCGTGCGCAGGTCGGCGATGGCGGTGTAGCTCAGCTCCCGCTGGGTGAGATCCACATCATGGCCGTAGCACTCCGCCAGACAGCGCCGGGGCCCCACCGCCAGCAGGCGGCACTTCACCCGGGAGCCCTCCCCGCACAGGTCGGGCCGGTGGGCAAAGAAATACCGCTGGGCCCGGGCCGCCTGCCGCCGGGACGCGATGGCATAGCCCCCCTCCCGGTCCACCTTGGTGATGATGAAGTCGATGGTGGCACCCATCATGTTCTGGAGCACGTAATCCGGGCGGGCCTCGCCCATCCACATCTCGGTGGCGGGGATGTAAACCGGCACCCGGTAGACCAGCACCACCACGCAGTACATGGTGCGCCGCTCCACTTGGCCTGTCTCCTTATTGCGGACGTTCATGGAGTGGGGATCCGCGCCGATGACCGTGCCGGACAGGGCGCTGTGGCCGCGGAAGGAGGCGTAGATGGAGTTCCACGCCTGCCGTTCCTCCTGGGAAAGCCCACGATCCAGTTCATGAAAATCCAGGGCGAAGAAGCTCTGGCGGTCTGTCATGGGCGGCGCGGGGGGCGTATCCTCACCCGACATGGGTTCTTCCAAGGGGGGCAGGGCGTCCCCGGCCACGGCGGGCGGCGCGTCACCAGCGGGCGGCTCCATGGGGGGGCAGTCCTCCGGGCCATCGTCCAGCGGGGCCGGGGGCGCGGACACGTCCACCGCCAGCATCTCCGGGGCGTCCCCTTCACCGTCCTCCGGCGGGTCGGGGGCATCGCCTGCTTCCCCTAACTCCGGGTGCAGGGCATCATCGCACGTACCCATGTCCTGGGGCGGTTCCCCCATCGGGGCGGGGGCTTCTTCACCAGCCTGTTCTATCCGTCCGGCGGTCTGATCGGGTTCCTCTGTGGGATTGACTTTCTTTTTAGGCATACTGGTTTCCTCCAAAAATGTATTTTTTACGGCCCGTTAGAGCCATAAAAGCGATGTGTTCCGTCCGGCTGGCGGGCGGCGAAGAAGTGCTTGGGCGGCAGGGCCAGCCCTTTGGGGGGCTCGCCGCTGTCCGCGATCCAGACAATGCGCTCCGCTGTGCCCCGCTCCAGCAGTTCGGCGGGGGCGGCATCCAAGGAAGCCACGGTGAAGGGGCGCAGATCCTCCCCGTAAGCGAAGCGCAGCAGCCGGGGCGGCTCCCGGCTGGCGGTGAGCTCCTGGGGCTTGCCCTCGGTGAGCTCCAGCATCACGTCAATGGCCTCCAGGCGGCGGGCGTCCGGCTGGGCATTGGACAGCCAAACCAGCCCATCGTCCAGCCGAACGTCGGCGGTACCCGCGCGCAGCTGCCGAAGCATGGCGTCCATGCGGGCCTGAGTGATCTCAAAGCCGTCCTGCTGAAATCTGCCCCGCACCAAGGCATGGAGCTGTTGCTGCCGGACACAGTTCAGCTTTTTCAGCGTGTCCAGGATAAATCTCTGCTGTATGGACAAAAACATGGCCGTCACCTCCCAGGCGGCTGACGAAGGCCGTTCAAGTAGGGATCTACCATCAGATCGCTCTCGCTCTCCACGATGCAGTTGTAAATGGTGGCCATGGCATAGGCGGTGGAGTTCTTCACCGCCCTGTCTATGTTGGCGTGGAGCTTGGCCTCGGCAGTCTGCAAAATCGTGTAGTCCAGCAGCTTCAGCCTGGTCCGCACCCGGCTTTGAGGGAGCGTGGCGTTGCCCACCCGGAAGCTGTCTGCGTAAAAAAGCCGCTCGATGGCGTTCTCAAACACCCGGGCGGTTTCGCTGGGGAAACACTGGAGCTCACAGGCATCCAAAATGCCCGTGAGCTCCGCTTCTTCGTCCGCCAGTCCGTTCCCGCGCGGGACAGACGGACTGACATCAATATGACTGGGGTAAGTATGACTAAGATCTTTATAACTTGGCCGCAGATCCTGCGGTTCTGGAACCTCAATATCCGCAGTTCTTGAGACGCAGATTTCGCGGTTCTTGCCGCTCTGATTCTGCGGTTCTTGGGAGGGCGCAGAAGAATCCCCATCCTCAAGACCCTCCGAATCTGCGGTTCTGGAAGCGCCGTCATCCGGGTCTACAAAGGGGGCGCTGGAGTAATTGGGATCATCCTGGGGCGTCACCGTGGCCAGATAGATCTGGTTGGCGTCGCCCCGGCCGCACCGCTTCTCCCAAATCAGGTTCAGCTCCTTCAACGTACGGAATGCCGCCGTCACCCGCTGCTCACACACCCGCAGCTCCCGCGCCAGCTCCTTCCGGGGGAAGATGACGAATACCTCTCCGAGGTCGTTCACCCAGCCGTTCCTGCGGGAGAGCTGGAAGCGGTTGAGCAGAAAGGTGTAGGCCACCTTGGCGTCCAAACTCATGACGGCATAGCGTGGATCGGAAAACAGCCAGCGGGGCATCTGCATATGGTAAATACTTTGCACATCCGTCTGCCGCATGAGCGGGAAGGACGGGCGCTCTTTCATGGTTGCGGCCCTCATGGGGATTCCTCCTTCGATTTCAGTTGGTGTCCATTGACACCATATATGACACCGTGCTATAATTTGTATCAAGGGAACATATCATGTGGGGTGGTGATGCTTTGAGCCAGTGGGATAAACTTGTTGCCGAGATCATAAAGCAAAACCCAACCCTGCGTTTTGAAGATTTGTGCAAAGCGTTGGTTAAAATAGGCTATACGGCGGAGCAGCCCCGGGGAGGCAGCAGCCATTACACATTTCGCAAGGATGGCTGTATGCCCATCACGCTGCCGAAGCACGTCCCTATGAAAAAGGCGTATATCAATTTGGTGGCTGACGCCGTCCGTGCGTATCTCCAGGAGGTGTGAGATGAACAAGGATTTGGACTACTATATGTCGCTGCCCTACCGGGTGGAGGTGATCCCGGACGAGGAAGAAGGCGGGTTTGCCCTGCATTGCCTGGATCTGAACGGCTGCATGACCTGCGCCGAAACGCTGGAGGATGGGTTCAAAATGCTGGAGGACGCCAAGCGGTGCTGGTTTACCGCCTGCCTTGAGGACGGCATCCCCATCCCCGAGCCCACACGCCAGGAGGACTACAGCGGCCAGTTCAAGCTGCGGCTCCCGAAATCTCTCCACAGACTGCTGGCCCAGAAATCCAGTGAGGAAGGCGTGTCCATGAATCAGTATTGCGTGTATCTACTGAGCAAAGGCATCTAATAATAGTCATTCAAGCTCCCGCCGGGATTTACCTTCCCGGCGGGAGTTCTTCATCCTCCACATCCCCGCCCACCACGCCGTCAGGCCCCAGCTCCACCATGCCCAAGCCCTGGTCAGTGAGCTGATACTCCACTCTCTGGGATGGATTGGGTTCATCCTCCGGGCCGGGCTGCTTCGGCGGCCCAAGCGGTTCCTGCCCGGGTGCATCCGGCGGGGCCACCTTTTTTGCCGCCTGCGCCTTTTTCTGTTCCTCCTTTAGCCTCCACTCCGGCGTGTAGTCCGCCACCCGACAGGACTTCAACTCACTGTACCCCGGCAACTCCTCCGGCGTCAGTTTGTAGAGCAACGCTGGCTTCCTGCCCTGGAACAGGGCGATACACTGGCGGCGATCCAGGCGCAGGATTTCATCCGGCTGCATCAGCTCCCGCTGAGAATTGCTCCTTGTCTGGGAGTAGGGCCGGGTATTGCCATAGACGAAGCCGTAGAGCGGCGGCTGAGGCTTGGATTGGCTGGTGAGGGCGATGGTCACCTTGCCGCACTTCTTGGAGATGTAGTCCGCCGAAGTCCAGTCATTGCAGCCCATGTACAACGTTTGGTCAAAGGTGGCCAGCTGGTTCTCCCACTCTTTGCCCGGATATTTTTCCTGCCATTGGGAGAGGGACTGTACCACCACCTGGCAGCTCATATTGAAGCCCCGGATGCTGTTGAGGGCGTCGGCGATGCCGTCCATGTAGCCGATGTTGCAGTATTCGTCCAGACAGAAGTTCACCAGCACCGGCAAACGGCCCCCCTCGCCCTTCAGCCGGGCGTAGTCGGACAGCCGGGGCAGGGCCAGGGAGAAGA
>CAJUCA010000003.1 GCA_910585265.1 uncultured Oscillospiraceae bacterium | reverse complement strand
CGTAGTGGGAGTAGTGCACGTCCCGCACGTCGAAGGAGGCCCGGTCCCGGCTCAGGCCGCCGGGGCCCAGGGCGGACAGGCGGCGTTTGTGGGTCAGCTCCGCCAGGGGGTTGGTCTGGTCCATGAACTGGGACAGGGGGCTGGAGCCGAAGAACTCCTTGATGGCGGCAGTGACGGGCCGGATGTTGATCAGGGACTGGGGGGTGACAATATCCAGGTCCTGGATGGTCATCCGCTCCCGGATCACCCGCTCCATGCGGGTGAAGCCGATGCGGAACTGGTTTTGCAGCAGCTCGCCCACGCAGCGCAGGCGGCGGTTGCCCAGGTGGTCGATGTCGTCCGCGCTGCCCACGCCGAAGGACAGGCAGTTCAGGTAGTTGATGGTGGCCATGATGTCGTCCACGGTGATGTGCTTGGGGATCAGCTCGTCCATGCTGTCCTGGATCAGCTCCAGGAAGTCCGCCTTGGACAGCTTCTCCGCCTCCCGCTTCTCCAGCAGCTCCTTCAGCTTGGCGAAGCGCACCTTCTCGGTGATATTGGCCTCGGCGGGGTCGAAGTCCACGAAGCCCTTCATGTCCACCATGCCGTTGGAGAACACCTTCACCAGATGGGTGCCGGTGTGGAGATCCTCCACCTCCACCACCGCCTCGTTGACGCCCAGGGCGTCCAGCTGGCGGGCCCGTTCCCGGGTGAGCACCTCCCCTGCCTCCGCGACGATCTCGCCGGTGGAGGGGTCGGCCACGGGCTGGGCCAGCTTCTGCCCGGACAGCCGGGTCCAGATGGACAGCTTCTTGTTGAACTTATAGCGGCCCACGTTGGACAGGTCGTACCGCCGGGGATCGAAGAACAGGGAGTTCATCAGGCTCTCGGCGGAGTCCACCGTGGGAGGCTCGCCGGGGCGCAGCTTCCGGTAGATCTCCAGCATGGACTCCTCGTAGCTCTTGCAGGAGTCCTTTTCCAGGGTGGCCAGAATCCGGGGGTCCTCCCCGAACAGCTCCACGATGCCCGCGTCGGTGCGGGGGCCGATGGCCCGGATCAGGCAGGTGACGGGGAGCTTCCGGTTCTTGTCGATGCGGACGTAGAAGATGTCGGACAGATCCGTCTCATACTCCAGCCACGCCCCCCGGTAGGGGATCACGGTGGCGGCGAAGGTGATGTTGTCCGCCTTGTCCGCGTTCCGGGCGTAGTACACCCCGGGAGAGCGGACGATCTGGGACACGATGACACGCTCCGCCCCGTTGATGACGAAGGTGCCCGCGTCGGTCATGATGGGGAAGTCCCCCATAAAGATGTCCTGCTCCTTGATCTCGTTGGTGGCCTTGTTGCGCAGGTGGACCTGCACCTTCATGGGGGCGGCGTAGGTCATGTCCTGGGCCTTGCACTCCTCGATGGTGTACTTGGGGGGATCGTCCATGGAGAAGCTGATGAAGGTCAGCTCCAGGTTGCCCGCGTAGTCGGTGATGGAGTCCACGTCGTTAAAGACCTCCTGGAGGCCCTTCTCCAGGAACCACTTATAGGACTCCTTCTGGATCTCCAGGAGGTAGGGCATATCCAGGATCTCCTCGCTGCGGGCGAAGCTCTTGCGCATGGTCTTGCCGTACCACACGTCTTTGATAGCTCGCGCCATTGCCAATCACGCTCCACTTCGTCAGAATTTCGGGGCCGCCGCCGTTAAACGCCCGGGGCTGTTGTCACGGGTTTGAAATTCCCCCTTGCGCTTTTCCCCGCGGCCTGCTATACTGTACTTAACTTGGGGGAGTATCCTCCCCCCTTCCGCTGTGTATAAAAGCAGTTTATTGTACCACAAAGGCCGCCCCGCGTCAAGAAAGAATTTGACGGGAGCGGCAGAATTTTTGCCCGAAAAACCCCGTCCCCCGGCTGTCCGGCCATGGGACGGGGTTTTTTGATTGTGCGGAACCCTGCGTTACTGCTTCCCAGGCGGGCTCACTCCCGCTCCCGGAGCTGCCGGACGTTCTCGTCGCACCACACCACCATGTTCCGCCCAAGCCGCTTGGCGTCGTACAGCATGGCGTCCGCCCGCTTGAGGAAGTCCTCCGGGCGGTCCCGGGTGGTGGGCACCACCGTCACTCCGCCCACGCTGATGGTCACCCAGGGGCCCACGGGGGAGTTGTGCTGGATGTGCAGGTTCTCCACCGCCTCTCGGACGGTCTGTAAGAACTCGAAGGCGGTGCGCCCGTCGCTGCCCAGGAACAGGGCCACGAACTCCTCCCCGCCGTACCGGGCGAACAGGTCGGTGGAGCGGTGGAAGAAGCCGGCGGCGGTCTTGGCCACGGCGGCGATCACCTTGTCCCCGGCGGGGTGCCCGAAGGTGTCGTTATACAGCTTGAACTTGTCGATGTCGAACATACAGATGGAGAAGGGCAGCTCGAAGCGGACGGCCTCCCGCCAGCGCACCAGGCACTCCTCCTCGTACCGGCGGCGGTTTGCCACGCCGGTGAGCTCATCCACCATGGCCTGCCGCCTGAACTGCATCTGGTAGTGGTAGAGCTGGATGTGGGTGTTCACCCGGGCCTTGATGATCACCGGGCTGAAGGGCTTGGTCACGTAGTCCACCGCCCCCAGCAGCAGCCCCCGCTCCTCGTACTGGATGTCCGCCAGGCTGGTCAGCAGGATCACCGGGATAAACCGGGTCAGCTCGGTGCCCTTCAGCTCCTTCAGCAGGGTGAAGCCGTCCATCTCGGGCATCACCACGTCCAGCAGGATCAGGGAAAAGCTCCCCTCCTTGGCGGCGCGCAGGCCCGCCTCGGCGGTGTGGCAGGCGGTAATGTCGTAATCGGATCGTAAAATGGAGGACAAAAACTCGGTCTGGACAGGGCTGTCGTCAATGACCAGTATCTTATCCATAGTCTCCATGGGATTCCCCCCGTCTTTTTCATAGTTCTTCATAGATAGCGTCCCGCCCCGGCCTCAGCAGGGACAGCCGCAGGCGGAGGACAGTCACGTGTTGGGCAGGCGGCGGCCGCTGCTGATGTCCTGGGCTACATAGACGGCGGTAAGCGGCGCGTCGTCCTCCCCCGCCCGGGCCAGCACCGCGCTGGCCCGCACCCAGTCCCACTTGCCCGGCTCCTCCGCCGGCCTGCGGTACTCCACCGCCACGCAGGGCTGCCACCAGCGCAGCTCCCGGCGGAGGTTTTCCACGTCCATCGCCTGCAAATACTCCGCCTGATCCTCCGGATGGACGAAATACTGGGCATAAATGCGGATGGCGGAGGTGTAGTTCACCTCGTTGCCCAGCACGTCCCCCACCCGGCGCAGCTGGATGACCGCGCGGTAAGTGTCCTGTTCCAGGTTCACATAGTAGGTGGAGGAAAACAGGCGGCTCAGGCTACCGATGATGTCGCTCAGCTCATCCTCGGTGGCGTTGGGCTCCGCCCCCCACAGCTCCTCATGCTTGATCTTCTGATCCATCAGGTCCAATGGATATCCCTCCCAAAGCCGTCCGGCTGTCCCTAACATCACTCGGGCCGGACCGCGAAACCTCACCTGATATCATATCACAAACCCCCGGCAGAATCAATCGGGCGCGTGGAGAAATTTTCCGAAAACCCTGCTCACCCCCTTGACAGGCTGGCCCCTTAATTGTATACTAAAACACGCAAATCAGTTTACAATGGAGGAATGCTTTATGTCAGCTGCATCCCGGGTCCATGTCCGCCAGCTCGCCCTGTGCGGGGTGATGGCGGCGGTGATCTGCGTCATCGCCCCCATCTCCATTCCTATCGGGGTGATCTCCCTCACCGGGGGCACCCTGGCCATCTACCTGACCGCCTGCCTGCTGGGGGGCCTCAAGGGGACGGCCAGCGTGCTGGTGTACCTGCTGGTAGGCTTTGCGGGCCTGCCGGTGTTCAGCAACTACATGGGGGGCGCGGCCCGTCTGCTGGGCCCCACGGGGGGCTATCTGGTGGGCTATCTGCCCATGACCCTGCTGGCGGGGGCGGCGATCCAGTGGTCCTTCCGCCGCTTCCCCGGGGAGGACGGCAAGAGCCGGATGGCCGCCCTGTCCGTCCAGGTTCTGGGGCTGGTGCTGGGCACCGCCGTGCTGTACGCCTTCGGCACCGCCTGGTACTGCGTCCAGGCCGGGGTGGGGCTGGGGGCGGCTCTGGCGGCCTGCGTGTACCCCTTCATCCCCTTTGATCTGATCAAGATGGGAATCGCCCTGCTGGTGGGCATTCCGGTCCGCAGGCGGCTGGAGCAGGCGCGGCTGCTGTAAGAACCTGCATAAAAATTCCCTCCGCTGGGCGGAGGGAATTTTTATTCCTTATCTTCAGGCTGGGGCAGTACGGTGAGGTTTTCCCCCGGCGGGGCGTCCCCATCGGATATGACCCGCTCCTCGCACTCCCGCTGGGCGGCGATGAGGAGGTTGATGGCGTTCTCGCAAGCGTTGAACATCTTGTGGTATAGCTCTTTGTAATCTACCATATACTATCACCAAAAGATATTGTATATAAATTTTATCTTTTTGTCAATAGGTAAATTTAGACTACGTTATCATGATGTCGGTGATAATTATGTATCTGAGAATCCGGGATTTGCGGGAAGATGCTGATCTGTCTCAAAAACAGATTGCGGAATACTTGCACGGCTATCAATCCAACTATTCAAAGGTCGAACGCGGGCTGTTGGAGCTTTCGCTGGCGGACGCCGTCAAGCTGGCTGAGTTCTACAAAACCAGCGTGGACTACTTGGTGGGCCTCACCGACGTGAAGGATCCATACCCAAAATCCCGCCGGAGCTGAAACGCCGGGACGCTCTGTACTTGACAAAACCTCCCGGCCGTGTATAATATAATATAGGTGCTGCCGGTAAGCGGTTGGCCCAATTTGCGATTGCTTAGAAAGTTCTAAGAAACCGTCACTTGGCCGAGTGGCGGTTTCTGCATTTTACCTGAACCGTTATCGCCCATTCACGGACATAAAACGTCACAGTAATCAGCATTTCTCTACACCCCCTTTCGGGTCGGTGTAGCCAACCGCCTACCGTTTTCACGACAGCACCGGTTTCATCATACCACCCGGGGCGTATTTTGTCAAATTATCCCGCGCACTTGACAAAACGCCCCGGTGGTGTATAATATAACATAGGTGCTGCCGGTAAGCGGTTGGCCCAGTAAAGGTTTTCTAAAATGGTTCTAAGAAACCGTCACTTGGCCGAGTGGCGGTTTCTGCATTTTACCTGAACCGTTATCGCCCATTCACGGACATAAAACGTCACAGTAATCAGCATTTCTCTACACCCCCTTTCGGGTCGGTGTAGCCAACCGCCTACCGTTTTCACGACAGCACCGATTTCATCATACCACCTGGGCCGTATTTTGTCAAATTATCCCGGCGGGCCGGGAAAAATGTACCCGGATTCCACCGGAACCCCCTTGCATTTTTCCGGCTCCCTGCTATAATTAAGGTAACGGCAGTATGCCCATCCTCTGAGAGGTGATCGCCATGTTAAACGCCATTTCCCCTTACGGCAGCTACGCCGCCTACGGCGCGGCCTACGCCAGCCGCGCGGCCTTGACCCAAGGCCCCGATAAAGCCCAGACCGCCCAGCGCACCGCCCCCCAGTGGGGCCTGCAAAAGGCCGCCCAGCCCGAAAGCCCCGTCCAGCCCGTCTCTCCGGCCCGCCCGGTGCAGTCCGCCGACGAGGACCCCGCCGCCTCCGCCATGCTGCGCTACAACTCCGACCCCGCCGCCATGGCGGCGCGGATGCGGATTCAGCAGCCCGGCGATCCCAACGCCGCCCAGGCCGCGGGCCAGGCCCAGGGCCGGGACGCCAAGGCCCCCCAGCTCCCCGGCCAGAAGTCGAACCCCCTGCCCGGCGTGGAAAATCCCGCCGCCCAGGAGGCCAAGAGTGCCCAGGAGGTCATGGAGGAGGGCGAGTGCCAGACCTGCAAGGAGCGCAAGTACCAGGACGGCTCGGACGACCCCGGCGTGTCCTTCAAGACCCCCACCAACATCGCCCCGGAGCAGGCGGCCTCCGCCGTGCGGGGCCATGAGAACGAGCACGTGGTCCGGGAGCAGGCCAAGGCCCGCCAGGAGGGCCGCAAGGTGGTGAACCAGTCCGTCACCTACCACACCGCCATCTGCCCGGAGTGCGGCACGGCCTACGTGTCCGGCGGCACCACCCGCACCGTCACCAAGGCGGCGGACAGCCAGCAGGCCCAGCAGCAGCCCAAGGAGGGCCAGGACAGCCGCGTGCCCTTCTCCGCGGTGGCGTAACCCCCAACCGAAAAAGAGCTTCGGGACAGTTCCCGAAGCTCTTTTTTCGTCTCATGCCTCCAGCTGGTAGTCGCAGCGATCCTCCACCTGGAACGCGCTGAAATACTTCTCCTCCAGGGGAATCCACCGCTCCCGGAAGTTTTTCAGCTGCTCCGCCCCGTCCCGCTCCGCAATCCGCCGCAGCTGCTCCTCCGGCTCCACCGACAAGAACACCCGGCGGGCGTAGTGCTCCCACAGCTCTGGGTGGCAGGAGTAGGAGCCCTCCACCAGCACCAGCGTACCCGGCTCCACCGTCACCGGATCGCCCAGCTCCCCGGTCCGGCAGGACCAGGGGCGGTAGGCCGCCGCCCGCCCCGCCCGCAGGGGGGCCAGCACCTCCTCCAAAAACCGCTCGTGATCCACGTTCTCCCCGGGCCGGGACAGCCGCTCCCGGGTGCGCTGCTCTGGGCGGAGGAAAAAGTCATCCATATGTACCACCGGGACCCCCAGCCGCTTCCCCAGGCAGCCCGCCAGGGAGCTCTTGCCCGAGGCGCACCGCCCGTCGATGGCCACAACCGCCCCCTCTCCCCGGTCCCGGAGCCGCTCCAGCTCCCAGGCCAGGGCCACCAGGGAGTGGGACCGCTTCACCACCCGGTAGGCCGCCCGGTAAGCGGGGCTGTGGGACAAGGGGACACAGCCCGATTTCACATAGTCCTCCAGATACCGCTCCAGCTCCTGCCGGGTGAAGGAGAAGATCCGCCCCTCCGCCAGCTGGCGCAGGGTGTCCAGCTTCTCCAGAAAGGTTTTCCGCCGCCCCACGTGGAGCTGGGCGGACCGGAAAAAGTCCCGGTTCAAGGCCCGCAGCGCGCAGTCGGTAAATTCCAGCGCGGCCAAGGCCACCCGCACCATGCCGTTGCCGATTTCCTCCACCGGGAGGGCGGAGGGGTCGTCCGGGGTGGAGGCCCGCTCCGCCCGGAGCCAGGCCAGGGTCGCGCTGGGCTCGCAGATCAGGTGCTCCCCGCCGAACTCGTTCTGGAAGATCAGCTTGACTGCATCGCAGGGGGCCATCAGGGGATACCGCTTCGCGTGGTCGGCCAGCACCTGGCACAGCTCCCTCTGGTGTTCCGCTTCCATCCCGAATCCCCCCAATCCGGCGGCCCCGCCGCCCGTCGCTTCCCTCCCGCCGTCCCCCAAACGGACGGCGAAAAGCAGCGCGGGAGGGCCTTCCAACCTTCCCGCGCTGCCCGCTATTCAATATTTTAACAAGCTTCCCCGCCCCTGTCAAGGCGATATTCCATCCTCTTTTTGCCTCTTATTGGGTGCTTACGGCAGTCTTGGAAAGGGTTTCCAACGCCGCCGTGGGATGCCGCCGCTGAAGGTGGGTAATGCACCCAAAGCAGGCGGGGAGGAGGAACAGATCCGCGCAGATCCACGCCGCCGGGGAGGCGAAGCAGGCGGCGTTAAAGCCCAGGTGGGGGACGAAGAACCAGCCCACCGCCGTCCGGGCGATCATCTCCAGCACCCCCGCCAGGATGGCGAACACGCTGAAACCCATCCCCTGGATGGAGAAGCGCAGGATGTTCACCAGGGCCAGGGGGAAGAAGAAGGCGGTGAGCACCACGATATACCGGGCGGTGAGGGCCACCAGCGTCTCCAGCCCGCCCTCGGCGGGGTCCAGAAACAGCATGGCGGCCTGGGGAGCCAGGAACAGCATGGCCGCGAAGGCCATCACGGAGTACCCCAGCCCCAGCAGGGAGCAGGCGCGCACCCCCTGGCGCAGGCGGTCCAGACGGCCCGCCCCCACGTTCTGCCCGCAGTAGGTGGCCATGGCGGAACCCATGGCGTCAAAGGGGCAGGCCAGGAGCTGGTACACCTTGGAGCCGGTGGCCACGGCGGTGACGTACAGGCTGCCCAGGGCATTCACCGAGGTCTGGAGCACGATGGAGCCGATGGCGGTGATGGAGTATTGCAGTCCCATGGGCAGGCCCATGGCGCACAGGGTCTTGCAGGCGTCCAGATCCGGGCGGCGTTCCTCCTGGGTCACGTGGAGGATGGGGAAGCGGCGCGCCATGTAGATCGCGCACGCGATGCCGGACACCCCCTGGGACGCCACTGTGGCAATGGCCGCCCCGGCCACCCCCAGGTGGAACACCAGGATAAAGGCCAGATCCAGCACGATGTTCAGCCCGGCGGACAGGGCCAGGAAATACACCGGGGTCCGGCTGTCCCCCAGGGCCCGGATGACGCAGGCCAGCAGGTTGTAGAGGAACACCGCCGGAATGCCCAGGAAGATCACGAAGATATAGGCGTAGGCGTCCGCATACAGGTCGTCCGGGGTGCCCATGGCGGTGAGGATAGAGCCGCAGAACAGGGCGGTGGCCACCGTCAGCACCAGGGCGATGGCGGCGGAGAGATAGGCGGCGTTGGCCGCGAACCGCCGCATCTGGGGGAAGTCCTTGGCCCCCATCTTCTGGGCCACGGGGATGGCGAAGCCGGAGCACACCCCCAGGCAGAAGCCGATCACGAAGAAGTTGATGGAGCCGGTGGAGCCCACCGCGCCCAGGGCCTGGGAGCCCAGCAGCTTGCCCACGATCATGGCGTCCACCAGGTTATAGAACTGCTGGAACAGCAGGCCGAACAGGGTGGGCAGGGTGAAGTTTAAAATCAGCCGCATGGGGCTGCCATTGGTCAAATCCTTTGTCATGTGGAAAATGCCTCCTTCCAAGGCGGGGTGGTGGATGTCTTTCCCCGGGCGACGCCCGGCCCACGGGTGCCTCCCCACCCACGTTTGCCCTATTATAGCCCTTCCCCCGGTAATTGCAAGGGGTGATTTCCACAATCTTCACCTCCCATTTTTCCGAGGTTTTGGCAGATACTCCGTGGATTTCTCCCCTTATCTTTTTGATTTTCCATCACAAAGGTGCAAAATTGGCTATTTCAGCCTGCCCCCTTCCGTCAAAACGCCGAATCTCCCCGGTAGGCGCGGAAAAAACGCAGCCCCGCCGTTTCCGGCGGGGCCGCGCGTTTTCCATTGACTGGGTGTTTCCCCGGAGGACGGACGGCCCTACCGGGCCGCCTGATCCTTTTGCAGCCGGATCTCCTCCCGCTGAACGGTAAAGATGGCCTGGAGCAGCCGGTCCTGCTCCCTGGGGTGCAGGGCCTCGAACTGGCAGCCGTACCGGACCAGGCCGCCCTCCCGTCCCCCCGCCCGGCGCACCTGGCACTGGAAGGTGAAGGGAGCCATGGCCGGGGTGAGCTCCAGCCCGGTGATCACCAGGCGGTCCCCCAGGGCGAAGCTCTCGCCGCTGAGGAGCAGCAGTCCTCCCGCGCTCACGTCCACCACCCGGCAGGGGTAGCCCTCCTTGGCCACAATCCCCCGGGAGGAGCGGCGGTGGCATTTGCCCAGTGCCCGGGTGGTCATCCGCTGGCGGAAGAAGGCCCGCTGTTCCTTGAAGAACTTACTCTCCATCCGGTCCACCTTCCAGATCTGGTCGGTGCTGCCGCAGATCTTGCCCAGCAGCAGGGTGCTCTCCCCGTTGTGAAAGTACCGCAGCTTCAGCTCCTGGTTATACACCATCCGGGGCAGGTCGTCCCCCTTGGCGTCCCGGAGGATCACCGCCCCGTTCTGATAGCTCTCCACCCGGGTCACCCGGATCAGGCGGTTTTCCAGGTTCAGCACCTCCACCGCCATCCCGGGCCGCAGGCCCAGATCCACGGGCGGACCCTTCTGGAGCGTCTGCGCCATACCCAAGACCTCCTTTTACAGCATTGTCATCCCGCGCTGCCGGGCATTGTCATCAGGCGGTGCATCAGGCTGGCCGTCTCCGCCCGGCTCAGGGTGGCCCGGGGCCGCAGGGTTCCGTCCCCGTTCCCCTGCACCACGCCCAGCAGGATCAACGCCCCCACCGCCGTCCGGGCGGAGGGCTCGATGTCCTTGCTGTCCCGGAAGGCGTCCAGGTCCGCCGTCAGGCCGTTGTTCAGCGGGTGCCCGTCCGCCTTCAGGGCCTTGTAGATCATCAGCATGGCCTCCTGCCGGGTGAGGACCCACTTCGGATCAAACCGCCCGTTCCAGCCGCTGGCAATCCCCTTTTGAGTGGCGATGCTGATGGCCTGGGCGTAGTAGCTGCCGGCGGGCACGTCGGAATAGGTCACCGTGCCGTCGGCCTTGAAGCCGAAGGCACGCACCAGCATCAGCACAAAGTCCCCCTTGGTGATGGGCCCGGTGGGGTTGAAGCGTCCCCCGCCCACGCCGTTCACCGTGCCGTTCCGGCTGAGGAACTCCACCGCGTCCACCGCCCAGCCGTGGCGGCCCATGTCGTTATAGAGCTGGGTGGTGAACCGCTGGGACACGTTCAGCACAATCTTGCCGCTCACCTGCTCCTTGCCGTCGGTGCTGTAGCCGATGTAGGTGATCTCCGCCCGGCCGGAAAAGCCGCCCCGGGGGATAAAGCTCACCTGGTCGATGTTGGGCGCGCCCATGCAGTAATAGCGGTCGCCCCGCTTCACCTCGCTGCCCGTCTTGAAGCCCTGGTAGCCGTAGTACACCACGCCCTCCTCGGGATCGGGCAGGCCCGTGATCTGGATGTAGGACAGGCCCTGGTTCATCACCGGGGCGCACACCCGGCCGATCTCATAGGCCGACAGCCAGAACTGCCCGGAGGTGTACCCAGACAGGGTGATGTCCGCCGGGGACGCCGCCCCCACCTGGAGCACCAGCGTGCCCTGGAAGGACTTGCGGTTCCCCGCCTTGTCCTCGGCGGAGTAGGCGGTGAAGGGGATATTGGCACTGCCCGCCGTGGTCCCGGCGTGGAAGGAGATCCGGTCCAGCCGCTGCTGCCAGTGCTCCTTGGGCTCCCGGTAGTAGGGCGTATCCGGGGCCGCCGGGTAGTTGTAGTCCTCCCCCCGGTAATCGTAGTACAGCGTGCCGAAGGACAGCTCCTCGGGGAAGCGGAACTCGATATACTCCAGGCTGGTGCCCATCTGGAGCAGGGCCGCCTCGTTGAAGTCGTTGAACTGGAAGCTCACCGTCTCCTCCTTGGCGATGGAGTAGCGGACGGTGGTGCGGTCCTCCTCCCCCAGGGTGATATAGAGGGTTCCGGTGTAGGAGGTGCCCCCCTCGCCGTACCCGGTGTAGGGGATAGCCACCTGGTCCGCGCCGTTGGAGGCGGGCACGAAGGTGACGCTGCCCAGCCCCGGACTGCCGCTGTAGTAGTAGCGGCTGGAGCTGTCCACCCGGCTGCCGGAGCCGCCCTGGTAGTTGTAGTACAGCGCGCCCTTGTCATAGGCGGGCAGCTGGAAGCGGACATAGGCCAGGGTGTCCCCGATGGTGGACTGGCAGGCGGCGTTGAACAGCTCGGGCCGCAGCCGCACCGGCTCGCCCCACTGTCCGGTCTGGCGGACGGTGGCGGTCTCCCCCATCGCGCCGGAGGGGGTGACGTTGATGATCACCTCTCCGGTGAAGGCGTTCCCCGACGTGTCCACACAGCGGTAGCTGATCCGGGTCTCGCCCACGAAAGCGTCGGTGGGCACAAAGCACACGTCGTCGATGGTGTAGCGTCCGGTGCGGGCGTACTGGGTGCTGGTGGACACCCGCCCCGCGTACTGCCCCGCCGAGGTATAGCCGTAGTACAGCCCGCCCTGGCTGGACTGGGGCAGGTTAAAGGTGACATAGCTCAGGTCCCGCCCGGTGCGCACCCGGCAGTAGGCGTTGAAGTCGCTGCCCAGGAAGTAGGCGGGCTTGCCGGAGGTGGTCTTGTACCGGATGCCCTGGGAGCCCGCCACGTCCACCTTCACGGTGATGGAGAAGGACGAGCCGTTCTCCGCCCAGCCCACCAGGGTGATCTCCGCCACGCCGTTGTAGCCCTGCTTGGGCACAAAGTACAGCTTATCCAGCGTCTGCTGGATGGAGGCGGTGCGCTGGTAGGCAAAGCGGTCGGTGGAGCCCACCCCCGCGCCGGTGTTGGACTCGGAATCGTAATTGTAGTACAGGGTGCCCTGCTCGGTGGGCACCTTCACGTTGGTGATGTAGTGCAGGGGGGAGCCGGGCTCCAGCTCGTTTTTGTTGGCGTCCAGCACCTGGGTCTTTTTGATGCTGATCTCGCTGAGCTTCTGGTACAGGGTATCGAAGGTCAGCGGCTCGCTGGTGGTGGCGGAGATGCCGCTGATCACAGCCTCCTCGTCCTCCTTCACCACCACCCGGCAGGTGGCGGTGTAGCCGTTCTTGTTGGCGGTGATCACCGCGCTGCCCAGCTTCCACGCCTGAAGCTCCCCGTTGATCACCGTGACGGTGCTGGGGTCGGAGCTGCTCCAGGCCACGTCGTAGGCCGCGCCGCTGGAGGCGAAGCCGAACATCTTCTCCACCGCCAGCACCACGGTCTCGCCCACCTGCATGGAGGTTTCCGACGCGTTCAGCACGATGCCGGACACGATCACGTCCTTGTGGGCCTCGTAATTGCCATAGCGGGCGGTGACCGTCACCTCGCCGGGGCCTACGCTGGTGAGCTTCACCGTTTTGCCGCCGGTGTAGGAGCCGGACGGGGCGTCCGGATCGTCCGGACTGCCCGACTGCTTGGGCAGTGCCAGCACCTCGGAGGCGTCCTGGCTCAGGTCCTTGCTGCGGATCTCCCACTCAATTTGATCCCCCGGGTCGGCCCCGGCGGGGATGACGTTCACCGTCAGCTCCCAGGGGTTGGGGTCGTCCCGGCCCTTCACCAGGGCGGTGTCGCCGCCGCTGAAGCTGAGGCCGGATACGGCCTTCTCCTCCCAGCTCAGCGTTATCGTATCCTCATAGGTCTTCATGGTTCCGTCTGTCTCCTCAACGGTCATGGTCACCTTGACCGTAAAGCTCCCCGCCGTATTCCCGGTCAGGGTGCAGCTGCTTCCGTTCCCGACGGGCTTCACCGTAAGCCCATTCGCCGTCCACTGATAGGCCACATTCGCCCCGGCGGGCACGTTGGCCGCTACAGTGGTGAGGGTGACGGACTCCCCAAGGCCGAAGGTGGTCTTTTTTGGGGGGGTGATGGTCACGGCGGGGTCGGCGGTGGGGGGAGCGGTGGGGCCGGGATCTGGGGTGGTGGAAGCTGCTTTTACCTTCACATTGTATGTGACGGTGGCGGTTTGAGCTGTACCATCCGTCCAATCGGCTTTGAGTGTAACCTCCACATCCCCTTCGGCCGCCGTGTTATCCGCTGTTACCGTCACTTTGGCCTCTGTTTCTTTCGTCAGAGACACACCTGTAACAGTGGGAGGTAAACTCCATTGATAGCTGACCCCCGTGGGTTCTACCACCCCCTGCTTCCATGTGGCATTCAGTTCAATGCTTTTTCCCTTCTCAACCTCATTGGGGCCAGTGATCGACAGATCTGCCGGATCCGCCGCCCACACGGGCGGGGCCAGGGACAGCGTCAGGGCCAGCGACAGCACCAACGCCCCCAGGCGGCGCAAACTGTTTCGTTTCATAATCGGTACTCCTTTGCGCGGTTTGTGTTGTGGGGAGCGGGCGGCAGAGCCGCCCGCTCCGGGGGGGTCAAATTTCGCTCTTGGTCACACGGAAGCCGGGAACAATCGGCGCACCATTGGGCGATACTGCGTTTCCATAGTCATACTGTGTGAGCGTGGGGTCAAAGGTAAGCGTAAGCCTGTATTTCATTGTGTAACTGCTTCCGTTGCTGACTTCTCCGCCAGAGAAAATGATGATCTGCTGGTAGGGCCTTATCTCATCGAGTTCCAGCACAAAAGAGGCCCCCACTGTCCCCGTTGTAGCCTTGACCGTCGCGGTGCCAAGCTGTATGGCGGTTCCGCCGAGCAGATCGCCAAGTTTTTTCTGCCCACTCCCGGCAGTACCGTAGACGATGGTATAGCGGACGCCGCCCTCAAGGTAGAAAATATCCTTGCTGAAGCTGATACCAACGCTCCCGGAATAGGTGTAGTCCTCGGGATGATTTTTCCAGCCTTGGTCCCCTGGGGTTACGCCATCAGGATTCACAGCTGCCACCAGGAAATTCGACTCTTTATCCGTCCCCTGGAACTCCGGCGGCACCTTGTCCGGGGTATACAAAGCCCGGATCGCGCTGAAGCCGTAATCCGCGCCGTCCGTGCCGCCGTACTGGTGCCGCGCGATCACCAGCAATACATACTCCGACTTGGGCGAGGTCATTTGCTCCTCAAAATTCCAGGTCACTTGCTGGCCCGCCGAAATGGGATCCTTGTACTTATCACCGTCTGGAAGCGTCCAGCTTCCGGCATAGCCCTCGCCCATTCCCCCGGCGGTGCCCAGCACATACTCCGCCACCTTCTTCTTTACATCCTCGTTCCCGTTTACATCGAATTTACTGGGGCCACTGGTTCCAGTCTGTCTCTCCATCATCTGCTGAAGAACGGTAGCCGCGCTCCCGGTAGCGTTCCGAATATAGTCGGGCAGGCTGTTATACTCCACTAAGGCGAAGGACAGTTCACAGTCCTCGCTGGGCGTCATGGTTGCGGTGGTATTGGTGCCGTTCACCACAATGGAGGGCACCTTGACCTCGGTGGTCTGCACCCGGTAGATCTCCACGATGTGGCTGGGATCGCCGCCGCCTTCCCGCACAATGTAGATATAGTACCACGTTTTCGGCTTCAAGCCCTTGATCTCGATGTCGCTTACCGCCACGCTCAGCTCCTCAACCCCCGTTTTCACATCCGGGTAGTTGGCGAAAACCTCCTTGCCGTTGGTGATATCCCGGTAGTAGGGGGAGGCGTACTCCTTGGTTGTGGTGCCGTCCGAAAGCGTGCTTCCAGCCATGAAATGGATGCTGTTCTTGTTCGCTTCCCGATCGGTGCCGCTCGTAGGAATATAGAAGGGAGAATTGATGGTTCCGTTGCTGCCGTCATTGGTGGAGTTGATGGGCTTTCCGGCCTCCACTCCGGTGACAATGGTGCCCACCGGGGCCGCCACCCAGTACACCCTGCCCGGGCGCGCCAGCCCCGCCTTCATGACGATGGTGCCGGATCCGGCCTCGAATTGGGGCATACCGCTGGAGAAGTCCGGCACCCGGGTGTCGTTGAACTGCTTGGGGTATTCCAGAATCCGCCGGGTGCCCGTCTGGAGGTACTCAATGCCGATCTCGGTGGCCCGGTTTTCCTTGTTCACGAAGTTATCGTA
Source organism: uncultured Oscillospiraceae bacterium (assembly GCA_910585265.1). Lineage (GTDB taxonomy): Bacteria > Bacillota > Clostridia > Oscillospirales > Oscillospiraceae > Enterenecus. The sequence goes on along the minus strand of CAJUCA010000003.1, from coordinate 99,055 downwards.
ATTCTGGGACACATTCCGGGACAGGTTTGTGATGTCGCCCGAGGTACCCGCCACCAGGCTGAACCGCAGGGTGACCAGCTCGCTCCAGTCCTGGGGCTCCTCCGTCTCACTGGTTTCCTTAATATTGCCCACCCGGGTAATGTGGATGCCGTAGCGGTAGGTGTGGCCCTCCTCCAGCGTGCTGTTGACGGGATTGAGGAGCTTGCTGGCGTTGTTCGACAGCTCCCGCCGGGTGCCCAGGCCGATGCCCGCGGGCTCAATGGGGATCTCCGCGGTGCCGTTCAGCAGCTGCCATGCCTCATTGTCTTTCTGCCAGTAGATCCTCACGTCCACGCCGATATTGCTCCAGATCACCATGTCCCAATACTCGGTGTCCGGCATTTTGCTGGTGGACTCCGGCTTCACCTCCACGCACATATCCAGGCGGATGCCGCCATAGCTCGTGTCCGTATCGGGAATCTTGGTCAGGCTGGTATTCTGGGCCAGCTCCACCTGCCCGTAGATGGTGGTGAAGTTGTCCAGCTTGTAATTGCCGTTCGGGTCATCGGCCAAGCCGTTGGGCCGGAAGGCGTTGTCATACACGCCCAGCAGCTGGAAGTAATAGGTGGCTCCGCTGTCCAGCTGGAGCGCGCTGTCGTCCGGGGGCTCGTTGTTGGGCAGGGTGATGATCATCTTGCCGTTTTCCAAGGTCACCTGGGCGTTGTGGAAGTCGATAACCCAATTAGTATCCGTTTGGCCGTCCCCCTTGGGCTCCAGCAGCTGGGGCTGGCCGCTCCGGGGCACGTAGTACATTTTAATGTGGGTGGCCAGTTCGGCAGCCAGATTATCCCTGGCCGTCTTCCGGGTGGGATCGTCGGTGGCGTCCAGCACGTCCTGGTAGAAGTCCAGGAAGGTTTTGCCGCCCTCCTTCGCGCCGCCCTTGACGGTCTCGCTGAACACCAGCTTGATGGAGCTGCTGGCCCGGGGCCTGCCCTCCACCGCCTCCGTGAACTGCTGCTCCACCTCGGGCGGGGTGGTGTCCAGGGTCTTGATGGTGATGGACTGCACCCGGTCGGAGTAGTTCCCGGCGGCGTCCTTGCCCACGTAGTACATGGTGTAGCTGTTGGTTCCGGTCTTGGCGGTGTCCAGCTTGCCGATCTGGAAGGCGATGTTGGCATAGGCGGTGGCCACCGGGGTATTGCCGCTGGAGGTAACGCTGTCCCCGGCACCCTCCACCTTGATCTTGGTGCGCAGGTCGGACATGATCTCGGCGGTCTCCTCGGGGGTGTCGCCCGGCACGATGAAGGTGGTGTCGCCCTCGGGCACCACGGCCCAGAACAGGGTGGCGGGGGCCTCGTTCATGGAGAACTGGACGTTGGCGAAGTCCGCGCCGTAGGGGGGCACCTGGGTGGGGGCGGTGACCACGGGGGGCGTCTCGTCCGGGGTAGTGAAGGTGATCTTGAAGGGGGCGTCCATGCTCTGCGCGCCGTTGTGGTCGGTGAGCCACAGGAACAGGTCATAGGTGGTCTTTTCCCGCAGCTTCTGCCGGTTGACGGTGACGGAGATCTCCGCGTTCTTCATCAGGCTCAGGGAGCCGTAGCCGTAGTTTCCGCCCAGGGACCCGGTCTTGAACTCCTGGGGGGTGGGGGCCTGGGCCCCCGTGGGCAGCAGGGCCCAGTACAGCAGGCAGCTCTTGTTGGCCATCACGGTGGCCTGGGTGGTGTCGGTGGTGTTCTTGGTCAGGGTGGGATCCTTGACGAAGGCGGGCTTGGTGTCGTCCGGAGTGGTAAACGCCGCCACCTTCAGGGGGCTGCGCTTGCCCCGGCCGTCCACCAGGATCGCGCTGACGTAGTAGGAGCCGTCCGGCTCCAGCTGCTCCACCTTGCTGATATATTCCGTATTCGCGCTGGTGGTGTTGATGGCCCCGGCCTGCTCCTGGAAGATGTTCCCGCCGTAGGCCGGGTTCTCGATCAGATCCTCCTCGCTCACCGAACCGTCCGCCACGGCGGAGATGGCCCAGTAGATGGTGCCCGGCTTGCTGCCGCTGAACACGCCGTCCGCCTGGTTGGGGGACACGTTCTTCATATAGGGATAGCCCGCGTTGAGCCGGGGCTCGGCGGACAGCTCCGCGGCGTCGCTGTTGCCCATGACGGTGCCGTCGATGTCGGCGTCGATGCCCGGGCGGATGACGATCTGATCGGGCAGCTGCTCCACAACGCTGCCGGAGGAAGCCACGTTCAGGTTCTTGATGTCGCCCTGGCCGGTAACGGTGGTGCCCACGTCCAGGTTCAGCTGGTCCAGCCGGGTATTTTTGTCCACCAGCACGTTGGAGGCGATGGCCTCCTCGTCAACGGTGACCTTCTCCGCCGAGCCCTTGACGAACTGGAGGTCGGAGGCCGGGGTGTAGTTCACCACTTCCTTGATGCTGCCCGCCAGCTGGAACTTCCGTCCCGGCTCGCCCCGCAGCTCAATCCTGGCAAGGCCGTAGCCGTCCCAGGAGGCGTCGTTGATAAAGGAGTTGGCCCGCACGGTAGTCAGGGGGATGTCGGTGACGCCCTGCACCCGGATGGTGACCGTATGGGTTCTCAGGCTGTCCACCACCATCTCCTCGGCCTCCACGTTGCGCAGGACGATACTCTCCTGGCCCTCGATGGCCTCGCCCGCGCCGCTGATCACGATCCGTCCCAGCACGGTGACGTTTTCCAGCAGCACGTGGCCCAGGTCGATGCCGCCGGTGAGGTACAGGTTGCCGTAAATGGTGGTGTTGCGCAGGTTCACGTTGGAGGTGTTCAGGGTGACGTTGCCGTACACGTGGCCCAGGGCGTGGTCCCCCGCCTTGTCCACGGGGGTGCCGATGGCCCGCACCAGCATGGCCGCCAGCTCGCCCCGGGTGATGTTGCTTTGGGGCTTGAAGCTGCCGTCGGCGTAGCCGTTCAGCACGCCCTCCTTCACGGCCGCGCCGATGAGGCCCCGGCTCCACTCGCTGAGGGTGCGGGTGTCGGAGAAGCCCAGGGTCTCGCCCACGGTCTCCTGGAGCATCAGGTTCCGGGCCAGGAACACCGCCGCCTGCTCCCGGGTGACGTTGGACTCCGGGGCCGCCCGGTTGGACGAGACGCCCTTGAAGTAGCCCGCGTTATAGGCGATGTCGATATCGTCTGCGTACCACTTGGAGGAGGGCACGTCGGTAAAGGGTACCCCCGCCTTCCGGGTGTACCCGTAGGCGCGGTTGATCATGGTGACCAGCTCCGCCCGGGTGATGGGCTTGGCCAGGTTGAGGTTCCCGCTGATATCGCCGCGCATCACGCCCCACTCCACCAGCTTCTGGCCGTAGGGGTCGGCCCAGTGGGCCTGGGCGGGGAGGATGATCCCCGACGGCAGCAGGCCCAGCATCAGGGCCAGGCACAGCAGGCCGGAGACCAGGCGGCGTATGCCTCCATGTGTACGTTGTTTGCTCATGAGAAGTGACCTTTCCTTTCCGGCCCGTCCGCACCGCGGGCGCGCCTGTCCGTATCGTTGGGGCTTGTATCGCTACCGGGCCGTCCGCCTGGGCCGCCCGGAGAGCTGGAGGTTGAATACCGCTTCCCGCAGGATTGTCTCCTCGTCGTTGCAGAGGTCGATGAACTTGGCGGCGTAGAGGGTGTCCTCCCGGCCGTCCACGGTCCGCTGGCGGAGGATCTGGCCCTTCACCACCAGCGGCTCGCTGGTGACGGGTATGACCACCTCGAACTGCTCCCCCACCTGGAACTCCCGGTCGCAGAAGAAGGCCACGCCGCCGCAGCTCAAATCGTGGGTCTCCACCGCCCGGCGGCCCCGCCAGCTCCCGCTCAGCGGGTAGGCGAAGCTGTCCACCTGCACCGGCACCCGCAGGTTTTTGCGCATATCGTTGCCGGCGGCGGCGGTCTTGCGGACCTCCAGCTGGATGATGTCGTTCCGGTGGCGCACCAGCGTCCCCTCGTAGGAGGGGCTGCTGTCCTCGATGGACAGCAGCTTGAACTGCTTGTACTCCAGCACCTCGTCGATCTTGTCGTTCATCACCACCAGCTGCCAGAGGCTCCCCTCCGTGGCCGACGGTCCCTGGGGCCGAACCTGGGCCAGGGCGTTGCCCACCTCGTCCAGCAGCAGGTAGATGCTGCTTTTCTGTTCCTGTGCCATTCCCGCTCCTCCTTATTCCGGGGTGTCCCCGCCGCCCTCCCGGGCGGGGGGCTCCTTTTCCTCCTGCTTCCCGCCCCCGCCGGGGTCGAAGTGGAGGAAATACACATAGATCTCCACAATGGCCTTATACAGCTCCTCCGGGATCTCCTGGCCCAGCTGGAGCTGGGTGAGGATCGTCGCCAGGGAGTTGTCCTCGTAGATGGGCACGCCGCTGTCCGCGGCCACCTCCACGATCTTCTCCGCCATGTAGCCCATGCCGGACGCCACAATCACCGGCGCGCCGTCCCCCGGCCCGTATTGCAGGGCCACCGCCTTCTTGGACGGGTTCCGTCTGCCGTCATACCTTGACATTGACACTGTTCTTCCCTTCAAAGATTTTGGGGAACACCTCGGTAAGGGTCACCGGACGTTCCATCTTCCGCACGCTCACCCCCACCGGGGTCAGCTCGTTCCGGGTGAGGATCTGGGAGACGGTCTTTTCAATCTCCCTGGAGAAGGGGGCCACCCCCGGCGGGCAGGCCACCGCCACCTCCACCTCCTTGTCCCGGCTGGTGAGGATCACGTCGAACAGCCCCACCTTTTCCACGTCCAGCTTGAACAGGAAGCGCATACACTTCCCGTCCCCGCCCCGGCCGTTCTTCTTGTCTTCGGCGTCCGCGTCCACCCACAGCTCGGAAAACAGCTTCCGCCCGTCCTGCTCCAGGGGAATCAGGAAGTGGTTGAGGGGCATATACACGCTCTCGTTCACCAGCATGGCGGACACCAGGTTCCGGAAGGTCTGCTGGACCTCCGCGCTGCCCTCCCCCCGGAGGGCCCGGGCGGCGGCGGCGGCCAGGTGGTCGGCGAACCGGGCCGCGCTGGTGCCCTCGTTGAACTGGCTGCCCTGCAGCAGCTTCAGCAGGGCCTTGTCGTCGATGGCCCCCAGCACGCTTTTCAGCGTCCCATACCCCGCCAGCTGGTGGAAGGCCTCGGTGAGCTTCTCCTCCGAGCCGTTTTCGTACCGGGCCACGTCCAGGGCCAGCAGGCTCAGCAGCTCCCGGGGGGTGCCCAGGTCGTGGGTGGTGCTCACGTAGGACGACATGAAGGGGAACACCTCCTGCTGGATCAGGTTCAGGTTCCCCTGCCGGTCCCCGGCGGCGACGCCGTTTTCCAGCTGGGCCAGCAGCTGGCGCAGCTTATCCCCCCAGCTGGCGGGCATGGCGTCCGCCATCCCGGCCAGGTTGCGCAGCAGGTTGCCCTCGATGTGGGCGGTGGAGGAAAAGTCGCTGTAGCTTTTCAGGAAATTCAGGATGTCCCCCCGGACCCCGGCGGAATCCGCCCGGGCGTAGGCGTTCCTAAGCAGGGCAAACAGGGCCCCGCCGAAACGGGTCCCTGCCTTCATCTGCGCGCTGAGAAACTGGAGGAGCTGTCCCTGATCCATCTTCAGCAGGCCCATGATCTGGGACATCTCCTCGGCGATGCCCTCGCTCATGCCGGAGGTGACCACCGTCCCCTCCCGGGCCAGGAGCTTGGCCAGCACCTTCACCCCGTCCTGCCCCTGGCGGAGCTGCTGGATAAAGGTCTGGTAATTGGAGTCGTACCGGATCTTCTCCCCCGCCTGTCCGGCGTCCTGCTGTTCGGTGCGGTGGTCCGCCCCGGTCACCCGGTCCAGGTCTGGGACGTTCTGGACCTGGTTATTATTGGGAGAAATCGGAATGTTTCGGTTGACGTTTGTATTGTCATAACCCGGCACCGGGTTGGTCGCGCCTAAAAGATCGGCCATATTTCAACCCCCTGAGATAAAACTTAGAAAACCTACTTAATTTTCATCCGCGCCCTGCCGATAATAGTAAAGATAAAAGATTTTTACTGAGGTGGTGCTTTTTATGGGCAGCGGAAACGAAATCCTGGATATGTACATCTACGAGACCGGCACCCTGCTGGAACAGCTGGAGACAATCGTGCTGGAGGCGGAAAAGGCGGATACCTTCTCCCAGGAGAACGTAAACGAAATCTTCCGCATCATGCACACCATCAAGGGCTCCTCCGCCATGATGGAGTTCGACTCCCTGGCCACGGTGGCCCACCGGATTGAGGATATGTTCTTCATCATCCGGGAGGGGACCATGTCCGTGGTGTCGGAGGAGAACCGGCCGGCGTTGTTCGACGTGGTGTTCCAGTCCATCGACTTCTTCCGGGGCGAGGTCGAGAAGGTGGAATCCGGCGAACCTCTTGATAAGGATATCGACAGTTTCCTGACAAATATTAATACCCTGATTTCTAAAATTAAGGGAGAGGAGCCGGCCCAGCCGGAGCCCGCCCCGGCGGCGGCCCCTGCCGGCCCCGCGCCCGAGCCTGTGTCCGCCGCGGGGTTCCCCTTCGGCCTCCAGGTCAACTTCGAGGAGGGCTGCGGCATGGAGAGCCTGCGGGCTTTCATGCTGGTCACCTCCGTGAAGGACGTGTGCGAGGAGACGGAGTTCACCTTTGATCCCCCCGATGTGGAGACCAATTCCGCCACCTCGGAAACCATTATCGAGCACGGCTTCCACATGATGTTCCGGTCCGCCCAGGCCCGGGACGGCGCGGTGTCCGTGATCAAGAGCGCGGGCTCCGTCCAGGGCTACCAGTCCTACGACTGCCCGGTGGAGGAGCCGGCCCCCGCCCCCGCCGCCAGCGCGGCCCCGGCTGCCAGCGCGGCTCCCGCCGCCAGCGCGGCCCCCGCCAAGGCCGCCGCCCCCGCCGCCAGCGCGGCCCCCGCCCAGCAGCAGCATCCCAAGGAGACGCTGATCAGCGTCAACCTGTCCAAGCTGGACCAGCTGTCCGCCGTGGTGGGCGAGATCGTCATCACCGAGTCCATGGTGACCTCCTCCCCCGATCTGAAGGGGCTGAACCTGGACGCCTTCTCCAAGTCCGCCCGCCAGCTGCGCAAGCTCACCGACGAGCTCCAGGACGTGTCCATGTCCCTGCGGATGGTGCCGGTGTCCAGCGTATTCCAGAAAATGACCCGGATCGTCCGGGACATGACCAAGAAGCTCAACCGCCCCTGCAAGCTCACCCTGGTGGGGGAAAATACCGAGGTTGACAAGACCATCGTGGACAACATCGGCGATCCCATCATGCACATGGTGCGCAACTCCATGGATCACGGCATCGAGGAGACCCAGGAGGAGCGCGTCGCCGCCGGCAAGGACCCCGTGGGCGAGATCCTCCTGTCCGCCCGGGACACCGGCAGCGAGGTCATCATCGAGATCATTGACGACGGCCGGGGCGTGAACGATGAGGCGGTGCTGGCCAAGGCCATCCGCCAGGGCATCGCCTCCCCCGACGTGGACTACAGCCACAAGGAGATCCTCAACTTCCTGCTGGCCCCCGGCTTCTCCACCAACACCGAGGTCACGGAGTTCTCCGGCCGGGGCGTGGGCATGGACGTGGTGAAGCGGGGCGTGGAGGAGCTGGGCGGCTCCGTGTCCATCTCCAGCGAGCTGGGCCACGGCATGACCACTACCATCCGCATCCCCCTGACCATGGCCATCATGGACGGCATGGAGGTGTCCGTGGGCGACTCCATCTTCACCATCCCCATCAACAACATCCTGTCCACCATGAAGATCTCCAAGGGCGATGTGATCCACGACTCCAGCCAGGGCGAGATCATCAAGTGCCAGGGCGACTTCTATCCCATCGTCCGGGCCCGGGAGCTGTACCAGCTCCAGGGCGGCTGCACCGAGGTGGAGGACGGCGTGCTGCTCTGGCTGGAGGCGGGGGACCACTCCTACTGCCTGTTCGTGGATGAGCTGCTGGGTCAGCAGCAGGTGGTGGTGAAGCAGCTGCCCGCCTACGTGAACAGCTTCAACGTGAAGAACTACGGCATCAACGGCTGTACCCTGCGCAGCGACGGCAGCATCAGCATCATCCTGGACGTGGCCAGCCTGTATACGGCCTCCCGGGGCATATGAGGAGAGAAAACCATGAGCAATGAAGTCATGTTCGCCCGCGAGGACGAGATGGAGGCCCTGAACGTCGTGGACGACGGGGTGGACTCCCAAAAATACCTGATTTTCATGGCCGCCCACCTGAAGCTGGGCGTCATCGCCGAGGACGTGGTGGAGATCCTGAACAACCAGGTGATCACCTACCTTCCCATGGTGCCCGGCTTTATCCGGGGCATCATCAATATGCGCGGCCAGATGATCCCCATCCTGGACATCTGCTCCCGGATGGGCCTGCCCTCCCGGGAGGAGGACAGCCTGGTGGTGGTGATCAACCTGGGGGACGTGCAGCTGGGCATTCTGGTGGACGGCGTGGATCAAATGCTGGACATTCCCAGGGCCAATATCCACCCCCTGCCCGCCAACAGCGCGCAGCTCCTGGTGTCCGGTATGTGCTCCCTGCCCGATGGATCAGGCACCATGATGGTGCTGGACTGCGAGCAGCTCCTGCCCCATGATTAACACGGGAGCCGGGGGCGGCGCATTTAACCCCATGACCATTACCGACGCGGACTTCACCCGCCTGGTGAAGTTCGTCCAGGGCAATTACGGCATCGACCTGAGCCAGAAAAAGCAGCTCATCACCGGCCGCCTGTCCACCTCCATCAAGCAGCGGGGCTACACCAGCTTCACCGACTTCGTCAACCAGGTCATCCAGACCAAGGACAACGACCTGATCACCCTGCTGCTGGATAAGCTCACCACCAACTACACCTTCTTCATGCGGGAGAAGGAGCACCTGGATCTGTTCTGCCAGAAGATCATCCCCGACATCGTCCAGCGGCACCAGCGGGACAAAACCCTGGCCATCTGGAGCGCGGGCTGTTCCACCGGGGAGGAGCCCTACAACATCACCATGTTCCTGTTCGACTACCTGGGCGCGCAGGCGTCCCAGTGGGACACCCGGCTGCTGGCCACCGACATCTCCAACCGGGCCATGACCGCCGCCAAGAAGGGCGTGTACGAGCTGCCCGACACCATCCCCCCGGACTGGAAGAAGAAGTATTTCGTCCCCCAGGCCGGCGGACAGTACCAGGTGGCCCCCAAGGTGCGGGACAACGTGATCTTCCAGCCCTTCAACCTGATGGACCCCATCCACTTCCGCCGGAAGTTCGACGTGATCTTCTGCCGGAACGTGATGATCTATTTCGACCAGCCCACCAAGGACGCCCTGGTCCAGCGGTTCTACGACGCCACCGTCCCCGGCGGCTACCTGCTCATCAGCAAGTCGGAGAACCTCAGCGCGAATTCCCCCTACCGGCGTCTGGCCCCGTCCACTTTCCAGAAATAAGAACCTGTATTCACAACCTCAAACGCTGTGTGGGCGGGTCTTTTTCCGCCATACCGCGTTGCGTTTTCTTGCAATACACAAAGTATTCCTGCGAAAACGCGCCTTGTCTGGCGAAAAAGTCCCTCGCCCACCCAGCATCTTCGGCTGTAAATACAGGTTCAAATGCTGATCAGCCGGGCCGATCCGCACACGCCGATCGGCCCGGTACTTTTTAAGTAAGAGGAGGTCCTCTTTCCTATGACTAACCCTGCCAGCCTGCGCAAAATCCGCGTCATGGTGGTAGACGACTCCATGGTCGCCCGGAGCCTGATCATCAAGGGCCTGTCCGCCCACCCCCGCCTGGAGGTGGTGGGCTACGCCATCAACACCCTGGACGCTAAAAATAAAATCCCCCAGTACAAGCCCGACGTGATCACCATGGACGTGGAAATGCCCGGGCAGAGCGGCATCGACTTCCTCAAGGAGTACCTGCCCACCCACCCCATCCCCGTGATCCTGGTGTCCTCCCTGAACCTGAAGGTGTTCGACGCTCTGGCGGTGGGCGCGGTGGACTTTGTCCGCAAGCCCGACGACCACGGCACCAGCGAGACCACCTTCCTGGCCGCCCTGGCCCAGAAGGTGGTCATGGCCGCCGCCGCCCGGGTGCGCCCCACCGGCGTGCCCTCCGGGATACGGGCGGAGACTCCCGCCGGGGCCATCCCCCGGCTGGGAAACAGCCCCGGCCTGGACCGGGTGATCATCGGCCTGGGGGCCTCCACCGGGGGCACCGAGGCCACCCTGGCGGTGATGAAGCGGCTCCCCGCCGACATACCCCCCATGGTCATCGTCCAGCATATGCCCCCCGGCTTCACCAAAATGTACGCCGAGCGTCTGGACCGCCTGTGCGCCATGGAGGTGCGGGAGGCCCAGAGCGGCGACGAGCTGCGCCGGGGCCTGGCCCTCATCGCCCCCGCCGACCTCCAGTGCCGGGTGGTGCGCATCGGCACCCGGTACACCGTCAACTGCACCCCCGGCGAGAAGGTCAGCGGCCACCGCCCCTCTGTGGACGCCATGTTCTACTCCATGGCGGAAACCGTCACCTGCAAGATGGTGGGCATCATCATGACCGGAATGGGCCAGGACGGTGCCCACGGCCTGCTGGAAATGCGCAAGAAGGGGGCCTATACCATCGGGCAGGACAAGGAGTCCTCCGTGGTGTACGGTATGCCCGGCGTGGCTCAGAACATCGGGGCCGTCATGATCCAGGCGTCCTGCGACAACGTGTCCAACGTGCTGCTGCGGCACCTGAAAACACTGGGCTGAAATATTTTCCATGTTCTTCCTGTCCGGGGCCTCCGAAAAGAGGCCCCGGATTTCCTTTTCCGCCCTTTTTCGGGCTGTTTCTCCCCGTTTCCGCCCCGGGAATCCGCCGCCGCAAAAGAAATTTCCTGCTTTTTCTTATGTCACTGCCGATTTTGCCGATATAAGTAGTGAGACAGATTTGAACCGATTCGGATTTTGAAAAGGATGTGAGTACCGTGCTGACCTCGTCCGGTTATAGCGCAATTTCTCCCATCGCCCCGCGTAAGGTCTACCGGACCCTCGCCGGGCGTGACAGCCGTGCCCAGTCCGCCCAGGGCGGCAGCAAATTTGACAGCGTGACCCTCTCCGCCTCCGGCCAGGACAACCGGTTCATGGGGCTGGTCAGCAAGCTCTCCCAGGAGGTGCGCACCGCCACCACCACCGGGGACGTGGCCGCCCTGCGCCAGCAGGTGGCCGACCACGCCTACACACCCGATCCCATGGCTATCGCCGCCCGGATCCTGCGGCTGGGGGAGGGCGTGTAATGAGCCAGCTTCACCAGTCCTACCTGGACCTGCTGGCGGAGCTGTCCGGCAGCCTGGACCGCCTGTCCCAGCTGGCCCGGGACAAGGCCGCCGCCATCCAGGCGGACGACCTCATCGCCCTGGACGAGGTGCTCAAGCAGGAGCAGGCCATGACCTTGAACCTGCGGGGGCTGGAGCTGCGGCGGCTCAAGCTGGTGGGCCAGCTGGGGCTGGAGCACGTCCCCCTGGCCGGCCTGGAGGATCACTGCCCGCCGGAGCTGGCCCCCCGGGCCAGAAGCGTCTCCGAAACCCTGCGGGAGAGCTACACCGCCTACCGCAGCTGCGCCGACATGGCCCGCACCCTGCTGGAGCTGAACCTCCACCAGCTGGAAAAGGTCATCACCGCCGCCGGGGTGGACCCCGCGGTGGCCGCCGCCGGATATGAGCCCCCCGGCGTGGAGCCTCCCAAAAAGATGAAAACCGACTTCCGCGCCTGAGTCCGCGGAGACCAGCATAGATAAGGAGTAATCGCTATGGCTACGCTTGGCACCTTTGATTCCTTTACCACCGCGCGCCTGGGCATCTACGCCGCCCAGCACGGCCTGCGGGTCACCGGAAACAACATTTCCAACATCAACACCGCGGGCTACACCCGCCAGCGGGTGGATCAGGTCAGCTTCAAGACCGGCGGCAACGACCGCTACGCCTCCTTCATGGACCGGCACATCGGCAGCGGCGCGCTGGTCAGAAGCATCAACCAGATCCGGGATCCCTACCTGGACATCCGCTACCGCAACACCTCCTCCAGCACCGCCTACTACGACACCAAGCTGTCCGGCCTTCAGGAGATCGCCGCCATCCTGGACGAGGTGGGCAAGGGCGGCAAGGATGGGGACGACGCCACCAAGGGCGACGGCCTGCTGTACGCCCAGCTCCAGGAGCTGGCGGATCAGCTGCGTGCCTACGGCGCAAGCCCCACCTCAGACAACAACACCCTGATCCGGAGCGCGGCGGAAACCCTCACCGCGCTGTTCCAGAACTACGCCGGGCGTCTGGAGCAGGTGCGCAAGGACACCGAGAAGGATCTGGTCAAGAACGTGGAGGGGGCCAACGAGATCCTGAAAAACATCCGGGATCTGAACAAGTCCATCCGGGACGCGGAGCTTCACGGCGACAAGGCCCTGGAGCTGCGGGACGAGCGCAACCGCCAGATCGACGCCCTGTCCGAGTATATGCACATCAAGGTGGAGTACACCATGGAGGACGTGGGCGCGGGCATCCAGGTGGAGAAGCTGACCATCTCCCTGGCCAACGACAACCCGGATCCCAAGGTGGAGACGGACAGCTCCGTGCTGGTGGACGGCCTGTACGCCACCCAGCTCTCCATCCCAAAGGATAAGCCCTCCCTTAACCCCTATATTATCCCCAGCGCGGATGATTTGGCTAATAATCCCGACCTTGAAAAACTAAAGGGCTTCCTGTTTTTGCAGGAGGTCGATCCCGCCAACCTGCCGGATGGCTATGACGCTGCTGACGTTGTCACAATTGACTGGCCCGACGCGGACGGCAACCCTCAGCAAATCACCGTTGTGGGCACCAACGACCCCGCCGCCGAGGGCATCCTCGCCCAGGAAAACGACAACTACACCATCCAGCTGGGCAAGCTGCTGGACGTGAAGGGCGAGGAGTGGATCAACACCAAGTCCACCTGGACGGAGGTTCAGGGCGGCACCGCGGGCGTAAACGCGGTCTATTCCTATGCCGTTACTACCGGCGGAAACTGGAACGATGGCGAGCTGCTGGAAATCGCGGGCAAAACCTTTACCGTGGGCCAGGGCGAGTTTACCCAGGATGTTGCCAATAATGCAGATAAGCTGGCCGCCTTTATTGCCAAAAACTTGTCAAATTCGGACTACGTTATTTCTTCCAATGGCCCAAAAATCGTCTTTACCGCCAAGAAGCCAGGAGCTATTGGCGGCAAGGGTCCCGCAGACGCACCCGATCTGACGCTCAACAACCCTGGCAAGGTCACCCTGGGGGCGCAGGTCAATGATACCCCCGGCGTGGACAGCCAGCCTCCCGCCAACCCCCAGCCTCCCGAGGGCACCGTCACCGATCCCGTCACCGGAACCGAAGTCACCACCGCCTATGTGGAGGTGGAGGGCAAGTGGTTCCAGGTCACCATGGAGAAGGAGCACACCCGGGAGGTGGTTCTGGACGACAACGACCTCTACGGCTCCCTCCAGGCCCAGCGGGAAACGCTCACCGAGGAGGGCGAGTTCTCCTCCGCCGCCGACCAGGCCATCGACGAGAACGCCCTCACCAAGCGGGGCATCCCCTACTACCAGAAGTCCTTCGACCTGCTGGCCCGCCAGCTCGCCCAGCACTTCAACGAGCTGAACCAGGGCTATATGCTGAACCACAAGGGGAATTACGTGGACAAGGACGGCAAGGAGTTTGAACTGGCTGGTAAGCCCGTTTCCAAGTATGACGGCCTGACCGCCGAGCAAAAGCAGGCCCTGATCGACGATGGTTGTGTGCTGAAGGACGAAAACGGCAACAATATTCTGGATGACGATGGGAATCCCATCCCCGACCTGGAACGTTGGCTGGACGCAAAGGGTGCCGTCAAAATGGGCGGCCCCCTGTTCACCAACAGCAACGCCGGAAACGACACCGACGGCATCACCGCCTCCAACATCGACATATCCAAGGGCTGGAGCTCCGGCGATTGGATGGTGGTCCCCAAATTCGAGGTGCTGTTCCCCGACGACAAGCCGGCGGACGGCGAGGAGGGCGAGGGCGGCCTGAATCACACCACCCAGGACATCAACATCAACCACATGATCACCCTCATCGACAAGGGCCTGGTCTACGACCCCAAGGACATGGACCCGGACGCCATCGGTAAAAACCTGTTCACCGGCTCCTTCAACGATATGTTCAGCAACATGATGGGCGTGCAGGCCAAGGACTCCAAGGCCACCAACATCGCCTTGAACAACGATTACACCACCCTGGTCGCCCTGGACAGCAGCCGGGAGGGCGTCTCCGGCGTGGACCTCAACGACGAGGCCATGAACATGATGCAGTACCAGAAAGCCATGAACGCCGCCATGCGCCTGATGACCGCCATCGACGAGGCCCTGGACCGGCTGATCAACAACACCGGCATGGCCGGACGCTAAGCAAGGAGGTAAGGCAATATGATTCGCGCCACAACCGGCGGCGTACTGAAAAGCTACCGCGCCAACCTGATGAACTCCTTCATCAGCATGAACAAATCCCGGGACACCATGCTGTCCCAGCGCAACTTCAACTCCTACGCCGAGGACCCCGCCGCCGCCGCCAAGGCCTTCCGGCTGCGTAAGTCCCGCATGACGGTGGACAGCCAGCATTCCATCTGCTCCGACACGCTGAAAAAGTACCAGACCGCCTATAGCTGCCTTCAGTCCATGGACGAGGTCCTTGACACCAAAAACCCCAGCATGAACACCATCAAGGAGGCCGTCCTGAAGTGGCTGGACGATCCCAAGGGCGACGCCCGGGAGCAGCTGTCCAAGGTGCTGGACCAGATGTCGGAGATTCTGGTGCAGAACATGAACCAGAAGTATGGCGACAACTTCATTTTCGCCGGGGCGGACGGCCACAACGTGCCCTTTGAGATCAAAGATAATAAGCTGTACTACCGGGGGGTCTCCGTGGACGCGGCCATTCCCAACGTGATGGGCACCAAGGAGGCCGACGGCAGTGTGACGCCGCTGGAAGTTGATCCAAATACAAATCTGGCCACCACAGGCGGCAAATTCTATGTGAAGATGGACACCTCCGCCCTGGTTTCCAAGGACGATTTCGACGCCGCAATCGCTGCGGATCCCGCTGCCGTCAGGAATTATCTCATGACAGATGGCACAGCGGGCGCAGAGAAGCATCAGGCGTTTGACTCCAAGGGCAATGTAGTGGATCCCAACACCTATACCGGCGACATCTACTATCTCGACATGACCAAGGCCGAAACCATGACCGTCGAGGAGTACGACGCCCAGAAGCTGGAGGCCGAGAAGCTGGAGTACCTGAAAAACGAGAAGTACTACGTGGACATCGGCCTGGGCTTCCAGGAGGACAAAAACGGGAACCTGATCCCGTCCAGCGGCTTCAACGCCGCGCTGAACGGCATCAACTTCTTCGGCTGCGGCCTGGACGAGGACGGCGACCCCAAGAACATCTACTCCATCGTCCAGCGGCTCACACAGCTCTCCGACAGCGTGCCAGAGGGCGGAGACTGTGGCGGCATTTACGACGAGTTCAAGCGTCTGGTGGGCAAGCTGGAAACCGCCTCCTCCAATTTCAAAACCGAGTTCACCAACATGGCCGCCAGCACCACCAAGCTGGAGAACAACGAAAAGCTGCTGGAGGACAATTTCTACAACCTCCAGGAGCAGTACGCCGCCCTTGAGGACGTGGACATGGTGGACTCCATCACCTCCTTCATCTGGGCCCAGTACTGCTACAACGCGGCCCTGAAGGTGGGCAATAACGTGCTTTCGGAGAGCCTGATGGACTATCTCCGTTAAACCACCGCAACTTGATTCCCCACTGAGAAAGGAGCAGAGAATGAGACCATGTATCCGTTGATTGAAATCAAAACCGTCCCTATTGAGATCGAGATGAAGGTCTCCCACGCCAAGCTGGAATACACCCGCGGCACCGCTGACCTGGAGATCTCACGAGGGGAGGGCGGCCTGAGCATCAAGAGCCGTCCCATCAAGCTGAACATCGACACCTTCGAGGCCCGCAACTCCGTGGTGCCCACCGCCGTGCGCTCCATCGAGCAGTACGCCCAGCAGGGCCAGCAGGCGTCCTATACCGCCACCGCCTCCTACGCCCAGCAGGGCCAGATGCTGCTGGACGCCAAGATCGGCCAGGACATGATCGGCCAGTTCGCGGCGGAGTCCACCATGAAAAATTACAAGCCCAACTCGGGCATCAAGTTCCTGCCCTCCGTCCCCCCGGAGATCACCTGGGACCCGGGCGAGATGCACATCCGCTACGAGATGGATAAGCTCAACTTCGACTGGCGCATGAACGAGCCCAAGTTCGAGTTCACCCCTGGGGACATCGAGCTGTCCGTCACCCAGAAGCCCGACGTGATCATCAAATACGTGGGTGGGCCGCTGTACGTGCCCCCCTCCTCCGATCCCAACTACGAGCCGGTGGACGTGCAGGCATAGGTCCTCTCCGGTATCTTGACAGGAGGCAATCCGATTGAAGCTCCAAGCCAAATACTTCGGTGAGATCGACTACCTGGAGGAGGATATCCTCACCTTCCCCGCCGGCCTGTTCGGCTTTGAGGAGGAGCACCAGTTCCTGCTGCTTCCCTTCGAGGGAAGCGCGGGTTCCCTGCTGTGCTTCCAGAGCGTGAACACCCCGGCCCTGGCCTTCGTGGCCATGGACCCCTTTTCCCTGCTGCCCGGATACACCCCCGTCCTCCAGCCCAACGAGCTGAAGGAGCTGGGGGTGGCGGACAGCCAGGAGCTCGGCTTCTACGTGCTGTGCGTGGTGAAAAAGCCCGTGTCCGGCAGCACGGTGAACCTGAAATGCCCCGTGGCCATCAACCCGGACACCCGGGTGGCCCGGCAGGTGATTCTGGAGGCCGACGACTATGAAATGCGCCACCCCCTGGCCCAGTTCGGCACAGAGGAGGGCGCGCCATGTTGATCCTGCAACGCAAGGCCGGCGAGTCCCTGGTCATCGGGGAGGACATCACCATCCGGGTGGTTTCCGTGGACGGCACGCGGGTGCGGCTTGCCATCTCCGCGCCGGAGGACGTTCCCATCCTGCGCACCGAGCTTGTCACCGCCACCGCCGCCAACCGGGACTCCGCCATGGAGGAGTCCGCCCCCGCCGAGCTGCTGGACCTGTTGGGCGGCGTGCTGGACCATAAGACCCAAACCCCACCTCCGGAGGAGCCGGGGGGAAAGGAGGACTGACCTATGATGGAATCCATCGCCAGTATGTCCATGAGTATGAGCGCGGCGTCCTTCGCCACCAATTACTCCCTGGCCGTCACCAAGAAGATGATGGACACCCAGGAGCTGGCCGGCCAGGAGCTGGTGAAAATGCTGGAAGCTGTTCCCACTCCCGCCAAAGGCCAGTACATCGACACCTACGCGTAACAGGCAAAGCGAGCCGATCCGGAAGGATCGGCTTTTTGCCATCTCTGGGGACTGGACGCCTCCCGGTTTGGCTATACTCTTGGAGAAGTTTTCGCAAAGGAGGCCATCCCCCTGGAATTTGCCCAATTCTGCGCCTGCGGCCCCTCGGGATACGCCCAGCTCAAGCAGCGGGTGGACGCCTGCGCCCGCCTGGGCCGCAGCTATGAGTTTGCCGCCTGCCTCCTGCCCGCGGGCTGCCGCCCGGACCGCGCCCAGCTGGGCTTCTGGCGGAACGGGGAGGACTACCTGCTCTACTTCCGCCCCGGGGTGGCCTACGGCGGGCCGGAGCCCCGCCTCCGGGAGTTCTTCGGCCGGGGGGCCGTCCACCGCTATCCCGGCTTCGGCGCGCTGGCGGGCAGTCTCCGGGCCTTGGACGGCAACGCCGCCGCCCTCCGCCCGGAGGAGCCGGGCCTGCTTCCCCGCCTGCGCCGGGAGCTGGAGGGCCGGGTACTGGGCCAGGAGGAGGCGGTGGAGGCCGTGGCCTTCAAGCTGTGGAGCCACGTGTCCAAGCGGGAGCCGCTGCGGCCCCTGTCCCTGATCTTCTACGGCCCCACCGGGGTGGGCAAGTCGGAGCTGGGCAAGGCGGTGGCCCCCGCCCTGAACCGCTGTCTCGGGGAGGAACGCTACCGCCCGGTGTGGACGGAGCTGAACACCTTCACCCAGGCCCACTCCGTGTTCCGGCTCACCGGGGCCCCGCCGGGGTACGTGGGCTACGACGACGCCCCGGTGCTGGAGGCCGTCCGGGACTGGCCCCGCACCGTGTTCATGTTCGACGAGCTGGACAAGGCCCACCCGGAGGTGCTGAAGGTGTTCATGTCCATCCTGGACGAGGGCCGCTGTACCGCCCGCCGCGCTGGGGAGGACGGCGGGCGGGAGCTGGACTTCCGCCGCTGCGTCCTGCTGTTCACCACCAACACCGACCTGTCCGGCCGGGTCCGGCCCGGACTGGGCTTCGCCCCCGCGCCGCCTCCTCCGGCCCCCGGCCCTGGCAGCGGGGCCGCCGCCGACCTGCCCCGGCGGATCTTCCAGGCGGACGAGGCGGCCCGGCTGGCCCTGGCCCGCTCCGGCGTACTGCGGGAGATCGCGGGGCGGTTCAGCGGCCTCATCGGGTTCCGGCCCCTGTCCCAGTCCGCCCGGGAGGCGGTCACCGCCCGCCAGATCGCCGCCCTGGGCCGGGAGTACGGCCTGGACATCGCCCAGGTGGCCCCCGCCCTGGCCCAGGCCCTCACCCCCAGGGACGCCCTCTCCCTCCGCTCCAGCGTGCCCCTGCTGGAGGGTGCCCTCACCCCCCTGTTCCTGAGCCGCGCCCCCCTGGGGGGCCGTCCCCTGCGGCTGGAGGGGACGCCGGAGCGCATGACGCTGGTGCCCATGTGAAAACCCCCGCCGGGATGCTCTCCCGGCGGGGGTTCCGCTTGCTTTATTCAGGGCTTCCGCTCTCCGGTGCCGCCGTCTCCGGCGCGCTGCTCTCCGGCGGGGCGGACGGTTCCGCCTCCTCCTCCGAGCCGCCGATGTTCAGGGTGAAATCCAGCTCCACCAGCTCCCCGGTGGTGGCGTCCAGCCTGTAAAGGCGTTTGCCGTCCACCGCCATCAGGTAGCTGCCCGCAAAGGCATAGGGCGGCTTGGCGTCGTACAGGTTCAGCTTGATGTAGGCCATGTCATCCACCGTCTCCACGATATCCTCGGAGAAGATCTCGTAGTCCTCAATGGACGCGCCGGACAGCCCCAGCTCCGCCGGGGTCATGGACCTGATCTGGCTCTCCGCCTCCCGGATTCCGATGGAATAGGCGGGCGGCTCCGGCGGCGGGGAGGTGATGACCCCCTCCTCCTCGTCGGCGGTGACCACGCACTGACCCTCCGACCAGGTGATCCGCACCGTGATCAACAGGTCCGGCCCCTCGTCCACCGGCTCCGGCGGTTCCGTCGCCTCCGGGGTAGCGGTCGGCTCCGCCGAATCCTCCGGCGGCTCGCTCTCCCCCTCCTTCGGCTCCTCGGTGGGGGCGGAGCTCTCCTCCGCCTCCGGCTCCGGCTTGGGCAGGGTCCGGGCCAGCAGCACCATGCCTGACCGCGTGGAAAAGTCCGGGTCGTCCAGCACCCGCACGAACTCCTCGTCCACCAGGGAGAAGGCGGGGTCCGCCGTGCGCAGCTGGTTGGTGTAGGTCTGGGCCGCCTTGCCCGCGTCCACCAGGTTGGTATAGGTGTAGGTGACGGTTTTCGCCAGCTCCGCCAGCGCGCCGCTCTCGTCCGCCTCCAATGCCATGCCGGGGACGGACACCTCCCCCACCTTCAGCTCCTCCGGCAGCTCGGGGGGCTGGGGCTCCTCCGTGGCCACCGGCTCGGGGTCCTTCGGCCCGCCGAACCGGGGCAGGATCACAAAGAACACCAACGCCGCGGCCAACGCCGCCACCACCACGGGCACGATAATAAACAGCAGCAGGGGCAGCTTTTTCTTCTGGGGCTGTTCCCCCTCCTGGCCCTCCTCGCCCTCTCCCTGGGGGGGCGCGCCCTTCTTGGGCTTCTTGGTGGGCTTCACCTTTTTGGGGGGCCTGGGCTTCTTGGGGGGCTTCTCCTTCTTGGGAGGCTTGGGCTTTTTCGGTTTCTTCTCTTTGGGAGCCTTAGGCTCCTTGGGTTTTCCAAAGGGCATGGGAACACCACCTCTTGCCTTGTCTCAATCAGGCCAGCTGGATGCTGACCGAATCCTGTTCCTTGATCTGGTACTGGAAGCCCCGCTCCTGGCCGTTTACCTCCAGGCGGACCGGGCGGTCCAGATGCTCAAAGTCGATGCCGGAGTATTCCAGCAGATCCATCAGGTAATAGGGCGCGTCGTTGTCCCGGATGGGCAGGGCCAGCGGCTCCCCGTTGAGGAACAGGCGCAGCTCCCGCTTCCCCGGCTGGGGCGCGGCGGGGGCCGCAGGCCGGACGGCGGGCTGGGGCGCGGGGGAGGGAACCGGGTCCCGCTGCACCGGAGGGGCCGGGGGCGGGGCGGCGGGGGCCGTCTGCCGCAGGGTGAGGATCACGTCCCCCTGATCCAGCGGCGTGTCCAGCGGCACCTGGGCGTTGTTCACCAGGGCCTTGCCGTAGAAGCCGGGGCCCAGCAGCTCCCCCAGGGTGCGGTGGGCGTCCTCCCCCGCCTTGGCGGGGATGAAGTGGATTCTGTCCCCGGCGTGGATCACCGCGGATAGGGTCGCCTCCTCGTCGTTCACCTGGAGCACGGCGGGTCCGGCGGGCTCGCCCCGGAGGACCACCCGCTTGCCGTCCACAGTGAGGGTAAGGCTCTTGCCCGTCTTGCCCACCATGTCGGCGTAGCTGTAGCCGTTCATCAGCAGGATATCCCGGAGGGTCAGCACCCCGTTGCGGAACAGCTTCGCGCTCTGCCCGTTCAGCAGCACCACATAGCTGTCGTTCAGCAGGCCCAGCCCCGCGGAGACGGCGATGCCCAGGGGGGTGGCGTACTCGGGCCGCTCCAGCTCCAGGCTGTCGGAGAACGCGCTGAGGGCGAAGTTGTTCCCCGCGATGGCCACCCGCTTCTCGTCCATCTCCAGCTTCTCCGCCACCCGCTCCCGCAGGCCGGACAGCTTGCTTCCGCCCCCCGCCAGGAACACGGCGGAGGGGGCGGTGTTGTTCACGCTCAAAATCTGCTTGGCGATGGCCTCCGCCAGTTTCTCCGCCGGCTCCTGGATCACCTGAACCACCTCGGGAACGGCCACCCGCTCCTCCTGGCCCAGGATGTTCCGGCAGCGGATCAGCTCCTCCGACTCGCCCAGGGCCCGCTTGATCTCCTCGGCGGTCTTGAAGTCCACCAGGAACGCCTTCATAATGGCCTCGGTGACCTCGTCCCCCGCCACGGTGGCCATGGTGTAGCCCACCACGCTGCCGTCCCGGCACAGGGCGATGTCGGTGGTGCCCGCGCCGATGTCCACCAACGCCAGATTCAGCAGCCGCAGCTCCGCCGGGATGGCGGCGTTCATGGCCGCGATGGGCTCCAGCGTCATGCTTGCCACCTGGAGGCCCGCGGCCCGCATGGCGGCGTACAGGCTCTCCACCACCTCCCCGGGCAGGAAGGTGGCCACCACGTCGGCCTCCACCTTGCGCCCGGTGTGGTATTGCAGGTTGTTCAGGGGGTAATTGTCCAGCCGGTACTGGGCCACGGTGTAGCCCACCAGGAACATCTGCCGCCGGGCCTCGCCGTCCCCCTGGAGGGCCTCCTCGGCGGCGGACACCGCCCCGGCCTCCAGGCGGCTGATCTCCTCCTCGTCGATGGACTGCTCCTCGGACAGCTCCAGGGTGAAGGAGCCCATCTGGGTGCGCAGGGCCCGCCCGGCGGCGGCCACGCACACCCGCTCCAGCCGGATGCCCAGGCGGTCCTCCAGCCGTTCCGTCACCGTGCGGGCCAGACCGGCCACCTGCCGGATGTCGTCAATCTGGCCGTCCATCATGGCCCGCTTGCCGTGCTCGGCCAGCTCCACGTCCAGCACCTTCAGACGGTCCCCCACCGGGCGGCCCACCACCCCTACCACGCTGCGCGTGCCGATATCCAGGGCGTAGATCAGGTCCTTATCCTGCGCCTTCAACTCTGCCATAGGTGCGATCCTCCCTGTCTCTGGTATTCCGGTCTCCGCCGGACCTCAGCCCAATAAGAGAAGCCAGGGGGCGGCAAGCTGCCGCCTCCTGGCAACCTTTGTGATTCTTAATACTTGCTGAACACGCTGGACGCGGAGGTGTCGCGGCTGGGAGCCGCGTCATAGCTCTCCTCATAGGCGGGCGCGGCGGCAGCATAGGCGGGCTGGGGCTTGGCGGAGAACCCGTCCTGGCGCAGCTTGAACCGGGCCAGCAGCTCCTTCATCAGGGCGGCCTGGCTGGACAGCTCCTCGCTGGCGGCGGCGGACTCCTCGCTGGTGGCGGAGTTGGTCTGCACCACGGAGCTGATCTGGTCGATGCCCTCGGTGACCTGGGCGATGGCCTCGGACTCCTCCTCGGCGGCCTTGGTGATCTGCTGGACGGACTCCATCACCAGACCAGCCCGCTGGCTGGTGGCGTCCAGGGCCTCGGACACCCGCTTCACGATGTCATTGCCGTCCTTCACGGAGTTGATGGAGCGGTCGATGAGATCCTTGGTGGCCTTGGCGGCCTGATCGGACTTGGAGGCCAGGTTGCGCACCTCGTCGGCCACCACGGCGAAGCCTTTGCCGGCGGAACCGGCCCGGGCTGCCTCCACGGCGGCGTTCAGGGCCAGGATGTTGGTCTGGAAGGCGATGTTCTCGATGGTGTCAATGATCTTGCCGATCTCCTCGGAGGACTCGGAGATCCGCTCCATGGCGGCCACCATCTGATGCATATACTCCGAACTCTCCCCCAGGCACTGGCTGGCGTCAGTGGCGTGGGCAGTGGCCTTCTCGCTGTTTTCGGCATTCTTGCGGGAGTTGTTGGCGATCTCGGCGATGGTGGCGGACAGCTCCTCCACCGCGCTGGCCTGCTCGGTGGCACCCTGGGCCAGGGACTGGGCCCCGGTGGACACCTGCTCCGCGCCGGCGGAAACCTGCTCCGCGCTCTGGTTGATCTGGGTCAGGGCGTCGGTCAGGCTGCGGTTGATGGCCCGCACGGAGGTGAGAATGCTGCTGAGCGCGCCCACGTACATCTTCTCATCCTTGGTGCGCACATCGAAGTTGCCGTTGCCCATGTCCTCCAGCAGGCGGCAGGTGTCGCCGATGCACTCGCTCAGGACGTGCTGGCTGGTGCGCAGGGCGTCGCACATCTCGCCCAGCTCGCTGCCGCTGTGGTAATCCACGGGGATGTCCAGCTTGCCCTCGCTGAAGCCGCTGAGGGCCACGTGAACCTGCTCCACAGGCACCACAATGCTCTTGATGATGATCAGGGCCATCCGCAGCACCACAACGGTGGCGATCACCAGCGCGGCCACAATCACGCCGATGGCGATGTTGGAGGTCAGGGACTGCTCGTCAATGATCTTGTCCTGCTCATTCTCGAGCTTCTTGGCCAGGGCGTCGCCCTTGGCGGCCGCATCCTGAAGCCTGGGGGAGCAGTCGCTGGCAATGAGGGCGGCAGCCTGAGTGCGGCTCTCCTCAGTATTGCCCCGGGCCACATTGACGATCTTCTCGGCCTCGATCTCCCACGCCTCCACCGTATCCACAAAGGCGTTCAGCTCGGTCCTATCCTTCAGCGGGTATTTGCTCTCCAGCGCGGCCAGATCCTCCTTCAGCTCGTTGACCTTGGCAAGGGCGTTGTCCAGGTTGGTCACATTGCCGCCCAGCACCGCGTCCCGCAGGCTGCGTCCGGCGATGTTGTAGTTGATACGGCACTCCGACACAATATCGTTCGCGCCGACATAGTTGTCAAGGATACTGGTATACTGGCCCTTCTGAATGGTCATCAGGATAATCGACGCGATGATAATGATGACCGAAACGACAACTGTGACGCCGTAACCCAGGATCAGGCTCTTTCTGATCTTCATGTTTTTAATCATGGACTCTTTCCTCCTAAATTTTCTTGACTGTGGACTTTATATCAAATCGGCTCCAGCCCTGGGCGGGAGGCCGGTATCCCGGTCCCGCTCCAGCACATCGCCGTATTTCCCCTTTTGTATGTCGCCGATCACCCGGCCGCCGGACATGGTGATCACCCTGCGGCGGAGGATGTTCACATACTGGCTGTCGTGGGTCGCCATGATCACGGTGGTCCCCCTCCGGTTCACGTCGTTCAGCAGGTGGAGGGTGTCCCAGATGCAGTCGTCGTCCAGGTTGGCGGTGATCTCGTCCAGCACCAGGACGGGCGGGCTGGCGATGAGGGCCCGGGCCAGCTCCACCCGGCGGCACTCGCCGATGGACAGCTCCACGGGGTACTTCTTCTCCACCCCCTTCAGCCCCACCAGCCCCAGCACCTTCTTGATCCGCAGGTCCACCAGCCGGGGGCTTTCCCGCCCGAAGGCGATCTTCACCGCCAGGGCCAGGTTGTCCCCGATGGTCTTTTTGCGGATCAGGGTGGGGTCCTGCCAGATCTTGCCGAACATCATGGCCGCCCGGTTCCGGCTGAGCTTCAGCATCCAGCCCAGCTCCTTTTCGTCCACGCAGACCCGGCCCTCGTTGGGCCTGATCTCCCCGGTGATGAGCCGCAGCAGGGTGCTTTTTCCCGAGCCGCTGGCCCCCACCACAAAGACGAATTCGCCCTGCCGGATGGTGAGGTTGACCTCCTCCACGCCCATGTCCGTATGTACCAGGCCCTTCCGACGGCGTTTGGGCTTATAAACTTTTGTGACGTTTTCCAGTTCAATCGTGGGCATACGCTACTCCCCAGCGGCGGGCAAAATTAGCCGGGCCAGATTCTTTCCATTGAAAAAGGCGAAACTTCTGCTATAATAGAACCAGCGCAGCTGCGCCCTTCAAAAGGCCGACCTATATTATAGCACGGATTTGTCCCAGATGAAAGGGGATTTAATGTCTTTTTTCCATCCAAAAACGTGGAATTTATTCCCAAATCGAAAGGAGGCGTCAGCGTGCGCCCGCCCTTCATCGTAAAGCACACAAAACGGAATATCGTGCTGGCCGCCCTGCTGGCCCTGCTGTGCATCGGCGCGGCGGAGCTGGCCGCCTGCCGCTACTTCGAGCCGGAGCTGTATGAGGCCATCGTCTCCCCGGTGCGGTACGCCGCCGGGGTGGCGGTGGACACGGGCCGGGCGGGCCTCAACGCCGCCGCCCAATTCTGCCGGGACACAGCGGACGCCGCCGGACAGCTACTCCAGGACGCGGCGGACGGCCTCTCCCGGTTCGCCGAGGAGACCGCGGAACGCTGGGCGGAACTTACCGCCCCTAAGGATCACCTGGAAAAGTACCGTCCCCCGTCTCAGGAGGACCCCGCCGTCCCTACCCCCTCCCCCATCACCGAGCTGCGGCGGGAGGGGGACCGGGAGCTTCTCACCGGCGGCTCCGTGGATATCGTCTACTACTGCCAGTCCGCTCCCCAGTGGGCGGACCAGCCCTACGGCACCGACACCATCGGGCCTTACGGCTGCGGCCCCACGGTGATGGCCATGGCGGTGGCCAGCCTCACCGATGAGACCGCCGACCCGGTTTCCATGGCGGCCTGGGCGGTGTCCAACGGCCACTGGGCCAGGAAGGGCGGCTCCCGCCACTCCATCATTCAGGGCGCGGCGGCGGGCTTCGGCATCGAGGCCCAGCCCTTCCCCTCCCGGGAGGCGGCGGATGTGCGGGACGCCCTGCGCCAGGGCAAGCTGCTGGTGGCCCTGGTGGGCCCCGGCCACTTCACCAACGGCGGGCACTTCATCCTCCTCCGGGGGGTCACCGCCTTCGGGGACGTACTGGTGGCCGACCCCAACAGCCCGGAGCGGAGCCTCATGCTGTGGGACCCCCAGATCATCCTGAATGAGCTGTCCTCCGCCCGGGACAACGGCGCGCCCCTGTGGGTGCTCTCCCCGCCCGGTACTTAGCGCGGAATATCGGCCCGGTATCCACCGGGCCGATATCGTCACCCGCGGGCCCCGTCAGACGAGGCCCGTGGGCTTCTTTTTTATCCCCGCAGCTCCCCGGACTGGGGTGCGGAGCTGTTCCGCCCCAGGCGTTGGCTCAGTGCCTTGTCCAGATCCATAATCTGCTTGAGGCGGCGGCGG
The DNA here is from genome assembly GCA_910585265.1 of uncultured Oscillospiraceae bacterium. Classification (GTDB taxonomy): domain Bacteria; phylum Bacillota; class Clostridia; order Oscillospirales; family Oscillospiraceae; genus Enterenecus. The sequence continues at coordinate 73,007 of CAJUCA010000003.1, read as the reverse complement.
TTGGCCGCCACCTGATCACACAGCATCTGCTGGGTCCGCTCCCCCGGCTGGAGGGGCGGGCCGCCGTTCAGCATACCCGCCAGCGCGGCGGCCTCGTCGCCGTCGTGGAGGGCCTCCAGCTGATCCCGCACCGCCACGTCCGCGGCCTGGAGCTTTTCCAGCGGATCCTCCCGCATGGCCACCAGCATCTGCATACTCACCTGATCGTTGCGGTCGATGGCCTCCCCCAGCTGGCGGGTCACGTCCTCCAGCTCGTTCAGCAGGTTCCCCGTCCGCTTCATCTGTACCAGGGCGTCCATGACTGCCTTTTCCGTCATGCCTGCCCTCCGGCCCCCTGCTGGGCCAGCTCCTGCTCCCCGGTTTTCTGGGCCTCCCGGAAGGTGTCCCGCAGCTCGCCCGCCATGGTTTTCACCCGGTCCAGCTCGGTCTTGTTCCGGCCCGCCTTCACCCGGTTCAGCTCAAAGCTGAAGTAGTCGTACAGGCGGTTCAGGTTCCGGCTGATGGGATACTGCATATCCAGGGTGTCGTCCAGGTAGCGGATGATGTCCAGCGAGCGGTCCACGCTGGCCTCGAACAGGTCATAATCCTCCTTGTCCAGGGCCAGGCCCGCCCGGAACAGCCGCTTCACCAGCTCGTCGTACAGCAGCAGCAGCAGCTCGCCGGGGGTCATATCATTGATGCCCTGCTCCTGGTAGCCCTGGTAGCCCTGGTAGCCTTTGAGATCCATGCTTGACTCCTTCTTGATCTGTGGTTTAGTAGCCGCTGGAACCGCCCATCAGGCCCATCATGGCGGAGCTCTGGGAGTTCATCTCGGCAATCAGCTGCTCCAGGCGGCTGAACTGGGTGGTGTACCGGTCAATCTGGCTGGCCATCTTGTTCTGCCAGCGTTCGATCTGGTTGTCAATGTTGTCGATCTGGGTCTTGAGGGTGTTGTTGTTCAGCGAGGTATAGGCCTTGTTGGAGCCCGCCCGCTGGATCAGGATGCCCTTGGGCTCTCCGGTGGTCTTGACGTAGGTGTTCAGGGTGTCCTGCATCCGGGTCATCAGCCCGTCGCTGGAGGAGCCGCCCTCCTTGGACTTGGTGAAGGCGTTCTTCACCTTGTCCGGGTCGCTCTCCAGGGCGGCGCGCAGCTTATCCTCGTCCAGGGACAGGGTGGTCATGCCGTTGCTGTAGCTGGTGCCGATGCCGATCTCCCGGAGGGTCTGGCCGTCGGTGCCGCCCGGGGCGATGGCGGACAGCAGCTTGCTGTACATACCGGACAGGTTGGTGTCCCCGAACAGCACGCCCTGCTTGGCCTTCTCGTAGTACGCCTTCAGCTCGCTCTCGGAGTACTGGTCCTCCTGCTCGGAGGTGAGGGGCTCATACTTGGCTCCGTTGCTTTTCTGGGCGGGCAGGGTGGAGTACTGGTTCTTGATCTCGGTGGCCATCTCGTTGTAGTCGTCCACGAACTGCCGGATCACGTCCACGATCTTGTCGGTGTCGGTGGAGGTGGCGAAGGTGATGGGCTCATAGTCCTTCCCGTCCTCGGCGGCCTTGGCCTCAAAGGTGCCCTTCACGTTGACGGTGAGGCCGTCCAGGTCAAAGCTGTTGCTGGAGCGGGTCAGGTCCTCGAACCGCTTGCCGTTGATCTCCACGTCCATGACGGCGTCTTGGCCGCTGGTAAAAGAGGACTCAAATTCGGGGCGGTCAATCTTCGTCCCGGCAGAGCTGCTCTGGCCCTCGTACAGCTCAAAGTCCACCATTTTGCCCGTCTTGTCGGTGACCATGATCTGGCCCGTAAGCTCATCATAGGAAGCGGTCTGGTCGTAATTGCTCAGGAGCATATTCAGATGGTCGGCAACGTCCTGCATCGAGTCCCCGCTCGAGATCTCGAAGCTGAGGTCACGGCCCTCGAAGGAAAAGGCAAAGCGCTTGCTTTGGCCGTCGCTCAGGCCAAGGCCATAGGTATCGGCAAAGCTGTCGCTGGCTTCGCGGTCATGGGTGACAAACATATCCTTGGCCAGCCCGCCGAACTCGATCCTGCCGCTGGCGCCGGTCTGGGACGCGGTGAACTGGAATTCGTTGGTCAGCTTGGAATAGCTCACCTTCACCCCCGCCTCCGCGCTGGAGTTGATGGAGTTCATCAGGCGCTCCAGGGTGGTGTTCTTGGTGACGCTGATGTTGGCCCCGTTGATGCTGAAGTCATACAGGAACTCGCCGTCGGCGTCCACCCGGTAATACTCGCCGTCCTCCCCCTTGGACACCCGGTTGCCCTTGCTGTCCACGGAGTACTTGCCGTCCGCGCTGTTTTTGACCTCGCCCTCCGCCTTCAGCTTCTGGGCCTTGTCCAGGAAGTCCTCCCCCAGCAGCTCGGACAGCTTCTTCCCGGTGTTGACGTAGTTGGTGTTGTCCTCGGTAAAGCCCAGGCCCTTCAGGGCGGTGCCGCCCAGGGCCAGGGTGTCGCCCTCCCCGGAGGGGGTGAGGGACAGCTTGCCGTCCTGCCCCCGGTCCACCGTGATCTTGCCGGAGCCGAACGCGCTGTCCAGCTCCTCCTGGAGGGCGATCTGGAAGCGGGCATTCTCCTGCCCAGCCTGGTCGCCCATCCGCTCCAGCACCTTGTCCATGCTGATCTTCTTGGTGGTGCCGTTGTAGGTGACGCCCAGCTCCTTGCCCTCCAGGTACTCGGCGGTGGTCTTGGAGCTGGACCACTTGGTGTCGTAGTTCACGCTGATGGAGGTGTCCCCCGCGCTGATGCCCAGGGTGTCCTCCATATCGCCGGACACGCCGCCGATGCTCACCTTGTTCCCGTTGCCCAGCACGTCCTTGAAGACGATCTCGCCACCCATATACACGGCCTGGACGGCCTTGTCGGCGGTGGTGGTCTCCTGGAAGCCGTTCTTGGTGTAGGTGTAGGTCACGTCGGCCAGCTTCTCGTTGATGGCGTCCGCCAGCTCCTGGCCGCTGCCCACGATATCGTCCAGCTCGTCGAAGCTGATGGTGAAGCTGGCCCCCTGCTTGCCGGAGCCGTACTGGATGGACAGGCTGCCGGAGATATTGCTCACATCCATGGACTCGTTCAGATCCAGGCCCTTGGCACCCTCGATGCCGTTGATCTCGCCCTTGAACTTGCCGCCCAGGCCGGACGTGGTATAGGTGGCGGCCTTGGCCATCTGCTTCACGGCGTTGATCTTGATGTCGCTGGAGGTCTTGCCGCTGGCGGTGATCTTGTCCTTCCAGGTGCCGTTGACGGCGGTGTTCACCGCGCTGTTGAAGAAGCTGGCACTGAGCAGGTTGGTCTTGGAGGAGTAGGAGGTGTACTTGGTGTTGAAGTTCACCGCCTTGTCGATGATGCTGCGGTAGGCCTCCTGCTGCCACTCCACCTTGGTGCGCTTCTTCACCAGGTTCTCGATCTTCAGCTTGATGCCCGCCACCGCGTTTTCGATCATGGCCTCGGTGTCCATGCCGCTGGCCAGACCGGACAGGACGTTGCGGTTGCCGTAGATGCTGCTGCTGTTATAGCTGCTGTTGCTCAAACTGGTAATAGATGCCATATTGAACCGCTCCTTTCACAAAACTCCGCGGGCAGGGACTGCCCGAAGCATTCCCGCAGGATAATTTTTTGAAAAATTTTCAGAGTTTTTTTGTTCTACCTCTGTTCTTTTTTATCGACCTGTAGTATAGTAAACTTAAGACTTTTCCCCAAGTTTTTGCATACAGCTATAGGGAGGGAATCATCCTTGACGCAAATTATCACTGTCACCAACCAAAAGGGCGGCGTGGGCAAAACCACCACCGCCTCCTCGCTGATCTGCGGCCTGCACCAGCGGGGCGCGAGGGTGCTGGGCATCGACCTGGACCCCCAGGGAAACCTGGGCTTCAACCTGGGGCTGGACATCGGCTCGGGCAGCACCGTCTACGACGTGTTCCAGGGCACCTGCCCCATGGAAGCCGCCATCCAGTCCACCGAGTACGGGGACGTGCTGCCCTCGGACATCATGCTGTCCGCCGCCGAGGTGGGCTTCACCGCCCCCCGCCGGGAGTTTATGCTCAGCGACCTGCTGACCGCCGTCCGGGACCGGTACGACTTCGTCATCATCGACACGCCCCCCGCCCTGAATATCCTCACCGTCAACGCCTACGTGGCCTCCAGCGGCCTCATTGTGCCCATGGAGGCGGAGGTGCTGAGCCTGGTGGGCATCACCCAGCTCCAGGAGACCATTGAGACGGTGCGGGCCACCTTCAACCCCAATCTGAAGGTGCTGGGCATCCTGATCAACAAGTTCAACGGCCGCCTCACCCTGTCCAAGGACATTTTGGAGATGGCCCAGGTGGTGGCGGAGCAGCTGGACAGCCAGGTGTTCGAGGCCAAGATCCACCGGGGGGTGGGCGTGGCCATGGCCCCCGCCCACGGGCAGACCGTGCTGACCTACCAGCCCGACTCCCGCCCCGCCCAGGACTTCCAGGACATCATCGACGCGGTGGCCGGGGCGCAGTTCCCCCGCCCCAAGCCCAAATCCCGGCTGAGGTATATCTCCCAGCTGTTCAACGGCTGACCCAAACCATACCCATCCCAATCTTTTGTAAGGAGAGTCTGTCATCATGGCCAAGGACAACAAAACCAGCAAAACCGCGCGGGTGATGAACCTGCTGAGCAAGAAGCCCGATCCCGCCGCCCCCCAGGAGGAGGCCGCCCCCGCGTCCGGGTCCGCCCCCGCCGCGCCCCCTGCCCCGGCCCCGGCGGTGCCCCCCATCGTGGCCTCCATGGCTCCGGACGCCGCGGTGTCCGTCCAGATCCGCAACGCCCTGGAGGACGCCCTGGAGAGCGAGCTCGGCCCCGCCCCCGCCGCCCCCCAGCCCGAGCCTGTCCCGGAGCCGGAGCCCCAGCTCGTCCAGCAGCCCGCCCCCCAGCCGGAGCCGGAACCCGTCCAGCCGGAGCCCCAGCCCGAGCCGGAGCCCGTCCAAGCGGCCTCCGCTCCCGTGGAGAAGGCCGAACCCGCCCCGGAGGAGGAGCCCCACTTCAAGGAGCCGCTGATCCCCGACAACCCCGGCTACATCAACGTGATGCAGGTGCTGGTGGAGGAGAAGGCCCCCAAGTATATCCAGATGTTCGGCCTGTGCCCCTGCGAGCGGTGCCTGGCCGATGTAAAGGCCTTTACCTTGAACCACCTTCCCTCCAAATATGTAGTGATTGAGCGGGGCGACCTGATCCCCCGGCTCACCGTGTATGAGGGCAAGTTCACCAGCGACGTCACCGCCCAGCTCCTCCAGGCCTGCAAGGTGATCAACGAACGCCCCCACCACGGCCGCTGAACCTCCCAAAACAGAAAAACTCCGGCAGGCGGTGCCTGCCGGAGTTTTTTTCCATTAGTTGCTTCCCTCCGCCTCCAGCGCGGCCTCCATCTCGGCCACGGTCATGGGCGTTTTGGCAGGCTCGGGAGCGGGCGGCTCCTCCGCCTCCTCCCCCTGCCGGGGATAGGGGTTGGTGAGCTGCTCCCACAGGGTGTTCACGTTCTCCATGCAGATGAAGTACACGCTGGTCATCATGTTGTCGGGGATGCCCAGCTCCTCCGCCAGGGCGGTGATCTTCTCCCAGTCCGCCGCCTCGTAGCTCAGCACCAGATCATACAGCTTGCCGCACCGCCCCTCGTGGTTCAGCAGGGCCGCCTTCACCTCGTCCGCCACCGGCACCTCCGTCAGCAGCTCCTCCATGGGGGCGTCGATGAGGTAATTCAGCGTGGAGAACATACCCAGCAGATAGGCCTCCGCCTTGGATATGGGCATATTCTTGGCGTAGTTCATCAGCTCGCTGCAGAAGTTGGCCCGCATGAAGGACCGCTTCAGGAACTCCTCCGAGCCGGGGTCCACCTCGTTCTCCGCGTTGCTGGCGCTCAGCAGGTAGATCCACTGCTTGAGCTGGCCCAGGCCCAGGGTCATGATGGCCTGGGTGATGGTGGTGGCCCGGTGCCGCAGGGCGAAATAGGCGGAGTTCACCATCTTCAGCAGGCCGTAGGACAGGCTGGCGTCGGCGGCGATCATCTGCTCGATCTCCTCCACGTTGGGCTCGTCCTTGGTCACCGCCACCATGAGCCGGAAGAAGTTGCTCTGGATGTACGCGCTGCTGTGGGCCTGGGTGGTCAGCTTGGCCGCCACATAGGGACCCTCCAGCCCGTCCGCCCCCAGGGCCACCGCCCGCTGGTACAGCTTCTCATCGTCGATGTGGGTGACGATGCACTTGATGTTCATGCTGTGGGCGATCTCCACCGTGTTGCGGATGGTGACTTCGCTGGCGTGCTGGGCGTTGATCTTGATGAAGTGGATATCATCCAGCAGGGAGAGGTACCGGGGGGTGAACTGGAACTCGTTCACCGCGATGCGGTAGCCCTCCCGGGCGAACTGCTGAACCAGGTGCATGGACAGCGGGTGGATGATCACCGCGTCGTCGATCTGGATCACCAGGTCGCTCTTGTCAAAGAGCCGGGGGGTTTTCTTCATCAGCAGCATGGTGGTGAAGGTCATGAAGTTCAGCGTGCCCTTCAGCACCTTGGGGCTGTTCTGGGTCAGGAAACTGTAGATGGTATTGGCTGCGGCAAATTCTGCGCTTGAAGTAGAGCTGTCGCTGCTGAATGCCTGGTTCGCGCCGTGGTAGAGAATCTCGTTTCCAATGATATTCCCAGCGGCGTCCTTGATGGGCTGCCGAACAATATATTTGCCGCTCATAGCTTTGCTGCCTCCTACTATTTATGCTTTCCCGTGCTGACGGTCGAACCGCTCCAGCAGGTGATCCATCACGTCCACCAGATGGCCGATCTCCGGCTTGGTGAGCTGCTCGTCCGCCCCCAGCTCCCGGCCCTTGGTGCGCATCTCCTCGCTGATCAGGGAGGAGAAGATCACCAGCGGGACCTGCTTGAACCGGGCGTGATCCTTCACCAGCTTGGTCAGCCGGTGGCCGTCCATCTGGGGCATCTCGATGTCGGTGATGATCAGGGCCACGTCCTTCTCCAGATCCCCGTCGGCGGGCAGGGCGGCCAGGGCCTCCCACAGCTCCAGGCCGTTGGGGAACATATGCAGGTTGATGTAGTTGGCCTTCCGCAGGGAGTCGGCGATCATCTTGCTCAGCAGCACCGAGTCCTCCGCCACCCAGATGGGCCGGTCGTTCCGGTCCCGGGGGCCGAGACGCTCCACCTCGGAGATCTGGATGGAGGTCTCCGGGGCGATCTCCGCCACGATCCGCTCGAAGTCCAGGATGGTGACCAGCTCGCCGTCGCACTGGGCGATGCCGGTGGCCACGCTCTCCGCGCCGCCGGACACGGTCTTGTCCGGCTTCTGGATGTCCGTCCAGGAAATGCGGCTGATCCGGTCCACGGTGTGCACCCGGAAGGCGATGCACATCTTGTTGAAGTTGGTGATGATGAAGATATCCTTCTCATTCTTCGGGCTCTCCGCCCCCAGGTAGGTGGGCAGATCCACCACGGTGATCACCTTGTCCCGGGGCTTGAAGATGCCCTCCACCGCCGGGTGGGCGTGAGGCATATGCTTCACCGGGGCGGAGATCATGATCTCCAGCACCTTGGCCACGTTGATGCCGAAAAGGTTGCCGCCGATGGTGAACTTCATCACTTCGATCTCGTTTGTCCCGGACTCCAGCAGGATCCCCTGCTTCTGGTCTTCCCTCATTTCCAAGCACTCCCTTTCATCTTGCGCATGGTCATATGATCAGCTCCTGCCGCCCATAGCTGCGCACGCAGCCCAGGCCGCTGTTCACGTCAAAAAGCAGGGTGCGGGCCACCGTGCCGCCCACGTCCTCCTTCAGAAGGCGGATGCCCTCCTTCTTCAGGTTCATGTGGACGCTCTCGATGTTGCGCTGGCCGATGTTCCCCAGGGAGCTGCTGCCCACCTCGAACATCTTGGCCCCGCCCGCGATCTTCGCTGTAATCCGGTTCCGGCTGGCCCCCTTGCCCTCCATGAGCCGCAGGGTCTCCCGGATGCCCGTGTCCGCGTATTTCATCGGTGTTTTCCGTCCCGCCTCCATATTCACCGGAAGCATGATGTGAACCAATGCCCCCAGCTTCAGCACCGGGTCGTGCAGGCAGATGCCGATGCAGGACCCCAGCGCGTAGGTGACCAGCATACCCTCCCCTTTGGCCATCTTCATGTCCGCAATACCGATGATCAGCTTGTCACTCATCGCTTACGCCCAGCTTCCTCAATAGTGCATTCAGGGACCGCAGGTCGGGCGACATCAGCAGGCGGCAGGGAACCTGCTTATTGTCGCACACAAAATTCCCGCCTATGGTCATAATGTAGTCGGACTGTCCGCCGTACTCCGCCATGGGCACGGCCAGGATCGCCCCCTGCATATCCACCGTGAAGGCGGGCACGGTCAGGGTCACATCCACCCCGGCCAGTCCGCTCAGGGCGTTGATGAAGGTGGAGATCATGATGTTCCCCACTTCCACCAGGGCGGAACTCTCCAGAGCCGTCAGCTCGCTGTAGTCCGTGATGGTCTTGGACAGCATACTGTTCAGCACCAGGTTCACAAAGTCGATCTGCTGGACGGACAGCATGATGCCGTTGATCTGCCCGCCCATCTTCACCAGCACCCCGGCGGTGATCTCCTCCGGGCCGCCGATCCACTCGATGGCCTCGTTATACCCCATGATCCGCACCTCGGGCAGCGTGATGCGCACCTCCCGTCCCAGCATCTGGGACAGGGCGGTGGCGGCGTTGCCGGTGCCCATACTGCCGATCTCCCGCAGGGTGTCCAGCTCCATGGAGGTCAGCTCATCGTAGTTTTTGATTCCCATCCCCAGTTATCCCTCCTGTCAATTGCGCAGGTTGTTGATGGTGCTCTCGATCTCGTCGGAAGTGATCACCATCTTCAACGCCGCGCCGTAGGCCCGCTGTGCCTCGATGACCTTGGTCAGCTCGTCGGCCAGATCCGCGTTGGACCGCTCCACACAGCCCTGCACCAGCTTCCCGTCCCCGTACCACAGGTTGCCGTTTTTGTCCACGGGGAGGAACCGGGTGTCGTCCAGCCGGGCCATGCCGTCGTAGTTTGCAAAGTCGAAGATGCCGATGGGCAGCTCCTCCTTGGGGTCGGTGATGGGGATCAGCCCCCCCTCCTCGCTGAGGACAAACCGGCCCGTGTCGTCCCCCAGGGCGTAGATCGTCTCCATGATGGGCTCGCCGTTCTCGTCCACCTCGCCGGTGGGCCGCTGCAGCTGGGACATCATGAACGCCCCGTTCCGGGTGAAGGTCACGTCCCCGGTGGCCAGATCCACCAGCCCGAAGAAGCCCTCCCCCTCGATGTAGTAGTCCAGCAGCCGCCCGGTGTCGGCGGGGCCCGCCTGCCCGTGATCCGTGCCTGTCATCAGCATACGCGCGCCAACGCCCATGGGCAGCTCCGTATACTGCCCGTCCAGGGCACCCCGGTGATTCTGGTACATAAGGGCGGTGAAGTAGCTCCGGTCGGCCTTGAAGCCGTAGGTGTTCACGTTGGCGATGTTGTCGCCGTGGACGTTCAGGTGGTAGAGCTGCTGCTGCGCGCCCACCGCGCCGATATAGAAGGATTGGTTCATCTCACATACCCCCTTACATCCGTCCGATGTCGCTGGCCGCGTGGCCCATGACTTCGTCATACATCTTCGTCACCGACGCGCAGCTCTGGAGGGCCCGCTGGCAGGTGATCATGTCGGTCATCTGCCGGATCAGCTCCACGTTGGACCGCTCCACGTACCGCCACAGCAGGGAGGGGTTTTCCACCGCCTGGGCACCGTCCCCGGTGAAGAAGCCGCCGCCGTTGTGGACCAGCTGTTCGTTGTCCTCAAAGGCGAACACCCCCACCTGGCCCATGTAGCCGCCGTTCTCGTTGAGGAGGACGCCCCGTTCATCGGCGGTGATCTTGTCCGTCTCCAGCAGGATGGGCTGTCCGTTGGGGTCCATCACCCGGCCCACGCCGGGGAAGCACAGGTAGCCCTCCCCGTCCAGGGCGAAGCTGCCCGCCCGGGTATAGGACAGGTTCCCGTCCTCCCCCCGGATGGCGAAGAACCCGTCCCCCAGAATGGCGAAGTCCAGGGGGATGTTGGTGGGCTCCGGCACGCCCTGCTCGTAGTTCACGTAGATCTCGCTGTTGGCCCGGATGTAGCTCTGCCGCCCGATGTCGGTATAGATCTTCTCCTGGTTGCCCACCCGGGCGTACATCACGTCGTCAAAGGTGGTGGCGGTGTAGCGGCTCTCCTTGAAGCCCGCGGTGGACACGTTCACCATGTTGTTGCCCACCACGTTCAGGTGCTGCTGCTGGGTGACCATTCCGGAGGTCAGATTGTAGAAGCCTTTGAACATTCTCTCACGCCTTCTTCCGCTTTTTAGAGGTTTTCGCGGGGCTCCCGCTGTTCATATACGCGCCCATGTGCTCCCGGAGCTTCTGGATGGCCCGGGAGTGGATCTGGGAGATGCGGGGCTCGCTCACTCCCATCACCTGGGCGATCTCCTTCATGTGGAGGTTCTTCTCATAGTAGAGGGACAGGACGATCTGCTCGTTCTCCTGGAGGGAGGAGATCCCCGCCGCCAGCGTCTCCTGGAGCTCCCGGTCCTCCAGCACCGTCTCCGGCTGGAGCTTGGGGTCCTGGTCGGACAGCTCGAAGCGTCCCCCCTCCATGTCCCGCGCGTCCATCAGCGCGTCCAGGGACAGGGTGTTGGACAACGCCACCCGGGCGGCCTCCTTCTGGTACTTGTCGGTGGCGATGCCCAGGTGCCCCGCCACCTCCTGATCGGTGGGGAACCGCCCCAGCTCGTTGGCCAGATGGGACACCGCCGCGTCGATCTCCTTGGCCCGCTGGCGGATGTTCCGGGGCAGCCAGTCCTGCTTCCGGGCCAGGTCGATCACCATCCCCCGGATCCGCTTGGCCACGTAGGTCTCGAACTTGATCCCCTTGTCGGGGTCAAACTTGTCAATGGAGGTCAGCAGGGTCAGAATCCCCTCGCTGACGATGTCGTCCACCTGGGCGAAGCTGCTGTACACCCCCCGGATCTGGAGGGCCGCGCTCTTGATCAGCCCCTCATACCGCAGGACCAGCGGCCATTTCAGCGTCTCGTCCCCGGTCCGCTTGTAGAGGGAGAGCAGGTCGGGCGTGTCCATGGCCTCGATCTCGGCCTCGGTGTAGCTGCGTTCCGCCAGCCCGGTGCTCATGTGGCCACCGCCCTTCTCTGCGCCATGGCGGGAGCCTCCGCGGTGATGTTGCCCAAGGCCTGGATCTGCACGCTGTTGGTGATCTCGTTAAAGGAAAGCACATACACATTTGGATAGAACTGGGTGATCATCCTGCTGAAATAGCCCCGAATCACCTGGCTTACCAGGATCACGGGGGTCTGGGACAGGTCCCCGAACTTCTTCAAATGCTCCGCCAGCTGGGCGATGATGGACTGCATCAGCTCCGGGCCCATGGCCAGATAGACGCCCTGCTCGTTCCGGGTGAGGGAGGAGATGATCTTCTTCTCCACCTCGGCGTCCAGGGTGATCACCCGGAGCTGCCCGTCCTCGCAGAACCGGCGGGTAATGGTGCGGGCCAAGGCCCCCCGGACCTGCTCGGTGGTCATGTCCAGATCCCGGCCCTGGGCGAAGGCGTCGGCGGCGGTCTCCACAATGGTGGACAGATCCTTGATGGGCACCCCCTCCTGGAGGAGGTTGCGCAGCAGCTTCTCCAGCTTGGCGTAGGGGATGATGGCCGGGATGGCCTCCTCCACCAGCTCGGGAGAGGACTGCTTCAGATTGTCCGCCAGCCGGATGGTCTCCGCCCGGTTCAGCAGCTCGTAGGCGTGCTTTTTCACCGTCTCCGCCAGATGGGTCAGCATGACGGACAGGGGGTCGATGACGTTGTAGCCGTAGATCTCCGCCATCTCCTTGTTCTCCGGCAGAATCCACCGGGAGGGGATGCCGTAGGCGGGCTCGATGGTCTCGATGCCGTCGATCTCCCCCAGGGGGTTGGGCGGCTCCAACGCCAGGTAGTAGTCCACCAGGATCTCGCCCTCCGCCACCACCTCGCCCTTGATGCGGATGGCGTACTGGTTGGTGCCCAGGGCGGAGGAGTCGTGCAGGCGGATGGAGGGGATGACGAAGCCCATATCCTGGGCGTACTGCCGCCGGAAGATGGTGATCCGGCTGATGAGCTTGCCGCCGTGGGCCTCGTCCACCATGGGAATGAGGCTGTAGCCGAACTCCATCTCCACCGGCTCCACAGTCAGCAGGGTATACACGTTGTTGATGTCCCGGTAGTAATCCGTCTCGCTGGGGGCGGCCAGCTCCGGGGCCTCCTCGGGGGTCTGGGCCGCAGCGGCCTCCGCCTGCTTGACGGCGTTCATCTGCCGGATGAGGAAGAACCCGCCGCCCACCAGGGCCACGCCGCCCACCGCCAGGGGGATGGTGGGGGTGTTGGGGATCACGGCCAGAATCAGCAGCACCACGCCGGTGGTCATGATGGCCCTGGGCTGGGCCTTGAACTGGCCCAGCACGTCGGTGTTCAGGCTGCCGTCGGACACGGACCGGGTGACGATCATGCCGGTGGCGGTGGAAATCATCAGGGACGGGATCTGGGACACCAGCCCGTCGCCGATGGTGAGGATGCAGATTTCGTTCAGGGCCTCCACGGGCTCCATCCCACGGCTGATCATCCCGATCAGCAGTCCGCCGATGAGGTTGATCACCGTGATCACGATGGACATGGTGGAGTCGCCCTTGACGATCTTGGTGGCGCCGTCCATGGCGCCGTAGAAGTCGGCCTCCTTCTGGATCTTCTCCCGGCGGACCCGGGCCTGCTGCTCGTCAATCAGGCCGGAGGACAGGTCCGCGTCGATGGCCATCTGCTTGCCGGGCATGGCGTCCAGGGTGAACCGGGCGGCCACCTCGGACACGCGCTCCGCGCCCTTGGTGATAACGATGAGCTGCACCAGCACGATGATGAAGAAGATCACGAAGCCCACCACGATGTCGCCGCCGGTGACCAGCTGGCCGAACCGGGCGATCACCTCGCCGGGGTTGCCGGTGGTGAGGATCATCCGGGTGGAGGACACGTTCATCCCCAGCCGGAACAGGGTGGTGATCAACAGCAGGGAGGGGAAGATGGAGAAGTCCAACGCCTCCGCGATGTTCATGGTGATCATCAGGATCATGATGGACAGCCCGATGTTCACCACCAGCAGGATATCCAGGATCATGGGGTTGAGGGGGATGAACAGGAACATGACCACAACCACCACAAACAGAGCTATGCTGTTGTTCAGGATTCGCTTTAGCATAACTTACCTCCCGGAGGGTCTGTCTGCGTCCATCACTTCACAAGCTTGTTCTTCCCGTTCAGCTTGAAGATGTAAACCAGCACCTCCGCCACCGCCTCGTACAGGCTTGGGGGAATGAATTGGTTTACCTCAGCCTGGGCGTACAAGGCCCGGGCCAGGGGCACGTTCTCAATGCAGGCGATGTTGTGCTGCTCCGCGATCTGGACGATCCGGGCCGCCACATTGTCCTGCCCCTTGGCCATCACGATGGGGGCATCGTCCTCCTCCGGCCTGTACCGGAGGGCCACGGCGAAGTGGGTGGGGTTTCGGATGACCACGTCCGCCCCGGGCACCTGCTGCATCATCCGCTGCTGGGCACGGCGGCGTTGGATCTCCTTGATCTTCCCCTTCACCTGGGGGTCGCCTTCCATCTGTTTGTATTCCTCTTTGACCTCCTGCTTGGTCATCATCATATTCTTCTCGTAGTCCCACCACTGGTAGAAGAAGTCCAGGGCGGCCACCGCCACAAAGGCCAGGGCAATCCGCAGCACCATCCCCCCCGCCACCTCCACCAGATGGGCCACGGCGGCGGACAGGTCGGTATACAGGTAGTTGGAGCTTTCCAGGAACATCTCCCGGATGCTCATATAGACGATGGTCAGGAGTATCACAATCTTGATCAGGTTTTTCAGCGTCTCAATGACGCTTTTCAGGGAAAACAGCCGCTTAATCCCCTGCAAGGGGCTGAGGCGGTTGAATTTCGGCTTGATGGACTCGCCGCTCACCAGAAACCTGGTCTGGGCGAAGGTGGCCGCCACCGCGCACAGGATGGCCACTCCCACCACCGGACCCACGGTCTTGCCGATGGCCACCAGGCCCTGGACCGCCAGCTCCCCGGACAGCCCGCCCACCTCCTGCTCCCCGCCGCCCATGGCGTCGAAGCACAGGCGCAGGAACTTGGCCGTCTCCTCGGCGAACATCCCGGTCACCAGCCAGAGGGTGGCGAAGGTGCCCAGCAGGCTGGCCACCGCCACCGCGTCCTTGCTCATAAAGACGTTGCCCTTTTTTCGCTCGTCCCGCCGTTTTTTCGGTGTCGCTTTTTCGGTTTTATTCCCTTCGGCCAACGTCCATCCCCCCTTGCCGCCAACGGCTCCCCGTCCCCGCCGGACCGGAGGGGAGGATCAGGTGGATCGCCCCGGGCGGCTAACCGCCGCTGAGGACGAGTATGTTGTGGAGGCTCTCCAGCATGGCGCGCTCCGCGTCAATCAGGAACTCGCTGAAGGGGATGATCAGGATGAACAGCAGGCCCAGGCCCACGATCACCTTCAGCTCGATGTTGATGGCGAACACATTGATCTGGGGGATCACCTTCATCAGCACCCCCATGCCCACCTGGGCGATGAGCTCCGCCGCCAGGATGGGCATACACAGCTTCACTCCCAGCAGCGTGCACTCAATGAACAGCTCCAGCAGGTACTGGACGGCGGGCAGCCGGAGGGCCGCCGTCCCCAGGGGGATGATCTCCTCCGACGTCAGGAAAATCCGCAGCAGGGTGTAGTGCCCCCCGGCGGCAAAAAACAGCAGGGTCATCAGCACGTTGAGGATCTGCCCCGTCACCGACATATTGGAGGAGGTGCCGGGGTCGTACATCTGGTTCATGGTCATGCCCATCTGGGTGTCCACCATATCTCCCGCCAGCTGCGGGATGTAGAAAAAGAAGTTCACCGCCATCCCCAGCAGGAAGCCCAGCCCCAGCTCCAGCATCAGCGTCAGCCCCAGCTCCGGCAGGGTCCCGGGAATGTCCACCCGCTGGGTGGTCACCCCCATAACGAACCAGGACAGCACCAACGCCATGCCGCCCCGGAAGGCGGCGGGGATGTTGTTCCGGCCCAGCAGGGGGTTGAACAGGACGAAGCCCCCCACCCGGGCGTTGATAAAGAGGAACAGGGTCAGCTCCTGCCAGTCAAACATGGCTCCCGTCCTCCGCTCAGCTGGCGATCAGCTGGAAGATCTCGTAGGTGTAGTCCTTCAGCGTGTCCAGCATCCACCCGCCCGCCAGCAGCAGCACGCCGATCACCACGATGAGCTTCAGGGCGAAGCCGATGGACTGCTCGTGGATCTGGGTGACGGCCTGGAAGATGGCCACCACCACGCCTACCACCATACTCAGCAGCAGCAGGGGGGCGGACAGCTTGATGGCGATGCCCACCGCGTCCCGCACCAGATCCATTGCCTGCGTGGTATCCATAGCGTCTCCTTTCCGGGTTTTTGGTTAGTTTACGCTCTGGACCAGCGTGGAGAACATGAGATCCCAGCCGTTGACAGAGATGAACAGCAGCAGCTTGAAGGGGGTGGAGATCATGGCCGGAGGCAGCATAATCATGCCCATGGACATCAGCGTGGACGCCACGATCACGTCGATGAGCAGGAAGGGGATGTACAGCAGGAAGCCGTTGAAGAAAGCGTGCTGAAGCTCCTGGGTCATGAAGGCGGGGACGATGAGCCGCAGGGGCGTCTCCTCCTCCGCCTGGGCCCGTGTCTCCGGCGCGTCGACGTGGGCCAGATCGCAGTACATTTCCAAGGTATCCCACCGGATGTTGTCCAGCATGAACTGCTTCATCGGCAGGGCCGCCCGGTCCACAAATTCCTCCGCCCCGATCTCCTCGTTGGTGTAGGGCTCCCAGGCCTCGGTCTGGATGCGGGTGAGGGTGGGGTTCATGGTGATGAGGGTGAGGAAGATGGCGATGCCCACCAGCACCACGTTGGGCGGGGTCTGCTGGGTGCCCATGGCGGTGCGCAGGAAGGACAGGGAGATGATGTACCGGGTAAAGGAGGTCATCATCACCAGCAGGGAGGGCATCAGGGCGATCAGCGTGGTGAGGGCGATGATCTCCAGACTCTGGACACTGTCGCCGTTGATATTGATCAGGCCGTCGGTCGGCACAGGCTCCTCACCTCGGTTTCTTTTGCTTGAGTACGGTGCGCAGCGCCTCGCCGAAGCTGGGGGGCGGCGGCAGATCCGGGTCGGGGGGCGGGCAGATGGCGCCCGCCTCCTCCTGGGTAAGCTCCTTCAGCAGGGTGATCCCCGCGGGCGTCACCCCCAGCAACAGGAACTTCTCCCCCGCCTTCACCAGCATAACCCCCTGCTCCCGCCCCAGGGACAGGCGGGAGAGCACCTTGAACCGCTCGGACGCGCCGGACAGCCCCGCCATGCCGCCCCCCCGCCCCGCCACATAGCGGGTGAACAGGTAGGCCAGCACAACGACCACCAGCACGCAGATCAGCAACCAGATCAGGCTGAACAGGCTGTCCAGCCCGTCCAGAAGGGTCAGGGCGATCCTGGGGAGCCTGCCGGGGAGCTCTCCCATCAGGGCGCGCCCAGAATGGAGGTAACGGTTTTCAGCACGCGGTCGGGCTTAAAGGGCTTGACGATGAAGTCCTTGGCCCCGGAGCGCACGGCGTCCATTACCATGGACTCCTGGCCCATGGCGGAGCACATGACCACGTTCGCGCTGCCGTCCTTGGCGCGGATGGCCTTCAGGGCCTCCAGGCCGTCCATGTTGGGCATGGTGATATCCATGACCACCAGGTCGGGGCCGATCTCGCCGAACTTTTCCACCGCGTCCGCGCCGTCAACGGCCTCGAAGACCTCGGTATAGCCGTTCTTCACCAGGGTGTCCTTGATCATCTTGCGCATGAAGGCGGCGTCGTCCACTAACAGAATTTTCTTAGCCATGGTATGATCCATCCTTTTCCAGTTTATGTTGTGTACCTCCCATGGAGGCGGGGCTGTCTTTATTTCCCGGCCAGCATCTCAATGCCGGGGGTCTGGACGATCTCGGTGATCCGGACGCCGAAGTTGTCCTCAATGACCACCACCTCGCCCCTGGCAATGCACTTGCCGTTGACGAACAGGTCCACCTGATCGCCCGCCAGCTTATCCAGCACCACCAGCGAGCCTTTGGCGAACTCCAGGATATCCTGCACCTTCCGGCGGGCCCGTCCGATCTCCACCGTCACCTGGAGGGGAACCTCCATGATGAGGTCCAGGTTCTGGGCCTGCTCCTTGCCCAGCCGCTCCACCGGGTCCATCTCCTCCATCCGCGCCGGCTTGGTGGCGATGACCTTGGGCTCCGGGGCCTTCTTGGCCGGAGGCTCAGGCTGCTGGGGGGGATAGGGATAGGGGTAGGGCGGGTAGTACATGGGAGGATAGCCCATATAGCCGCACTGCATCTGTCCGTCCGGCCCGGGCATGGGGGGATAGGGGTAGGGGGGCATCTGCCCGGGCTGGCCCATCTGGGCGGCGGGCATCCCCTGGGGAGGCATCTGCGCCGCCGGAGCCTGCTGGGGCGCGGGGGCCGGGGCAGGGGCCGGACTGGGCGCGGGTGCCGGCGGAGCCGTCTGCGCGGGCGCGGGCGCAGGAGTGGGAGCCGGTGCCGGGGCGGGCGCGGGTGCTGCGTCTCCGCCGCCCATGCCGGACAGCATCCGCTCGATATCCTCCTGGCTCATCTTCTTGTCGCCGCCCGACGGCTCGGGGGCCGGGGCGGGCGCGGGGGCCGCGTCTCCGCCGCCCATGCCGGACAGCATCCGCTCGATGTCCTCCTGGCTCATCTTCTTGTCGCCGCCGCCCGACGGCTCGGGGGCCGGGGCGGGCGCGGGGGCAGGCTCCGCCGCCGCGCCTCCATGGAGCATGGCCTCGATCTCCTCCTGGGACATCTGGCGGTTGCTCTCGGCGGCGGCCGGGGCGGGCTCCGGAGCGGCGGCGGGCGCGGACCCCTCCACGCTCACCTCGTCCTCCAGGCCCAGGCTTTTCAGCAGCTCCTTGGCCAGATCCACCGACATGACGTTCATGAACTCGCTCTCCAGCGCGTCCTCGATCTTCAGGAAGAACCGGACCACCACCACCTGGTCCGCCCCCGCGGGCATATGCTCCTGCTTAAACTGCTCCAGGTCGTCCAGCTCGAAGGAGTGGGGGGTGGAGATATCCACCCGGAAGCCCAGGAAGTCGGACATTGCGGTGGCCGCCGAGCCCATCATCTGGTTCATAACCTCGCACACGCAGCTGATGGTCAGCTCGTTCAGCTCGAACTCCTCGTCGGGGGTCTCCATCCCCATGAGTATGTCCACGATGACCTTGATGTCGCTGCGCTTGAGCAGCATGATGTTGCTGCCCTCCAGGCCCTCCACATACTTGATCTCCACGCCGATGGCAGGCTCCAGGTTGCCCAGGGAAAAGCTCTTGACCTCCACCACCGACACCGTGGGGGTGGTGATATCCACCCGATGATCCAGCATATTCGATACCGCGGTGGCCGAGGAGCCAAGGCTGATATTCATCATTTCGCCCAAGGCGTCTATCGCCATTGGGCTGAAGATTTCCTTCTCCATCGCTTACTCGCTCCTTTGCTCGGCCGAATAGCACACCTCGTCTATCTTGATGGCCATGTTTTTCTTGTGGGTTCCCATGCGGCCCGTGAACCACTGGTAGCCCCCGATTTCCAGAAATACCGGCGAGTCCTTGGGCCGACCCAGATCCAGCACGTCGCCCACGCTCAGGTGGTAGATATCGCTCAGCGACAGCTGGGTGTCCCCCAGCTCCGCCACGATCTCCAGGGTGGAATCCCGCAGGCGGTCGAAGATCTCCTCCGAGTTGTCCTCGCTGGCCACCTTGCGGCCCATGCTCTCCCGGTTGACTTCGCCGAAGATGCTGGTCAGCACGCTGCCGGGAAGCACGATGCTCATCCGCCCCTCGTTGCCGCTGAAGTCCAGCTTCATGTCCACCAGAATCACCGTCTCGTCCAGGTTCAGCAGCTGGACCAGGGTTGGGTTCACCTCGGTGCGGTTATACTCGAAGGTGATGGGCACGTAGTTCTCCCAGCTGTTCCCCATCAGCCCGATCATGTCCTTCAGCAGAAGCTCGTACAGCTGGAGCTCCAGATCGGTGTAGGCGTAGCCGCTGGGGGTCTCCCGGTTCATCTCCCCCTCGCTGCCCATCATCCGGTCCATCATCCCAAGGGCCGTCTGGGTGGAGAGGTAGACCATCACCGGGTCCTGGGCCAGCACCGCGGTGCCGCCCACCTCCCTGGGCTGGATGGTCACGTCCACCATGGCCAGCACGTCGCCTTCCATAAGGGCGTTATTAAATTCAAAAAACTTCTGCTCCTCAATGCTCTCCACCTCGATCTCGCAGGTGGTGCGCAGCTGGGCGTTGAGCCGGGAGCCGATCACCCTCGTATAGTTCTCAAAGATGCCGTTGAGCATCTTAATCCGGTCCTTCGTAAACTTTCGGGGGGTGGTGAAGTCGTATTTCCGGTACTTTTTCTCCGGTTGTTTCTCCTCCGCCTTTTCCGCGTCGCCGCCGCTGCGCATGGAGTTCAGCAGCGCGTCGATTTGGCTTTGCGACAATACCTCGGGCATGGGATCACCTCACCTGATCTTCCGCGTTTCTTCCTTGCTATGCTGGGTCCTGGGACGGAGCGGGGCTGGCCGCGGGCTGCTGAACGCTCCCGCCCTCTCCGGTGAGCTCGTTCAGCTCCTTTTCCAGATCCGAACCGATCTCCTTCGCGCTGATAACAATCTCCACCCGGCGGTTGGGGGCCTTGCCCGCCTCCCCCTGGTTGTCGCCTTTGGGATGCCACTGGCCCACGCCCACGCTTTTCAGCCGGGCCGGGTGGATGACGCTGTGATCCTGGATGAAGATGGTCACCGCCGTGGCCCGCTCACTGGCCAGCTCCCGGTCCCCCTTCGTCTCGTTGGGCCGGTCGTCGTACATCTGGGCGGTGTGCCCCTCCACCTGGATCACCTCAATGGCCGCCTTGGACTTGTCCAGGATGTCGCACACCCCCAAAAGGATCTCGTCCGCGCCGGGCAGCAACTTTGACGAGTCCGCGTAGAACATGGCCTTATCCTTCAGGGACACGTAGATCCGGCCTCCCTTTTGCTCTACGGAGATGGCACTGTCCAGCCCGTCCATCTTGGAGTAGTTCTCCAGGGCCTGCATCAGCTCGTTCATCATGTTTTCCACGGCCTCCTGATCGCTCAGGCCCGGGTTCTTATCTCCCACGTCCGGGTCGGCAAAGGGCCCGCCCATGCCGCTGGGGTCGGTGGTGGTCACCACTGCCTTGGGGTTAAAGCTCTGGACAATGGCCTTCCACTTGTCCTCGCTGATAGTGGACATGGAGTACAGCAGCACGAAGAAGCACAGCAGCAGCGTCACCATATCGCCGTAGGTGTCCATCCAGTTCGCGCCGCCTCCGCCGCTTCTCTTTTTCGCCATAGTGAACGCACCTCCTGATACCGCGTGTCAGTCCCGGTTACTCGCCGCCGCCGGAGGAGCCGCCCCCGGTGTCCCGGTCCCGCTGGGAGATGTAGGTCAACAGCTTCTCCCGCAGGGCCTTGGGGTTCTCGCCGGACTGGATGGACATAATGCCCTCCACGATGATCTCCTTGCAGAGCACTTCCTCGCCGTCCCGAATCCGCAGGTTGTTGGCGATGGGCCCGAAGATCATGTGGGCCAGGATACAGCCGTACAGCGTGGTGATCAGGGCGGTGCCCATGTCCTTGCCCAGGTCGCCGCCGCCGCTGGTGGGGTCCATGCTCTGGAGCATATTGATCAGGCCCACCAGCGTACCCACCATGCCGAAGGCCGGCGCCACCGACGAGGCTTTGTCGTACAGTGCCGCCGCGTCCTCGTGGCGGGCGGACATACACTCGATGTCGTTCTCCAGGATGGCCCGCACCTTGTCCGGGTCGTTGGCGTCCACGATCAGCATGATGGCCTGCTTGAAGAAGGGGTCCTCCTGCTCGTTGGCCTTGCCCTCCAGCGCCAGCAGGCCGTTTTTACGGGCCGTCTGGGCCAGCTCCACCAGCTGGTCGATGATCTCCAGGGGCTTGAACTTCCCGGAGTTGAGGATCACCCCGAAGTGCTTGGGGATGGAGCCCAGGGTCTTGCCCGGGAAGCTGGCCACCACGATGGCGAAGGTACAGCCGATGACGATGAAGATACTGGCCGCGTCGAAGAAATTGATCAGGTATTCGATGTGGAACTCCACAATGGACTGCCCCTCCTCGGGCGGCACATTGATGGGCATTACAATACCCAGCAGGAACACCAGGATGGCCGCAACGACGCCGATGATATATGTAATGTTCATACTACAGCACTACCTCCAAACCGGGCGGGGGCACGGGCGGCCCGGTCGCCTTTTTTGTCTTGGGCTTACCGCTTGTCTACAACGCTGATCTCCCGCTGGATGTCCATCACCTTGGCGTTGTAGCGGGCGATTTTCTCTATGATCTCCTCGGTGCTCTCCCGCACGAGGTAAAAGTCGTGGTTCATCATGACGATCTTGGATTCGGGGATGCTCTCAATATACTCGATCTGAAGATGGTTTACAAGGAATTTTTCATGGTTTCTTTTGGTTAAAACGATCATAATTTCAACCTCCTGTTCCTGTGGGGCCATAGGACTACGGGGGCACGCCGGGGGGAGGGCTTCCGCCCTCCTCCCCGGCCTTAGAACCTGTATTCACAGCCGAGGATGCCGTCGGCCCGAGGGATTGTTCCGTCAGGCAAGGCGAATTTTCGCCGGAATACTTTGTGTATTGCAAGAAAATTCAACGCAGCATGGCGGAAAAAGACCCGGCCAGACGGCGTTTGAGGTTGTGAATACAGGTTCTCAGTTCAAACGCTTACGCTCAACGCTTCATGTTCACCAGCTCCTCCAGCATGGAGTCGGTGACGGTGATGATACGGGTGTTGGCCTGATAGCCGCGCTGGGTGGTGATCATGTTGGCGATCTCCTGGGCCAGGTCGCTCTTGGACATTTCCAGGCCGCCGGAGATAAAGCCGCTGCTGCCGCCGGTGGCGATGCGGCAGCCCTCAACGGCGTTGTCGGCGTTGGCCGCCATATTGACGGAGCCCGGCTTGCCGCCGTTACCGGGGTTGGTCACCAGGGAGCCGTTCACATAGTTGACACCCATATTCTTGGACGCGCCGCCCAAGGTGTTGACCAACAGGTTGCCGGAGCCAGGGCCCGCCTGGTAGTAGCTGTTTCCGATCTGGCTGACGCCGTTGGGGTTATCCACGGTGCCCACCGCCAGACAGCCGATGGTGACAATCTCGCCCGTGTCAACACTGGAGGCGGTGATCATGCCGGTGGCGTTGTCGATGGTGATATTGCTGAACTGGGCCATGGTGTATTGGGACTCCACCACATTGCCGTCGGCGTCCTTATAGGCACCGTAGTCCAGCAGGTGGGGATCCTTTTCCTTCCAGCCCGTGGGGGGGGCAAAATCGTCCTTTTTGACGTCCCCAGGGATATAGTCGGCATCACCCGGCTTCTTGCCATTTCCCTCCTGAATTCCGCCGGCCGGCCTGGGGTAGCCGATGTGCATGGCCCCCGTCTCGTCCTTCCACACCCGGGGCTTGCGCAGGGGCACCAGCTGGTCGCTGAAGATGGGATCGCCCAGCTTCGCCCCGGAGGCCTTGCCCGCGTCGGTCGCCAAATAGGCCTCGTCCGCCACGCCGACGCACAGGAAGCCGTACACCACATTGCCTCTGCCGTCAGCAAGATAGCCGTCGGCCCCGAAGTCGAAATCGCCCACCCGGGTGAGAGTCAGGGAGGTCAGCGCGCTCACGTCGCTCTGGTTGCCCTGGAAGTTCTGGGCGATGCTCTTGTTGCCCACCAGGAAGAACCCGTCGCCGTCGATCATGACATCGGTGGGCTTTCCGGTCACGGCGTAGTTTCCGGTACTCACGTCGATGCTCACCGAACCCATGTTGGCACCGTAGCCGATCTGGGAGGGGTTGCGTCCGCCCGCGACAGCGGTGCCGTCGGAGCCGCCGGTGAGGGTGGTATAGATAGAGGTACGGAACACGGAACGGGCGGCTTTATAGCCGTAGGTGTTCACGTTGGCCACGTTGTTGCCGATGACGTTCAGGTTCTGCATATGGGTCCGAAGGCCCGCGATAGCCGCATACATTGCACCAGTCATGTCTGAAAAATTACTCCTTTCGGTTTGGCGCGGTCCGCCCCCCGCCAGTCGGGCGGGGGGCAAAGGCATCCGAAATCGGTCCTGCCTCTAACTCGCCTATTTTATTACAGGAACACCGCGCCGTCAATATTGGTGAAGATATTTTCTCTCATTTCGTCCTGGGTGATGGCGGTAATCACCTTTGCGTTGGGCACATTGATGATAAACGCCTTGTCCGCGTCCATAGCCAGGATATTGGTGGCCCCCTTTGCCTGGGCCCGGATCACGCTGCCCGCCAGCTGGTCCATCAGATCCGGCGTGACCTCGATCCCCCGCTCCTGCGCCCGTGAGATGGCGTGCTTGGAAAATTCCACGCCCTGGGGCTGTTCCTGCCGTGCCAGCTCCTGCTGGAGCATGGCCCCGAAGGCCCCCGGCTGCGTCCGCGGCTGTACCCGGGCTTGTGGCGCGTCCGTGCGCGGCAGTCCTGATACACGCTGGATCATCTTCTGTCACCTCGATTTAAGTGGGTAGGCGTTTTTATCCGCCCTGGGTGTCGCCGCCCTCGCCGCCTGCGGGGGGAGTTTCGCCGCCGCCCTCCACAGGGGGCGTCTCGCCGCTGCCGTCGCCGCCCGCGGGAGGCGTTTCGCCGTTGCCCTCTCCGTCCACCGGAGGAGTTTCCTCGCCGTCGCCCTCGCCCTCATCCGGGGTTTCCTCCGGCGGGGGAAGCTGGCCCACGGCCATAATCTGGTTCAGCCCGTACGTTTCGATCTTGCCGGAGGCGTCCTTGCCGAAGATCACCTGCTGGCCGTCCATCACGCCGGTTCCGGTCACCAGGACCTCCCGCTCCTCCAGGCCGTCCTTCGTCACGAGGCCGATGGTCACCACCTTGCCCACCAGGGAGCTGGCGTAGCTCATCACGTTGGTCTCGGTCATGTTGGAGATGGCGGAGATCATCTGCATCTGAACCATCTGGTTCATCATCTCGCTGGTGTCCATCGCGTCGTCGATGGTCTGGCTCTGGAGCTGCACGATCATCAGCTGGAGGAAGTCCATCATGTCCAGCTCGGTGTTGTTCTTCCGGCTGGTGGTGTGCTTGGGTGTGGTAATGCTGTTCGAGCCGAGCAGGCCCGAAATATCCGCCATAGAATTACTGCCCATCGCTGTCTGCTCCTTTCTGTCTTACTCGTCCCCGGGGATCAAGCCCAGCCGAAGCTGCTGCATGAAGTCCCGGCTGTCGCCGGACTGCTCCCGGCGGGGCTGGCGGCGTTCCTCCTGCCCGCCCTGGCCGCTGCCGTTCCGTCCGTCGTAGGGGTTCTGCTGGTTCTGGCCCTGCTGTCCCTCCTGGCTGTGCTGGACGTTTACCTCCACATCCTGCTGGGTGCGGTTGGCGATCATCCCCTGCAATTCCCCGGCGTGACGCTCCAGAAGGCCCCGGGTCTCGCCGCTGTGGGCACTGAGGGCCACCCGGATCAGCCCCTCCGCGCTGCGGGTGATCTCCACCGTCACGCTGCCCAGGTTCTCCGGGTTGAGCTGGATGCGCACCATGGACTCGCCCTTCTCCAGGGCCTGGGCCAGTCCGGTGTCGATCTGCTTCGCCACGTCGGGCTGGTCGGGCTGCTCGGTGTACACGTCGCCCACCTTCACAGGGGCCGCCTTCACGTCATGGAACAACGTCTGGGGGCCTGCGTCCGCGTCGGTGATCTCCGCCTCCGTGTCGGCCTCCGCCTCCCCGGTCTGGAACAGCTGGGGTCCGTTCTCCTCCACCCCGGCCACCTCATCCGCCAGCTTCTCCAGCATCTGGGCGGGTCCGTGCTCCACGGTGGGGTCGGTGGCCTCCAGCATTGCGTCGGCCTTTGGGTCGGACACGTCGTACAGCGCGGGATCGACGATATCCTTGCCGTACATCTGCGCGGCCTGCTTTGCGCCCACCAGGATGGGGATGTCCTCTCCGTTGGCTCCGGTGCGCACACCGATGCACACGATGGGCTCGCCCTCCTGCACCTGGGGCAGCCACTCGGCGGGGTACTGGGCCAGCACCTCCGGGGCCACCGGGGCCAAGTACACCTGCATCCGCTTGGACAGCTCCACCGGGTTCTCCTGCTCCTGGCCGGGGTTCTTCTCCGGCTTCTGGGCGGCGTCGGGCTTGTCGGCCTTGGGCTGCTCCGCGGCCTCGCTGTCCGGCTGTCCGGACTGGGCCTTTTCGATCAGCTTCTGGAAGTCGCTGTCCCCGCCGCTCTTGCCCGTCTTGGGCAGCTTGGTCTGGGACGCCACAGCCTGAAGCAGATTCAAGGCCACATTTTTTGCCTGCTCCATCTTCTTTTTCCTCCTTTCTTATGATGATATCTATTTCCAAACGGCGCGCGCGCCGATTTGGACGCACCAAAGGGCCCCGGCTATCCTATGCGCCGATGCCGGCCCGCGCCCGGGCGGAGCTGACGAACTCGTCGATGAGGACCTCCTCCGCCTTCTGCTCCGCCTTGTGGTAGTCCTCCAGCTTGTGCTCCTTCAGCTTCTCGATGGAGGAGGTGTCGATCTTGGCGTCCACCACCTCCTGGCGTTTCTTCTCCTCTTTCCGCCGCAGGGCCTCCAGCTTCTCCGTCTCCCGCTGGATGTCCCGCTCCAGCACCCGCAGGCCGTTCTGGTACACCATGGCATCGGTGATGGTGATGCCCTCCGCCTTGCGCTGGCGGTACTCCCCGTCGCACTGGCGGTAGCTCTGCCAGGCCGCCTCCACCGCCTCCTCCTGCTCCCGCACCTGGGCCAGGATGGCGGCGTGTTCGCCCTTGAGGGCGTCCAGCACCTGCTGTTTATAGGACAGCACCGAATCCAAAGCGAACTTGAATTTCTTCATCTATCTCTGCACCTCGACTGTTCGGCAGGCTTATTGGAGCAGCTTCGCCATCTCCGCCACGCACTGGTCATAGGAGAAGGCCTCGTTCACGTCCTGGGTCAAAAAGCCGTTCACCGCGTCAATCTTGGACATGGCGAAGTCCAGCTTCCGGTTGGTCCCGGGCTTGTAGGCCCCGATGGACACCAGGTCGGCGTTCTTCTCGTACACACTCATAATATCCCTGATACGGGAGGCCAGCTGCCGGTGCTCCGGGGAGACAATCTCTGTCATCAGACGGGAGATGCTCGCGCTCACGTCGATGGCGGGGTAGTGGTTGGAGTTGGCAAGCTGGCGGCTCAGCACAATGTGCCCGTCCAGAATGCCCCGCACCGTGTCCGCGATGGGCTCGTTGGTGTCGTCGCCCTCCACCAGCACGGTGTACACCCCGGTGATGGAGCCCCGGCTGAAATTGCCGCTGCGCTCCAGCAGCTTGGGCATTTCGGCGTACATGGACGGGGTGTAGCCCCGGCTCACCGGCGGCTCGCCGATGGCAAGGCCGATCTCCCGCTGGGCCATGGCAAACCGGGTCAGCGAGTCCATCATCAGCAGCACGTCGTACCCCTGGTCCCGGAAATACTCCGCGATCCCGGTGGCCACCGAGGGGCACCGCATCCGCAGCATGGCGGGCTGGTCGGAGGTGGCCACCACCAGGATGGACCGCTTCATCCCCTCGGGGCCCAGGTCCTTCTCCACGAACTCCAGAACCTCCCGGCCCCGCTCCCCCACCAGGGCGATGACGTTGATATCCGCCGTGACGTTCTTGGCGATCATGCCCATGAGGGTGGACTTGCCCACGCCGGACCCGGCGAATATGCCGATACGCTGGCCCTTGCCGATGGTGATCATGCCGTCAATGGCCTTCACCCCGAACTGGATCCGCTCCCGGATGGGGGGCCGCTGGAGGGGGTTGATGTAGTTGCCCCCCACGCAGTAGGGCGCGCCCCCCTCGAAGGGGCCCTTGCCGTCGATGGGCTGGCCCAGGGCGTTGATGATCCGCCCCCGGAGGAACTCCCCCACCTGGAGGGTGAGCTGACGCCCGGTGTTCCGGACGAAGTTCCCCGCCGAGATCCCGTTCATGTCCGAGTAGGGCATGAGCAGGATGTGGTCGTTCTTGAAGCCCACCACCTCGGCGGTGACCTGCCCGCCGGAGTCGCCGTTGTAAATCCGGCAGATGTCCCCCACGGCGGCCCGTCCGCCGCTGGCTTCGATGGACATACCCACGATATTTTCAATTTTCCCCGTCAGGCTGTAGGGCTCCGCCCCGTAGACCTGCCGGGCCATCTGCTGAAAGACCGAAGGCATGGCGTTCTCCTGTCAAAAGAGGTTGATCCCCCCGGAGCCGGCTCCGGCGTCCATGAGGATGGTGCGCAGGTTGTCCAGCTGGGTGGCCGCGCTGGCGTCCACGATCTCGTCGGGCATTTCGATGATGCAGGTGCCCGACTCGTCGTCCGCCATGGGGATGAGCCGCACCCGGTCGGACAGGGCGGACAGGGCCGCCGTGAGGGACGCGGGCATCTGGGTGAGCCGTCTGGCGTCGCACTCCGCGATATAGATATGCACCCATTCCTTTTTTTTGCGCTTGTCGATGGCGGTCTGGATCATCCGGGCGATGACGTCCGCGCTGCTTTTCAGGCTGACGCACACCACCTTCTCCGCCACCGCCATGGCCAGATCCCGCAGGTCGGCCACGCTCTGGTCCATCTGCCGGTCCAGGGCGTACCCCGCCTGCTCCATGAAGCGGTGTACCTCCTCCTCCAGCCTCCGGGCCTGCTCCTCCCGTTCCGCGGCGGCCTGCTCCGCCGCCTGGGCCATCCCGGCGGCATAGCCCTCCGCGTGGCCCTCGTCCCGGGCCTGGGCGAACACCGCCGCCCGTTCCCGGTCCGCGGCCTCCCGGGCCTGGGCCAGAAGCTCATCCGCCTCCCGCCGGGCGTCCGCCCTGATCTGCTCCGCCTGAATCTGGGCGAAGCTGACGGGCGTCTCCTCCGGCTCCGGCGCGGGGGCTTCCTCCGGCTCCTCATCCGCGATGCGCACGTCGAAGCCCTCGCCCTCCTCCGGCGGCGGCTGGCCCTCCCCCGGCTCCTCGAACTCCTCCAGGGGGGCCGGGTCGTTCACCTTCAATTCCGCCGCGTCGGGGAAGCGGTAGGGCTCCGCCTTGGCCTTGGTGAACGCCTTAAATATATTAGGCAATGATATCGTCCTTTCCGCCCTTGGCGATCACGATCTCGCCCTTCTCCTCCAGGCTGCGGATGATGTCCACAATGCGCTGCTGGGCGTCCTCCACGTCCTTGAGCTTGACGTTGGTGGTGATCTCCAGATCGTCCTTGATGTTCTGGGCCATACGGGTGGACATATTGGTGAGCAACTTCTTGGAGACCTCCTCGTTGGCGGTCTTGAGGGCCAGCACCAGATCCCGGGGGTCGCAGTCCCGGACAAACCGCTGCACGGAGCGGTCGTCCATGGTGATGATGTCCTCGAATACGAACATCCGCTTCCGGATCTCGTCCGCCAGGTCCTGGTCGTAGGCGGACAGCCCGTCGAAAATGTTTTTCTCGCTGGTGCGGTCCAGGTTGTTCATCACGTCGGCCACGTAGTCGATGCCGCCCACCTTCACGTTGGCGTTGGTCACGATGTTGGAGAACTTCTTGCGCATCTCCGCCTCGATGATCTTCACCGCGATGGGGGACACGCTCTCGATCTTGGCCATGCTCTCCACCACCTGCACCTGCCGCTTCTCGTCCAGCTGGGAGATAACCGCCGCGGCCTTGTCGGCGTCCACGTAGGACAGCACCAGGGAGATGGTCTGGGGCCGCTCGTTCTGGAGGGCGGAGAACAGCGATTTCTCGTCCGCCTTTTCCATAAAGGAGAAGGAGCGGTTCTGCAAGGACTTGGTGACCTTGCCCAGCAGCTCGTCCGCCCGCTCCGGGCCATAGGCCTTTTCCAGCACCGACCGGGCGTATTCCAAGCCGCCCTCGGTGACCGCCCGGTTGGTGCGGCAGAGCTGGTAGAACTCGTTCAGAATTTCCTCGGTCTGCTCCGACCCCAGGAAGCCCATTTTGGCGACCTCCAGGGTGAGCTGTTCCACGTCGTCCGGCTCCATGTGCTTGTAGAGGGCGGAGGCCCGCTCCGCGCCCAGGGCAATGATAACCGTGGCGGCCCGCTGCGCGCCGGTGAGCTTCTCCGGAAGAAGGGACCCGCCCTTCCGGCCCTTGGCCGGGGACGCTTTGGGTTCGGCGGCGGGAGCCTTTACCTCAGCAACTGCGGCGTCAGCCATTGTCTCCATCCTCCTTCAGCCAGCTCTTGATCAGCAGCGCGGCGACCTCCATATTCTCGTCCACGTAATCGCGGATGTTCTGGCGCAGCTCCATGCTCCGCTCGGTGTGCAGGTCCATCACGTTGGCCCCGGCAACGGGGTTGCCGTCCTCATCCAGCACAGGCTGGACAATGGGCTGGCCGTCCGGCCCGATTTCCACCTCTCCGGGCATGGACGCCGCCAGCAGCTCCTCCACGGCCTTCTGCTCCTCCTCCAGCTTCTTGCGCTTCTTCCGGCGCAGCAGCAGGATGACGGTCAGCACCAGGACGAACAGCAGCAGCCCCGCGCCCGCGGCGATGAACACCCAGTAGGGGATGCCCAGAATGGTGCCGGGCGGGGTGGGCGTGGGATCGACGGGCTCCTCCGTCTCCGGGAAGGGCGTCGCCAGCACGGATATGCGGGCGCTTAAGTACTCCTGGGCGGTCATGTCCTCGGTGGCCACGGGGATAATCCCCGCGCCGTTGGCCACGACCCCCCGCATCTCCTCCACGTCCACGGGGATTGTCTCGCCGTTGGCTCCCCGGGTGTTGATGGCCACGGACACCGTCACATCGGTGAGGGTGCCGCAGCGGATAATCATCTCCGTGTCGGTGGTGGTGTTGTCGTAGACGCGGTTGGCCTCTTGATCCAGGATGCTCTGAAGCTGGGCCTCAATATCCCCCGGCTCCACATAGGTGGGAAGCTGGGCGTTGGAGGGGGTGCCCACCACGCCGCCCGTGCCGCCCTCATCCGGGGTATTAAAGGTGAAGGCGTAGAACTCGCTGCCGATGATGCCCCGCCCGCCGGTGCTGCCGTCCTGAGCGAACTTGGGCAGCTCCACCTCGTGCTTGTTGACGGTCTTGTTGCCCAGCTCCACGTTGCAGTTCACCATAGCGGTGGCGTTCCCCTCGCCGTAGATGTCAGTGAGGAAGTTCATAATCTGAGTGCGGATCCGGTTGCTCCACTCCTTCTCCAGCTGGAGCTTCAAGGCGGAGTCAGTGGTGGCGTTTCCGCCGCTGCCGATGGTCGAGTTGTAATCGTTGCCGATGGTGTCCTCAATGGACACGTCCTCTGGCTTCAGCCCCGCCACGCTGTGGGAGATGTAGTTGCGGATGGCGTTGGCCTGCCCCCCGTCCAGCATCTTGCCCTTTTCCATGGTCAGCATGACGGTGGCGGTGGCGTCCACCACCTTGTTGGTGTCCAGAACGTAGCCCCGGTCCTCGCCCGGGTTGATCCCCACGTCTACGCTGCGCACCCCGGGAAACTGCCGGATCGTCCTCTCCAGCTTCTCCTCCAGGGCCTCCAGCTCTGCCACCCTCCGGTCGTACTGGGTGGACAGCGCGCCCACCCGCTCAAAGTACCCGCTGAAGGAGGACTTGTTCTGGGAATACTGCTCCTGGAGCAGCTTGGCCTTCAGCCCCGCCGCCTGGGCCTGGGGCACCAGGATGGTGCCCGTCCCCTCCATGCGGAAGTCCGTGACCCCCTGCTCTCCCAGCCAGCTGATCACCGTGCTGGTCTCCTCGTTGTTGGCCCCGTCGATGAGGACGGCATAGGGCCGGTTGTTATAGAGCAGGACCACCGCGGCCACGGCCACCACCAGGACGACCGCCAGCAGAATCCATATTTTTTTCGAAACCTTTCCAAGGGCTCCCTTAACCTTGTCAAGATAGCCCTTCAGCTTCTCCTTGTTCAAGTACCATCGACCCCGCTCTCCGCGTATGTTCTCCTAAACCCAGCCGTGCCTATTACACGTTCATGTTCCTCAGCTCGTTATACGCGGTCAGGGCGCGATCGCGCATCTGGAGCAGCAGGCTCACCGAGATCTCCGCCTTATAGGCGGCGATGCCCACCTGGGCGGGGTTGTCCAGCTGTCCGGTGGCCAGCAGGTACTGGGCGTTGACAAACTCCGCGTCGGTATCCTTCACATTCTGGATCAGGGAGTTGAAGATGGAGCCGAACATACTTTCCCCGGCCCGGCCGCTCTCCTCCGCCTGCCCGGACTGGGCGGCCTGGGCCTTCTCCAGGGCGGCCATGCGCTGGGTGGGGGTAAGCCCCGCCATGCTGCCCAGGGCGGCCGCGCTGTTCACGCCGTTCAGAATTGTACTCATGGGAAATCCTCTCCTTATCTATGGGGATGCGCTTACCGCCCGATTTCCAGCCCGCTGGACAGGACGGATTTCAGCGTGTTAAAGGCGGTGACGTTGGAGGCGTAGGCCCGGGAGGCGGCCATGGCGTCGGCGATCTCCTTCACCATGTCCACGTTGGGCATCTCCAGGTAGCCGTTCTCGTCGGCGTCGGGGTGGGTGGGGTCATAGACGATCTTCAGCGGGGACTCGTCCTCCACGATCTGCGTCACCCGCACGCCTCCCGCGGTGGGGGCGGAGCTGCCGTTGGGCACCGCCCGGGCCGAGGCCCGGGCCATGGCGTCCCGGAAGGTGTCCCGGCCGCTGACGGCCTCGAACACCACCATTTTGCGGCGGTACGCCCCCCCGCCGTTTTCCGTGCGGGTGGTCTGGGAATTTGTCACGTTCTCCGCCACGATGTCCAGCCGGAGCTGCTGGGCGGTGAGGCCGGAGCCCACGATGTTGATGGTATTCATGAAACCCATGGCTTATGTACCTCCTATAAACCCTTGTTCCCGGTCATTCTATGTCACTGGCCCCGCACCGCCATCCGCAGGATGGAATAGTGCTTGTTGATGGCCTGGTACACGTACTGCTGCTGATAGGCGTTGCGCACCAGCTCCACCATCTGGTCGGTGGTGTTCACGCCGTTGTCGTCCATCCGGGTCTGCTCCTGGGCCTCGAACACCATAGGCTCCGCCCCCTCAATGGTCCGGCGGATGGACTGCTCCCCCACCCGGGTGGGCACCTGGGGCGCGGCGGCCTCGCCCTCCTCCCCCAGCAGGTACCGCCCGGAGGAGCCGTACCGCCCCGCGGACAGCTGGGCCTGGAGCTTGCTGCGCAGGCTCTCCTCGAAGGTGACGACCTTGGCCTTGTAGTTGGGGGTCTCCGCGTTGGCGATGTTATCCAGGATCGCCGCCTGCTTGGTCCACAAAAATCCCATGGACTTCTCCAGCAGAAGCTGGGAGTTGCTGGTCAGGAAACTCATGTTCAAACCTCCCGCGTCCTTCCGCCGCGGACAGGCCCGCGGCGCGTTTCACAAATCAAAGCATATGCCCCCGCCCCCCAAAACATACGGGGGCCCGGCGGGTTCCCTCTGGAGCGTCCGCCCCGTGGGGCCGATCTCCGGGAGCAGACCTCCGGGCCGCTGTTACCCGTAATCCGCCCCCACGGCATACGGCACTTTATTATAACACAGCGTCCACGGAAGTGCAACTGTTTTTTTGTTTCAGGGCCTGCTCTGCCCACCCACAAAACCTTGTGGAACCGCTTAAAAAGCGCGGCGTAATCTGTGGATATCCCGACTTTTCCCACGTGTTTCCCTTTTTCTGGAAGCGGCGGCTATAACTTCCTTTTCCGTCCCCCGCAATCAGAAAAGGCGGGCCGAGGCCCGCCTTTCCGCTATTTGATGTATTTTGCCAGCAGCCGCATGACCTCCCGCACGTCGATGGGCTTGGCGATGTGGGCGTTCATGCCGCAGTCCAGGGCCCGCTTCACGTCCTCGGCAAAGGCATCGGCGGTCATGGCGATGATAGGCAGATCCCGATCCGCCCGGTCCAGCGTCCGGATCACCTGGGTGGCCTCGTAGCCTCCCATAATGGGCATACGCACGTCCATCAGAACGGCCTCGTAATACCCCACCGGGGACTTTTCCAGCATCTCCACGCAGATCTGCCCGTTCTCCGCCCAGTCCAGCACCAGCCCCTCCTCGCTGAGCAGCTCGTTGGCAATCTCCCAGTTCAGCTCGTTGTCCTCCGCCAGCAGCACCCGCTTGCCGGTGAGATCCCGGGTTTTCTCGGCGGCCTGCTCCTCCTCCGCCTCCGGCATATCGGTAAACTGCCGCAGGGAGTTGAACAGGGTGGACTTGAACAGCGGCTTGGCAATAAAGCCGGTGATCCCAGCCTCCCGGGCGTCATGCTCGATCTCGCCCCAATCGTAGGCGGAGATCAGCAGGATCGGGGCGTTCGCGCCGATCTCCTCCCGGATCCGCCGGGCGGTGGCGATGCCGTCCATCCCGGGCAGCTTCCAGTCCAGCAGGATGATCTGGTAGTCGTCCCCCCGGTTGTGCCGCTTCATCACCATGGACAGGGCGTTCTCCCCGTCCAACGCCCACTCCGCGCTGACGCCGATGGAGGACAGGGACGCCACCGTGGACTCGCAAAGCTGCCTGTCGTCGTCCACCACCAGCATATTCCAGTTGGGGAGGATCATGTCCTCCTCCATCACCTCGGCCTTTTCCAGATCCAGCGTGACGGAGAACTCCGTACCCTGCCCCTGCCGGCTCTTGACGTCGATGGAGCCGCCCATGGCGTCCACCACAATAAACTTGGTGATGGCCATGCCCAGTCCGGTGCCCTCGGTGCGGTGGACCCGCGCGCTGTCCTCCCGGGCAAAGGAGTCGAAAATGTGCTCCATAAACTGGTTGGACATCCCGATGCCCGTATCCTTCACCTGCATATGGATGCGCACAAAATTCGCCCCTTTGGGGGACTCCTCCTCGTACAGGGCCATGTGGATCTCGCCCCCCTCGGGGGTAAACTTGATGGCGTTGGACAGCAGGTTCAGCAGCACCTGGTTGAGCCGCACGCTGTCGCACAGCACGTTCTCGGTGGAGATATCGTGGATGAACACGTCAAACTGCTGCTTCTTGGCCTTCACCTGGGGCTGGCAGATGGACACGATGCCGTCCACCACCTCCCGCAGGGACACCTGATCCAGGTTCAGCGTCATCTTGCCGCTCTCAATCTTGGACATATCCAGCACGTCGTTGATCAGCCCCAGCAGGTGCTTGCTGGACAGGGTAATCTTCTTCAGGCAGTTCTGCACCTGCTTGGAATTGTCGATGTTGGCGGTGGCGATGGCGGTCATGCCCACAATGGCGTTCATGGGCGTGCGGATATCATGGGACATATTGGACAAGAACTCGCTCTTGGCCCGGTTGGCGTGCTCCGCCTCCTTCTGGGCGGCCTCCGCCGCCCGCCGCGCCTCCTCCACCTCCCGCAGCTGGGCCCGGGTGAGCTGGAAGTACTTGAAGAATACCAGCAGCAGGGCCGCCAGGATCACCGCCGCGCTCAGCATGGCCAGCCCCGCCCACTGCCGGGTAAAGCTGTTGATCACGCTGTCCATGGAGCCGTAGGGCATGAAGGTGATCAGGTACCACTCGGAATAGGGCAGGTGGGCGCAGTACAGGTGGTACCGCTCCCCTCCCATCTCAAACTCGTTGGAATAGTCCGCCTCCTGGGCCATGGCGGCGGACAGCTCCTGGATGTACTCCTCCGGCGTCATGCCGTTGATGCTCTCATAGGACACCCGCACCCGCTCGAAGTAGCTGTTGCGGTAGGCGTCCGCGCTGCGGATCACAAAGGAGCCGTCCTTTCGGATGATGTAGGAATAGGCCCGCTCGCTGTTCTCCTCCAGGGTCAGGTTGTCGCTGATGTAATCCACCGGAAGCCCCGCCACCAGGGCCACGCAGTCATGCTCCTCGCTGGAGGGGAAGGGGGACGGCATTCCCAGCAGCACCACCTTCTCCCCCCTGGCGTTGGTGCCGATGGCCACCTTCTGCTGGTCCTTCCCCAGGGACACCAGGAAGGGCCCGGGGTCGGACACAGCCACCTGCGAGCCGTATATCATCCGGATGCTGCCGTCGTTCCCGCAGAACCCCAGGTAGTCGAAATCCCTGGCCTTAGCCTGGACGATCAGCTCCTCCTGAAGCTCCGGGTCCTCGTGGATGCCGGCGGTGGTAATGGTGTCCGCCAGGGAGCGCAGCTGGCCCATTTGCAGGCTGATGATGCTGTCAAAGTGGCTGGAGGTCTGCTGGCTCATCCGGGACATATACAGCGTGCCCACCTCGTTGATGGCCCGGGAGCTCTGCGCACTCATGTGCAGGGAGAAGAAGGTGAACACGCCCACGCACAGCAGCACAACCCCGATCAGGCTCCCCAGCAGAAACCGGGTCGTCTTGTTCTTCATCCCGCGGCAGCCTCCTGGAAGGCCCGGATGGCCTGGGCGGTCTGCTGGTACTCCGCCTTCACCTGCTCCGCCAGGGCGTCCGCCTCCGGGGTGTACCCGCCGCGCAGGGCCTCGCTCAGCGCGCTGCTGGACCTGCCCAGCATGGTGAAGCTCAGGTTCTGGCACACGCCCTTGATGGTGTGGGCCGCCCGGAACGCCTCCTCGTAATTCCCGGACTCCATGGCACCGCACAGCAGCTCGTAGCTCTTGTCGTCCAGGAACCGCAGCACAAACTTCTGCACCATCCGCTCGCTGCGCAGGCGGCCGATCACCTCGTCATAGTCTCCGCCCAGGGCGGCATAGCATTCTTGCAGCGTCATCTTGCGCGCGCTCCTTTCTCAGTCCTCAGCGGGATTTCCCCCGTCGATGGGGGAGATCACGGACAAGGTGTTCTCCATGCTGTCGTCGTAGAAGCGGTAGTGCCCCCGGCCCCCCCGCTTCACGGCGTACAACGCCCGGTCCGCCGCCTGGAACAGCTCGTCGTAATCGGTGCCCACGTCCATGGTGGTGGCCGCCCCCACGCTGATGGCGATGGGGAAGTCCTTGTACCTCCCCTCCAGGGCGGTAAAGAGCCGCTGGATGGCGGGCTCCGTCTCCAGCCTGCACTCCAGGAACACCAGGAACTCGTCCCCGCCCACCCGGGCCACAATGTCCCCGCCCCGGATGCTCTGGCGGAGCCTGCCCGCCAGGTGGATCAGCACCTCGTCCCCGAACAGGTGCCCATAGGTATCGTTGGCCTGCTTGAAGTGATCCAGATCCACGATCACCAGCACAAACCTGCCGTCCGGCCGCTCCGCCAGCCGCTCCTGGATCCGCTTCTTGGCGGTGGCGTGGTTCAGCAGGCCGGTCATGGCGTCGTGGGTGGCCATCCGCTCCAGGTTGTCCAGCATCACCCGGGAGTCGTGTATGTCGATGACCTTTCCGATGGCCCCGGTATACCGGGGCGGCTCATCGGAGGACCAGGTGGCCCGGGCCACAATCCGGGTCCACCGGGGCCCGCTGTCGAAGTTCAGCATACAGTCGTACGTCACCACCGGCTTGCCCGGCGTGGTGGCGTGGAGGGCGTCGGCCAGCCCCCGCCAGTTCGCCTGCCCCAGCCGGGCCAGGGACTTCTCGTCGTGGAGGGGATCCATGGTGATCTCCTCCAGCCCCAGCTTCTCCGCGCCCCAGGCGGTGAGCGTCACCATGGGGGGCTGGACGGTATACTCGAACTGAACCTCCTCCGTCATGGCGGCGAAGAAGCTGTACTTCATCCGCTCGTGCTCCAGCAGCTCCAGCGTCCGCTCGGAGGCGGTGAGCTCCTCGTGCTTGTGGAGCTCCCGGGCCACGCTCTGCATCTCCCGCTGGTTCTGGCGCACCGCGCTGTCCGCCGCCAGCTCGTCCCGGATCAGGTCCGCGCAGTCCCGCAGGCACTCCATCACCAGGGGGTTGAAGGTGCCGCACTCCCCGTTGAGGATCATGCCGATGGCCTTCTCGTGGGGATAGGCGGGCTTATACACCCGCTCGGAGGTGAGCGCGTCGTACACGTCCGCCAGGGCCACCATCTGGGCGGAAATGGGGATCTCGTCCTCCTTCAGCCCGTCGGGGTAGCCCCGGCCGTCCCACCGCTCATGGTGCCAGCGGCAGATCTCATAGGCCGCCTTCACCAGCGGCTCGTCCTGGTAGAAGGGCAGGGCCTCCAGCATATCCGCGCCATACATGGAGTGCTTCTTCATGATGGCGAACTCCTCATCGGTAAACCGCCCGGGCTTGTTGAGGATCTCCTCGGGAATGGCGATCTTGCCGATGTCGTGGAGGGCGGAGGCGGTGCTGATCACGGATATGTCCGCCGGGGTGAGGCGGTACTTGTCCGTCCTGCGCATCAGCTCCGTCAGCAGGGTCTCGGTGAGTATGTGCACATGGCGCACGTGCATCCCGCTCTCCCCGTTGCGGAACTCCACGATGTGGCTGAGTATGTCGATCATCAGGTTGCTGCGCCGTTCCTTCTCATAGATCTGCTCCGCCACCAGGGACACCAGCTTCTTCTGCTTGGCGTACAGCAGGATGGTGTTCACCACCCGCCGGTGGACGATCAGCGCGTCAAAGGGCCGGCTGATGAAGTCGGTGACCCCCAGGTCGAAGGCCCGCTCCACGTGGGAGGAGCCGCTCTCCGCCGAGATCATGATCACCGGGATGTCCTCAATCCAGCCGTTTTTGTTCATCATGTTCAGCACGCCGAAGCCGTCCAGCCCCGGCATGACAATATCCAGCAGCACCAGCGAGATCTCACTGCCCCGCGTTTGCAGCATGGCAACGCCCTCACTGCCGTTTTCCGCCTCCAGGATCTCATACTCATCCCCCAGCATATCCGCCAGGATGGAACGGTTCATCTCCGAGTCGTCCACAATGAGGATCTTCTGTTTGTCCGAAACTCTCTCCAAAGTCGCCCAGCCCCCTTTCTTCGGACGCCCTGCCGCCCGCTTGTGGCGGCCTCCGGGCATAGAAGGGCACTCTTTGGCATTATAACATAGCGTCCCGGGAAACACAAGGATCTATTTTTACAAATCACCCCAATTTTCCGCCCCATCACGACGCCAAAGGGAGAGAGCCTCCCCTCGGAAGCCCCCTCCCCGTATTCCCTCCCGCGCCCCCGCGCCGGAGGGCGTTTCCAGCCTGTGCTTACAGCATCTGCCTGCTGCGGGAGATATTCATGGTTCCGTCCTGCATCTCGTTGACCCACTCCAGGCTCCGCCCGGTGCCGTTGGCCACGCAGGAGATGGCGTCGTCCGCCACATAGGTCTCGATGCCCGTGTGGGATTCGATGAGCTTGTCGAAGCCCCACACCAGCGACCCGCCGCCGGTCATAATAATGCCGTTGCTGGAGATATCGGCCACCAGCTCCGGCGGGGTGCGCTCCAGCACCCCGTGGACGGCCTCCAGAATCCGGGAGCAGGGCTCCTCAAAGGCCTCGATCATCTCGCCGGAGGTGACGGTGAACACCCGGGGCAGCCCCGTCATGAGACAGCGGCCCTTCACCTCCATGGAGATCTCCTCCGGCCGGGGGAACACGCAGCCGATGGTCATTTTCAGCTCCTCCGCCGTGCGGTCGCCGATGAGGACGTTATGCCGCTTGCGGATGTACTTGACCACCGCCTCGCTGAAGGCGTCACCCGCCACCTTAATAGAGGCGGACTCCACAATGCCGGACAGGGAGATCACCGCGATGTCGGCGGTGCCGCCGCCGATGTCCACCACCATATGGCCGTCGGGCTGGGTGATGTCCACCCCCGCGCCGATGGCGGCGGCCAGCGGCTCCTCGATGAGGTACACCCGCCGCGCCCCGGCCTGTATGCCCGCGTCAATCACGGCGCGCTCCTCCACCTCGGTGATGCCGGAGGGCACGCAGATCACCACCCGGGGCTTGAACACCCGGACGGGGGCCACCTTGCGGATGAACTCCCGGAGCATCCGCTCGGTCATGTCGTAGTCGGAGATCACGCCCTCCCGCAGGGGGCGGATGGCCACAATGTTGCCGGGGGTCTTGCCCAGCATCTGCTGGGCCTCGGTGCCCACCTTCAGCAGCTTGCCGGTGTTCTTGTCCAACGCCACCACCGACGGCTCCCGCAGGACGATCCCCTTGTCCTTGATATAGACCAGCACGCTGGCGGTGCCCAAATCGATGCCGATATCTCTTGCAAACATAGTTTTCACTCCTGATATATATATTCCGCGCTCTGAGTTTCCCCCAAAAACGCTCTGGATAGTCATAACAGCCCTGTCCGGGGTATCACTTCTCATGATACTAAACTATTTCCCAATTTGCAAGACTTTTTCCCGGCTCCGCCCCTTAAATTTTCGTGAAGAAGAAAAACCGTCCCCGGCGGTGGAACGCAGGGCCGGAACCCGTCATTCCCTGCCCTTGGCGTCCTCAAAGCCCTCCGGCGGCACCCCTGATGCTCGTATCCTCGGCACGGCGTCCCGCATACGGGCTTCCTCCTGTCCATCCACGTTTTCCGGCACCGTCATAAAAGCCGCCCCCGCCCCCAAACGCACCAGGCCCCCAGCCGTCCTACATCCGCGGCTGGGGGCCTACTTCTGGGTCTGATTGTCCAAGGGCGTGTACCTTCACTTTCTTCCGGCCCTGCCGGATGGTTTTGCGTTGGGGCTGCGCCTGAAACTGCTTCTCCTCGTTTCCTCAAACAATGGTGGGCTTCAGACTTGATCTGGCTTCCGTCGCTTTGGTCAGCGTGTTTGGAACGGCTGAGACTTCGTCTCACTTTGCGTTCCCCAATCGCAGAAAGAGGTTGGTGCGTTCTACGTTAATACATTGGACTCACCTTTTCCTTTCTGTCTGTATTGTACGACAGCCTGCCGGATTTGTCAACCCCTTTTTGTGAGATTTCTAAAAATTTTTTATCCCCTGTCCGCAGAGCGGGGGAGGCTGTCCGTTTGCCGCGCACAGCCCCCCATCCCCTCCTCACGGCCAGCCCAGCTCCCCGTCGTTCTCCGTGGCCGCGCCGTACCAGCTCAGCCCCGCGTCCTGGGCGTGGCCCCAGGTGGGGTGCCGCTCCGCCGCCATGGCCCAGGTGTTGTACCAGAACACATAGGTCACGTCCACATGGCTGGGCAGAATCTCCTCGATGATGGCCCGAAGCCCGTCGAACCCCTCGGGAATGCCCGCCACCTCGGGGAAGTACACCTTCACGTACCCCGGCTGTCCGCCCTCCTCCGCCCGGGCGTTGAGGCCGCAGCCCCGCAGGGTGTCGTTGATGGCCGCCGGGGTGAAGCTGTCCCCGCCGATGCGCAGCAGGGCCGCCAGGGCCGCCCGCCGCTGGCCCGGGGTGGCGCACACCGGGCGGTAGGGCAGCAGCTCCTCCACCCGCTCCAGCCCGAAGCCCTCCGCGGTGGTCAGGTTCATCTCCCGGGCGGTGTCCTCCAGCTCCCCCGCCATGTGGTCCAGCCGGACGCCGTAGGCCTCCAGCTCCCCCCGGTTGACGGTGCCCTCCCGCAGGTCGTACACGCCCAGGGGCCGCAGCAGCGACGCCAGATAGTCCTGGTGGATCACGCTTCCACCCCGCTCTCAGGGGACGGCTCCGGCTCTGGCTCCGGCGCGGTCCCGTCGGCAATGGCCAGCTCCCCCAGCACCGGCAGCGTCACATTGTCCAGCGGCAGATCCGCCGCCGGGGACAGGATCTCGCAGTTCGCCACCCCGTCCACCCCAAACACCAGGCTGGTGATCTGGGCCCTGGGCAGGGGCCTGCCCAGCCGCTCCCCGTTGAACCACGCCCGGAGCGCGTCCTCCACCGCCCCGGCCACCGCCGCGAAGTCCCGGCCCTCCGCCGCCCACAGCTTCAGCGACAGATCCACCGTCTCCACCGCGGGGGCCTCCACCCTCACGTCCACGGCGATCTCCCGCACCTGATCAAAATAGTCCTGCAATTCCCCCAGCAGGGCCTGGGAGGGCACGCCCCCCTGGGCGGCGGGCACGATGTCCACCGTCCCCACCCCCCGACTCTTGGGCAGCACCGTCACCGCCGCCACCTCGGGGAAGGACATGGCCGCCTGCCGGTAAAACGCGCTGTTGGCCCCGTTGGCCAAGCGGCGGTAGGTGGCCAGCACCCGCTCCCGCAGCTCCTCGTCCCCCTCCGTGTCCAGCCCCTGGGTGAAGGGCTCCACATTGGCGCAGGCCACAATCCGCACCGGGGGCTGGGCCATGTAAACCACCGCGCCAGCCCCCACGTTGCCCGCCGCCCCCGGCTCCACCGCCTCCACGGGCGCGTCCGCGTACAGCTCCCCCGCCGCCACCGCCGCCTCCCGGGTGGTGGCGAACCGCACGCCCCCGGCGGTCATGCACACCGTCCCCGCCGGAATGTCCACCTCCGCCTCCTGGGCCTCGTTCACGTAAAACCGCACCGTCCCCCCGGCCTTGGCCGCCTGCCGCCGGGCCACCCCCCGGAGCAGGGCGTGCTTGTCCAGCTCCTCCCCCTGGGCGGTCTGGGGGAAGCACTGCCGCCGGGTCCACTCCCCCTGGACGTACAGGGCGTAAATCTGGGCCGCCACCGCGTAGAACCGCACCGCCAGCTCGCTGCTGGCCCCGGCGGTCTTGCCCGTCCGGGCCTGGAACTCCGCCGCCAGCCCCCCGTAGATCTCCTCCAACGTTATCACCGAATCACTCCTCCAGCCTGATCTCCACCGGCAGCGAGGCCCCCTCGCGCAGCAGGGCCACCGTCACCAGCAGGCCGTCCCCGTCCCGGCGGGCCGACGCCGCCGTAACCCGGACGCCCTCCATGTCCTCCAACGCCTCCACCGCGTATTGCAGGGCCAGGGTGTTCCACTCCGAGGGCCGCTCCCGCCGCAGCAGGTGCATCCGGCTGCCCAGCTCCGGCAGGAAGGGAAAGCTCCCCCGCCGGGCCGCCAGCCGGAACAGGGCCTCGTCCAGCAGCTCCTCCCCGCCCCGGCCCGACGCCACGCCGCCGTTCCCGTCGGGGACGTAATCCCGGTCCACCAGCTTCAAGCTCATCCCAATCCTCCCAGCAGCCCGGCCACGATCCGGGCGATATACTCCTCCAGCGGCACCCCGTTGACGGAGACGCTCCCCTTCAAATCCACCCCGCCCTGAAGGGACACGCTCTGCCCGCTGACGGACACGGACCTGGCCCCGATGGACACATGGCTGGGGGTGCCGCCCCCCTGCCGCACCCCCGCCACGCAGGGGATCTCCCCCTGGCCCTGGATCACCAGGGCCCGCTGTCCCGGCTCCGGCGTCCAGCGGTAGCCGCCGGGGCCGTACACCTCCAGCCCCCGCCGCTCCCGGTCCAGCAGCACCGCCGTCCCGCCGCCGCCCACGGTGACAACGCCCGTCTGTCCCTCGGCCTGCTCTGCCGGGCGTTTGTACTGCCCGCTCAGCCACATTGTCAAAAACCTCCTTCTATTTCCCCCTGCCCCAGGGGGTTGGCGGAACCACATCCCGCGCCCCTGCAGGGGAGGGGCTTGCCCCTCCCGGCCTTCTGATTTTTGCCCCCTTCCCCCTCGGGGGCGCGCCTCCGGCGGGGGTTACTTTCTCTCACGCGAGAGAAAGTAACCAAAGAAGCGCGCTCGTCGTCGCAAAGTCCGCTTACTCCGTTTCCGCCTGCGGCGAAAACTGCGTTCGCTCCCTTGCTCCTCCTCTCCCCACAAAGCCTGAAGGACGGCTTTGCGGGGGCCCCTTCCCCCCTATGTCCCCCCTTTGCTTCCTTGGAAACCGTGTCTGAATGTTTCCGGCGCGCAGGATCTGGACTGGCTTCTCCCCCATTTGTGCTGCCGCCCGTGTCCGGGCACTGAAAAGCCAGCGATCCCCACGGTTCCGCGCCTGCCGCGTGCGGCAGAAGCCTGGGGCGCGTTGCGGTAAAAAACCGCGCTTCTAAATCATGGCGTCCGTCTCCCCCAGCCACAGCGAGGTGGTCAGCCCCTCCGCCCCGCAGGACACCTCCGCCTGGGCCGCCCGGTATCGCCCGTTGGCCCCGAACCCCGCCAGCTCCACGTCCACCAGCTCCCCCGGCCAGGCCAGAAACCCGCCCGCCGCCGTGAGCCGGAGCCGCACCCGCTCCCGCCGGGCCGCCCGGAGCTGGTAGTCCGCCGTGTACCGCATGGCGGTGGTGCCCGTGGTGTTGGGCACCGTGATCACCCGCCGGGCGCAGCCGCCCTGGGCGATGAACGCCGGGTCGCTCACCCACTGGGTGCCCCAGGTGGTGCGCCGCCGCACCGCCACCTTGCTCAGCACCCCGTGCCGGTCCTCCCGGTACTCCCACTCCGTAATCTTGTCCTTCCCGCCGATCCGCACCGCCTGCCCGTCCTGATAGGGGTCCAGCACCAGCCGCCCCTCCCGGTCAAACCGGGGCGTCACCCCGCCGTAGTAGCAGGCGAACCGCCGCACCACGCTCCACTCGCTCTCCCCGCTGCCCACGGTGAAGCCCGCCACGGGGGACAGCCCCTGCCCCCCCACGCACGCCACCCCATAGGGTGCCACGTGGTTGGCGACGAGGTCCGCCCGGGTGCACCGCTGGTACTCCGCAGGCATGGCCTCGTTGTCCAGCAGCAGCGCGGCCATCCCCCGGCCCTCCAGCTCCAGGGTAAGCCCCCCGCCGCCGCACACCACGGCAAACTCGTCCACCACCCCGGTGAACACCCGCCGGCCCTCCCAGTCCGCGTAAAACCGATACGCCCCGGACAGCACCTTCTCCTGCCCCCGCTCCCACAGGCACCGCAGGGAGAAGCTGTCACAGGGGGTGTCCGTCCCGTACCGGAACACCCAGCTCACGGCGGTGGGCAGCTTCCACGCCTGCCCGTCCCCCGTCCTCACCCAGCACTCCATCATGAAATCCTCACCCTCTGTCCCGGATAGATCAGGTTGGGGTTGCGGATGTCCGGGTTCAGGGCGATGATCCGCTCCAGCGCGACCCCATACCGCCGCGCCAACGCCCACAGGGTGTCCCCCCGGACCACCGTGTGCCACACCGCCCCCTGTCCCCCGTCCTCCGGCCTGGCCCCCGTCCCCGGTGTCTGGGTGGGCCGCCGCTCCAGCTCCCCGGTGTCCCCGGCCTCCACCACCTCCCAGAACTCGAAGGAGTAGGCCACATAGTCCCGCCGTGGCTCCTGCCGCAGCTCCAGCCCCGCGAACCAGGCCGTGGCCGCCATCCACACCGGATGGGCCAGCACCCCCGGCGTCTCCTCATAGAACACCGAGGCCAACGCCTTGAAGGTGTCGTAGGCCCCCTCCCCCACAAACTCCCCCTCTCCCCGCAGCACCCGCCGGGTCTGGCCCAGGCTCTGCAAGCAGTGCCGCCCAAAGGGGATCTTGTGGGCCGCCAGCTTCCGCTCGTAGGTGATGGAATACACCCGCGGGTTGTGGGGCCACACAAAGCTCTTAAACCGCATGGGAGAAAGAATCATCCCTCAACGCCTCCCATCAGAATATACTCATGCCGCCGTCATACCTCCGGCTGTCCCGCCGGACGGCCCGGTCCAGCTCCTCCACGGTCAGCCCCGGCGCGCCCTCCGCCGTCCGCTCCAGAACCGTCCGCCGTTCCCCCTCCGGGACTGCCGCCGGGGCGGGTGCCCGGCCCTCCGCCGCCCCCCGGTACAGCTCCGCCAGCCCCGCCAGGGCCGATCCCGCCGTCCCGGCCTCCGGCCTCCGCCCCAGCCAGACTACCCCGTCCGCCTCCGCTCCGGCGTCCCAGGCTTTCC
Source organism: uncultured Oscillospiraceae bacterium (assembly GCA_910585265.1). Lineage (GTDB taxonomy): Bacteria > Bacillota > Clostridia > Oscillospirales > Oscillospiraceae > Enterenecus. Next base: position 28,274 of record CAJUCA010000003.1, on the reverse strand, counting down.
CCGTCTCCCAGTCCAGTCCGGCCCGCGCCAGCGTCCAAACGGTCCGCCCCGTCTCCGGGTCCAGCTCCTCCGACCACACCGCGCCCTCCGGCCCGTCCGCCCGGACCTGGGCCCAGTCCGTCTCCCCGGGCAGTCCCTCCGGCCCGTCCATCCAGTCCGGCCCGTCTCCGCCCGGAGCCTCCGCCGGCTCCAGCCCGTCCTCCGCCCCAGAGGGCCGGAGCGGGGGCAGGCGGACGCCCTCCGACGCCCCGTCCAGAACAGGCCGCTCCTCGTCCCCGCTCTCGCCGTCCTCGCCCAGCAGCACCGCAATCCAATCCGTCACCGGTCCCCGCCCCCCTTCAATTCCTCATACCGCTCCCAGTCAAACCCCTCGTTCACCGCCCGCTCCCCCCGGGGCGCGCCGCACACCGGGCAAAGCTCCTCCTCCGCCCGCTCCCGGCAGGCGGGGCACAGCCTTGCCAGCTCCTCCTCCCGGTCCAACGCCAGATTGAGGGCGCACCACAGGTAGTCCCGGTCGGTCATCTTCTTCGCCCTGTCCTCCGTGGGAAGCGCGCCAAACAGCCGGAGCACACGCCACTGAAGGCGCGCGTAAGGCGCGTGCTCCAGCCTTTTTTTCGCCGCTGGATCTCCTCCTCCCCGTCCAGGGGGGAGGGGTTGGCCTCCCGGTTAAACGCCCCCCAGGCGTCCGCCAGCCGGGAGATGTCCTCCACCCGCAGTCCGTCCAGGGCGGCCCGCCCGTCCGAAAAGACAGGCCGCCCCTTCCGCTCCAACGCCCGGGCGATGAGGCAGGCGTTGCGGCACAGCGTCCGCCCGCCCCCCTCCCCGGCCAGGGCGTCCCCCTCCCGGCGGGCGTCCAGCACCTCCCAGGCGGACAGCAGCCGCAGCTCCCCCTCGGGGACCTGCACCCGCTCCTGCCCCAGCCACGCCGCCATCAGGCCGCCGTCTCCATCCGGCTCCGGGCCACCAGGGTGAGCTTCTCCACCACGGTCTTGCCCAGCTGGGCGTCCTCCTCAATGCCGCTCCACTGGCAGTCGGAATAGATCACCTTCCGGTCCGGCTTGCAGATCACCAGGGAAAAATTCTTCAGCTCGTAGAAATTCAGCCCGTCGGCCGCCGCCTGATCGGTGGCGTACAGCCGGGAGAGCTGGATCACATAGCTCTGCGGCCCCTGCACCGTGGCCACCGGCTCGTCCTCCCCGAAGGCCTCCACGGTCATGGAGGTGCGGCTGGCCTTGCAGGAGTACCCCTGCACCACCGCCACCTTCTGTCCGTCCACCTCCAGCCAGATATCGCTGCTGGTGGGGAACCCCGCCGCCCGCAGCCCCGCGTTAAAACCCGCCATTTGAGTTCCTCCTTATACTCACGTTGTATCCACGTCTCGCCTGTTCGCGACGCGTTCTAAGCCCTCCGACTCCGCAAACTGTCCTGCGCCGCCTGCGGCGGCTCCGGCCTGTTCGCTCCGCTCCGGTCTTAGCCCGCTGCTCACGACGGCTCGAACGCTATGTTGTATCCACGTCTCGCCTGTTCGCGACGCGTTCTAAGCCCTCCGACTCCGCAAACTGTCCTGCGCCGCCTGCGGCGGCTCCGGCCTGTTCGCTCCGCTCCGGTCTTAGCCCGCTGCTCACGACGGCTCGAACGCTATACGGTAATATGCGCCGACAGCCACACCTGGTTCAGCCCGTGGGCCACGGTGAAGGCGAACTCCACCAGGCACACCGTGGGGTCGTCCTCCGACGCCGTCACCGTCACGTCCTCATACCCGTCGATGATCTCCCGGCTCACCCGCTTCTCCAGCTCCATCACCGTCTGGGACCGGATGGCCCCCCGGGTCTGGGGCGTATTCTTGGCCCTGCTGAACCGGGCGCGCAGGGCGTTGCGCAGCCCCGGGATCACCTCGTCCACCACCAGGATGGTGGTCAGCTCCCGCCACGCCGTGTCCGCCGCGCCGCCGGTGGTGGTCCGGGTGGTCACCCCCCGCACCACGTAGCAGGACCCCGCCAGCGTCTCCAACGCCGTCACGCCCCCCTGCACCAGCGCGTCGATCTCGTTGTCGTCATAATTGCACTCCAGCCCGTCCAGGCCGAACAGCTCCGCCCCGCCCAGGGGCAGGGCCGGGTCGCTGTTCCCGGCGATGGCCCCCGCCACGGCGGCGGCGCACACCGCCCCGCCGGAGCCGTCCCCCGCGCCGGGGGCCGCCAGCACCACCCGCTCGCAGTTCAGCCCCGCGGCCCGCCCGGTGAGCTGCTCCACCGTCTCCCCGGCCGCTCCGCCCACCACGGCGATCCGCTCCTTCCGGGCGTTGGAGCACTCCACCACCATGGCCTTCACCTTCTGCTGCACCGCAAGCTCCGTGCTGCCGCACACCACCACGTCCACGTCCTCCAGCCTGCCCACCGCGCCGACGGCCTCATCCCAGTCCGTCCCCGCCGCCGCGCCGTACACCGTCCCCGCGCCGTTGCGCAGGGCGATCCGGGCCAGGCGGCTCAGGGCGCACTCGCCCACGTCCGCCGCCGCCCTGCTGTAGCTGGTCCACTGGAACACCTTCCCCGGCTCCGCCTCCCCGGCCTCGGCGATGACGGCCACCTTGCCGCCCCCGGCGTTGGCCGCCGTCAGCCCCGACGTCTCATAGGAGGAATACACCCCCGGCCGCTCGTGCCTGATCCCCATACTCACCGCATCGTCCCCCTCACTTCAAAGTCTGTCAGCCTCCCGCCGTCCTCAACGGCCCAGGCCGCGATCCACGCCCCGCACCGGCACCGCACCGCCAGCCGGTACAGGCCCTCAGCCTCCAAATATTCCGTCTCCCCCATGGACAGCCCGTCCACGGGCACCCCCGCGGCCCCCCGGAGCAGCAGCTCCTCCGCCGCCCGCTCCGCCGCCGCGCGGCAGGCGGACGCGCCCCCGTCCCGGGGGGCCAACACGTCCAGCCGCAGGGTCAGCTCCACCGCCCGGCCATACAGCTCCCGGCGTCCGCCCTCCGCCGTCTCCTCCGTCCCCAGGTAGTTCTGAAACCCCCCGGACCCGCAGGACACCCCCGCCAGGGCCACCGCCAACGCCGGACCCCGCCGCCGTGCGGCCCGCTCCGGCTCCATGGCCTCCACCGCGTCCAGCCCCGCGGCCCGGAGCTGCTCCGCCGCCGCTGCCCGCCAGCGGCCCAACGCCCCAGTCAAGCCCCGTCCTCCGGGCAGGGCCGCAGGGCCAGCCACAGGTGGGTCACCTGTCCCCCCACCCAGATGGGCCGCGCGGTCATCACCTCAAACCGCCTGCCGCCCCATTCCAGCCAGCCCCCCGGGCCCATCTGGTCCAGCGGCGTCCCCGGCTCCGCCAGCCCCAGAAAACGGTCGGTGGAATACCGGCCCAGGGCCCCCGCCGTCTCCTGCCAGTCCGCCTTCGTCATGGGCTGTACGATGGCCCTGCCCCGTCCCGCCTCGGTTCCGTCCTCCCGGCGGCACACCATCTCCTGCCCGCAGGTGCGAATCACCCACGCAAACGCCTCAATCAACCCCGCACCCCCCGAAACGCAAAGTCCTCGTCCCGCAGGAAGGGGGCCATCACCGCCAACGCCCGCTCCGCCAGCCGTCCGCTGCCGCCGCTCCCGTCCCGCCGGACGGAAATGTCCCCCGCGGACAACGCCGTGATCCCGTCCATGCCCCCGCCGCCCCGCAGCCAGTCCATGGCCAGCCACGCCGCCGCCAGGGGGAGCGCCTCCCCGCACTGTTCCGCCGTCACCCCGTCCTTCAGCCGCCGCTCCAGGGCGGCCCGCGCCCCGGCGCACACCGTCCGGAGCACAACCTCGTCCGTCCCCGGCCCATACAGGGCGGACACCAGCTCCATCACCTGTTCCTCCATCGCCGCCCCCTAAATCAGGAAGGCCCCGTCGGAGCCCTCCTCCGCTGTCCGCTCCGGGCCGTAGCTGAGCTGCGGCCCGCCCGCCAGCAGCCGGTCCGCCTTCCCCCGGTAGAGCTTGATCAGCCCCGCCAGCTCCTCCTCGTCCAGCTTTCCCGCCACCTTCTCCAGCAGGCCGTGCCCCAGCTCCGGCTCGGCGATCCCCGCCAGCCGCACCAGCTCGGAGCGCAGGCCCTTCAAATACTTCCGCCCCAGCCGGGCCTCGTCCTCCAGCCGGACCCCCGCGCTCTTGATCACCCCGGCCCTCCGCTGGGCGGGCACCGCCACAAAGGACCACTCGTACACGTCCTTCGCCCCGGTGAGCACGCCGCAGCACACCTGCCCGCCGTACTCCTCCCCCTTCTCGTGGGGGCACCCGTCCAGCTCCTGCCCGCAGACGGAGCAGATCACCCTGTCCACCGCGCAGCCCACGCTGACCTCCCGCTTGATCCCCCCGTCGATCTCGGCGATGAGGGCGGCGTTCTCCGCCGTGCGCATCAGGTAAGCCCACCCCTTCAGATAGCGGTAGGGCCGCCCGTCGGCGGTGAGGACGCCCTCGCCCCCCACCACCCCGGCCCGGTAGATCCGGGCCGTCTGCCCCCGCGCGCTCCACTGGTGGTCGAACACGCCGGACACCCCCACAAACATGGGGGCCAGCGCGTCCAGCGTCCCGTCGTCAAACCGCTCCCCGTCCCGGTCGATGTCGTTGTCGCACAGCCGCAGGGCAAAGGTATACACCTCGTCCTCCCCCAGCTCCCGCCGCGCCAGGGCGTTGATCAACGCCAGCTCCTCCCGGTCCGGGGTGCCGATCCCCTTCACCGCCGCCTCTTTACAGATCTCCATCGTCCTTCTCCCCTTCCAAAGCCCTGGCCTGGGCGCGGTACAGCTCCGCCCTGGCCTCCGCCTCCTGGTCCTGTAAATTCACGTCCAGCCAGTCCACGTCCACCCGGTCGTCAAACCCCTTGAGCCTGAGCCAGAACTCGCAGATCCGCTCCACCACCGGCTCCAGCCCCCGGCGGACGGCGGCGATCTCGCTGGTCATAATGTCCGCCTGCTGCGCGCTCATCCGCTCGGTGGACGACCAGCTCAGCCCCAGCAGGAAGGGGGGAATCCCGGTTTTGGCCACCAGCTGCTCCAGAATCTGCCGCACCGGAACCTCCGAGTCCAGCACCTGGTTGTCCGCCCCGATGGCCCGAATCTCCACGTCCCCGGCGCACACGAAGTCCCGCACGGCCCCGTCCCGCCCCGCCTTCATGGCGGCGGACCACTCCCGGGCCACGGCGGCGCACCTGGCCTGCGCCGTGCCGTCCTCCCCCTTGCACACCACGGCGAACCGCACATTGCCCGTCCGCTCCCAGTTCTTGCCCACGGCCTCGAAGATCTTCATCAAAATCTCCGCCAGAAAGGGCATGGACCGCAGCATGGACACCCCGCAGGGCGACCCCGTCTCCGGCTGGAACGGAGTGAACAGCACCAGCTCCCGCCGCTCCACCTCCCGGCCCGGCCCAATCCCGTCCCGCACGCACAGGGTGATGTCCAGGGGGCTGTCCCCCTCCCGTATGTCCACCCTGGCGGGGTCGGCGCACAGCAGGGCGGCGATGTCCCGCCCGTCCCGGCTGGGCACCATCTCCCCCACCCCCCTGCCGCACACCAGCATGGAGTCCAAATACTGATCCAGAAACGCCTGCAAGCCCCGCTGTCCCCAGCCCACGGGCACCGTGCGCAGAAACCGGTCCAGCCCCTCCTGGGCCCGGGCCTCCCGGCAGGTCACCTTCACCCCGCCGCACAGCCGCACCAGTTTGCAGATGGCGGCGTCCACCACGGGCACCCCCTCCCGGATGGCCCGGTACAGGGCCAGATCCCCCCGCCCCAGGGGTACATACCCGTCCAGCTGAAGGAAGGGGTGCCGTCCCCCGTCCCGGAGCTGGGCGGCGGCAGCCGCCGCCCCCCGCTCCGCGCTCCGCTTCCGTCCGCCCATCAGACGGTCAGCACCCGGCTGGCGTCCTCGAAGATCTTGGCATAGCCGGAAATGGTGGTGATGGCGGCCCGCTCCAGCTGGCGGTCGATGATCTTGTCATACTCCACCATCACGTCCCCGGCCTTCACCATCTCCAGGGCGTAGTTCTTGTCCAGGCCCAGAATCTTCCCCGCGGGCACCGCCGAGGAGCGCAGCACCTTGGCCCCCATGGGGGTAACCATCCGCCCGGTGCCGTGGAAGTCCAGCCCCGCCTCCGGATCCCGCATCTGCCGCAGGTCCAGCAGCTTGGGCAGGGTGTCGGTGCCCACCAGCAGCGCGTTGAGCTGATAGGGCTCAAAGTCGTTCCAGAACGCCACCAGATCCTCATAGGTGAGCTTGCCGGCCTGCGCCACCGAGCTGACCTTGGCCGGGTTGCCGTTGCCGTCGCCGTTCACGATCACATCCACCGCGTCCTCCAGCAGCATCCGCCCGATCTGCGCGCCGATCTGCCGCAGGGTGACGGAGAACAGGTCCAGCTTCTGGAACCGGATGGCCTCATAGGAGGCCACCAGCATCCGCCCCCGCTTGTGGAGCTTCACCAGGTTGTCCCGGGTGCGCACGGTGGTCTGGGGGATGGACGCCCCCTCCGCCACCTGCTTCAGCTCCCGCTCCTCCTCGGGCACCGACAGGATGGATCGGTAGTCCATCCCGTCAATCACCGTCTCGGTGGCGGTGATGTCGGGCAGCACGTTGGCCTCCTCCATCCCGGCCTTCACCGCCCGGGCGATGTACTCCGGGAACAGCACCGCCGACTGGGCGGTCTTGAAGAACTTCTCCACCACGTCGGACCCCGCGCCCTTCACCCGGATGTCGAACCGCTTGAGCTGCCGCTGATAGGCGTCCAGCCCCTCCAGCGCGGTGCCCCGGTACTGCTCACTGGGATCCAGCTTCTCCAGCACCTGGGTAAAGGACCGCCCCGCCTCGTGGTACATCCCCTTCTCCAGCCTCACATTGTCAAATCTCTGCGCCATCTCCGCATTCCTCCTCTAATCGTATTCCATTTTCCCGTCCCCGCCCAAGCCTTCGGCTGACGGATGAGGGTGCGCCCAGGTGCCGCTCCCCTCACATACACACCACAGCGGTGTTCGCCGCCGTGTCCACCGACAGCACCAGCCAGCTCACCCCGCCGGATGCCGCCTTCACGCCGCCCTGCCCGTCGCACACCAGCTCCTGCCAGCCCGCCGCCAGAGCGGTCTCCCCGGAGCAGCTCACCTGGGCGGCCCCCCGGATCTGCACCGCCGCCGCGCCGCCCCGCACGCCGCCCAGGGCCACGCCGCAGGGCAGGTCGCCGTCCTGGCCCGCGCCCACCTGGCCGTTCCCGGTCATGGCCACCGCCATCCCGGGCTTCACGTCCTCCTCCGCCTGGAAGGTGGCCGCCGTCTGGCCCACGCCCTCGAAGCAAATATCCATATCCCTTCTCCTTTCGCTGTAAAAAGTTATAGAAATCCCCTCTCAGGGCATTTCCCGGAAGTTTTCCCCCTGCGCAGGGGGGGACGCCCCTGCCGGGGGCGTTACTTTCTGCTCGTGCAGAAAGTAACCAAAGACACGCTTAGGGGGTGGCCTCCGGATAGCGCCGGCCCAAAGGGCGGGCCGGTGCTCAGCGTGTCGAAAAAGTCTTTTCGCCCCGCTGAGTGCGACTTTTTTGAACAAAGAACGTTCAAAAAAGTCGTTGATTGGACGTGAAAGACACCCCTCCTGGGTTTCTTTCACACTATCTTCCTTCCCGTCATCGGAACAGAAGCGGCTTTTCCGACAGTCTCAGCACCGGCCCAAAGGGCGGGCCGGTGCTATAGTCGGCCTCCCCCTAAGAGCCTGTTTAAAATCTATCAAAACGCCATCCCGGCACATCTTTTTCCGCTGGGCCGCGTTGATTTGACTGGAAATACACAAAGTATTCCTGCGTCAAATCGCCTTGCCCAGCGAAAAAATCCGCGCCTGTCTGGCATTCCGCCAGATTTTAAACAGGCTCTAAGAACCCCCATTTCAGGTCAAGACCCGCCGCTTTATCGTGGCGGAAGGAGGACGGCTACAGCGTCCTGCGAACGGGCTTCCCCTCGATTTCCGGCCCACACCGGGCCTGCCCTTCAGCGGCACTGACAGGCCGCACTGCTCTTTCCCGCGCCTGCGCCCCGCCATTCATCCACCGGGGCCCGTCAACGCCCCCCTCAAAACACATCCCGCTCCACAAACCGGGCCGTCCCCTCCCCGGTCCCCATAGCCATCACAAAATACCGGATGTCGTCCATGGCGTGATCAAACTCCTTCCGCACCCGGTCGCCGTCCCCACCGTCCTCCCAGCGGTACAGCCCGAACTCCCGGGCCGCCGCCCCGCACGTCCGGCAGATCACAATCCGCCCGCTTTTCAACGCCGATGCCGTCCTCCGAATCCCCTCCAGCACCCGGTTGTCCGCCTTCCGCACGTTCCAGCCCTCCCGCCGCAGCGTCTCCATAAAGCTGGCCGCCGAGGGGTCCACGATGACCGTCTCGATACAACGTCCCCCCGCCAGATTTCTCAAATCCTCCGCGTACTCCCCGTCGGTTTTCTGCCGCCCCCGCTCCCGGGCGTCATAGTAAAACTCCCGGACCCTGTACCAGATCCCGTCCAGCTCCCCCCAAAGCCCAAAGGAAGCCGGGTTTCTCGTCCCATAGTCGCAGGAGATCCGCCACCGGGCAAAGCCCCCCTCCGGCGCGGGCGGCATGGCGTCCGCCTGGAAGAAGTCGTACACCAGCCCCTCCGCCGCCGCCCACTCCCCCAGCACGTACCGCTGGTAAAAGGTCCCCCGGAACATCCGCTCATACCTGGCCCGCACCGCCGGGGACAACGCCGGGTTGTCCTCCATGGTAAAGCGCAGGTGCAGTGCCCGCTTCTCCTCCGCCTTGCGGATCCACTCCTTATAAAACCAGTGCTCCGGCCCCGCCGGGTTGCAGGAGAACCACACCCGTCCCCCCTGCACGGAGCACCGGGCCACCGCCTGCTCCACGAAGGACCGGGGCATCACCGCCGCCTCGTCCAGCAGCACCCCCGCCAGCGTGAGCCCCTGGATGGACGCGAAGCTCCCCTCGTCCCGTCCCCCGAACAGGTAAAAGGTGTTCTCCCGCCCCCCGCCCCGCAGGGTGACCTCGTTCCGGCTCACCACCTCCTCCCACCGGAACCCCAATCCGGTGAGCACAGGCCGGGCCTGCGCCAGCAGATTCCGCCGCACCCCCCCGATGGACGCCGCGCAAAGCCCGAATTTTTGCCGCTGAAACCGGGCCATGGCCCACAAAAAGAAGGACACGCTCAGGGCAAAGGTCTTGCCCGACCGCACCGCCCCGTCGCAGATCACCGCGTCATACCGCCCGTCCCTCCACCAATCCAGCACCGCCCGCTGCTTTGGCGAAAACACCGGCCCTCTCACGCTCCATCACCCTCTCCGCCCCGGCACAGCCCGTCCAGGAAGGCCCCCAGCTCCCCGTCCCGCCGCTCCTCCATCAGCTCCCGGATCATGGATAAAATCCGCACCTTGTCCACAAATTTGGCCTCAAACGTGCCGTTCGCGTTCCGTTTCAGCTCCACCACCCCGGACAGGTCCAGGGCGTCCACCTTGTCCGCCGCCTCCCCGTCCAGGAAGGCCAGCTTCACCACGTCGTTGTTCCTCCACTCCGCCAGCCGCCGCAGCTCCTCCAGCAGCTCCTCCTGTCCCAGCTCCTCCAGCTTCTTCCCCTCGCGCTCCATACCAAGCCTCCTCGCGCCCCTCTCTGAAACATCCGTTCTGTTGCCCGTCCCGGTGCAAGATAAAAAAATTTCCGGAGCGGAAAATCCGCCCCGGAACCCAACCCGGCCGCCGTCAACTCAAATCCTGCTTTTCCTGAAATGCACAAAGGACAAAACACCGATAGGCGTAAAATAGGCGCACCAAACCTCCAGCGCGATGGTTCCGCCCACCCCGTTTCCCTCCCCCGACAGCATCCCCGTCATCGGCATCAGCAAGCAGGAAAAGAAAAACACGCCATGCCCCAGCATCAGCCCCTTCAGCCACCGGTCCGCCCCGTCCCTCACGCCAACCGTCAGCCCCATAAAAAACGTAGACAGAGCCATCATACCATACCCGAGCAGATCATAATAAAAGAACAATCCGCCCTTCCCATAGTCCAGCATCCTCATGGCCTGCTCATCCAGCGAATCCAGCCGGACAGCCGTGGTCTGCGCAAAATAGACCAGGAGCACCAGAACCGTATAAACCGCCGCAAACCCCATCCCGGCATAAGCCGCCGCCCTATGCCGCTCCCCGCACTCCGCGCAGAAGCCGCCGCACATCATCATGTATCCAATGGGCAGCAGCATACACACAAAATAGCTCCCAAAATTCCACGGAATCAGCATGAAAACCGCAAAAAGCACCACGGAACCAGTGACAATCAAAGCCCCCGCCCCCGCGACGGCCCGATTCGTCCCATCCCCCAAGCACCCGCTACTTATGATAATCCGCCCCCTCCTGAATCTTAAACGCCCGGTAAATCTGCTCCAGCAGCATCACCCGGGCCAGATGATGGGGGAACGTCATAGGCGACATGGACAGCGAGCACCACGCCCCCGCCTTCACCGACGGGTGCAGCCCATAGGACCCCCCAATGACAAACACCAAATGCTTGCTCGCGCTCCTGGCCCAGTCGGAGATCAGCTCCGCCAGCTCCTCGCTGGACCGCATTTTCCCCTCGATAGCCAGGGCGACCACGCTGGAATTGGCCGGAATTTTGCTCCGGATCGCATCTCCCTCCCGCTCCAAGGCCCCCTGAATCTCCCCCAGGGACGGATTCTTGGACAGCCGCTGCTCGGGAATCTCCACAATGCTCAGCTTGCAGTATCCCCCCAGCCGTTTCACATACTCCGCCGCCGCCTCGCTGTAAAACTTCTCCTTCATCTTTCCCACGCAGATCAAGGTAAGGTCCACCATCGTAAGTATTCTCCCTTCAGTCCCCAGGGGACGCCCCCGCCCTGAGCCTTCCCCCTTCAAGGGGGAAGGTGGCACGGCGAAGCCGTGACGGATGAGGGTGCCCCCAGGGAACGCCGCTCCGCAGGGGGTTACTTTCTCTCTCGCAAGAGAAAGTAACCAAAGAGCGCGCTCGTCGTCGCAAAGTCCGCTTACTCAGTTTCCGCCTGCGGCGAAAACTGCGCTCGCTCCCTTGCTCCTCCTCTCCCCACAAAGCCTGAAGGACGGCTTTGCGGGGCCCCCTTGCGTGCCCCTATGTACCCCCCACTCCCTTGGAAAACGCATCTAAAAGTTTCCGGCGCACAGGATCTGGACGTGTTTCCCCCCATTTATGCTGCCGTCCGTATACAGTTACAATCACAAGCTGTTCCCACGATCCGCGCCTCACACCTGCTCCAGAAGTCCGGGGCGCGTCCCGGAGCTCCCCAGAACCCCGCCCCTCAAACCTCAACCCACCTCGAGCACTTCCCCAGGGCGCATCCCGAACCGTCCCGGAAACCCGCCCGTCAAATCTCAAGCCATTCCGAGCATTCCACCGGGACACGTCCCGGATCACTCCGAAACCCCCGCCCCTCAAACCTCAAACCACCCCGAGCACTCCCCCCGGGGCGCACACACCAGCTCCACGTCCTTCCCCGGCTCAAACCCGGCCTCCGCCAACGCCCGCTCCGCGGCCCGCGCCGCCAGCTCCGGCCTGTTGTTCTCCTGGGACAGGTGGGCGAGCACCACCCGCCCCGCCCCCTGCTCAACCGCCCAAGCCGCCAGCTCCCCGCCCAGCTCGTTGGACAGGTGCCCCGCGTCCCCCGCGATCCGCGCCTGGAGCTGCCTGGGATACGGCCCCGTCCGCAGCATTTCCGGATCATAATTGAACTCCCCGATGAGGGTATGAGCACCCCGCACCCCCGCCCGGGCCTGGGGCGTCACGTACCCCGTGTCGGTGCACAACGCCAGCTTCCGCCGCCCGTCCTCCACGGAAAACCCCGCCGGGCAGGCGCAGTCGTGGCTGGTGGCAAAGGTGCCGATCTCCCACTCCCCCAGGGCGAACCGCTGTCCCGGCGCGAACACCCGGAACCGCTCCTCCAGCCCCGGCCACCGGGCGCACAGGGCGAAGGCGGTGCCCTCGGCGGTAAACAGCGCGGCCCCGCACTGGCGGCACAGCACCGGCAGGGCCGCCACATGGTCGGAGTGCTCATGGGTGATGAGCACCCCGGTGATATGCCGCAGCTCCAGCCCCAGCCCTTTCAGCCCCTGGGCGATCCGCCGGGTGGAAATGCCCGCGTCAATCAGAATATGTACCCGCCCGTCGCTGACCACCGCGCAGTTCCCCGCCGACCCGCTTGCCAGCGTCGCCGCCCTGAGCATACCCATCCCCCCAAGCTCTCTCTTTTCCACAAACAAGCCGGAAAGGGCCCACGCCCTTTCCGGCGAAATTCACAAAATACTGTTCCGCGCTATCCCGCCGCCGGCGCGGCCTTCTGCTCCGGATCGGGCACCTCCACCGCCCGGATATCGGCCCCGATCCCGGACAGCTTCCCAATAATATCCTCATAGCCCCGCTCAATATGCTTCACATTGGAGATCTCGCTGGTGCCCTGAGCAGCCAGCCCCGCGATGATCATGGCCGCCCCCGCCCGCAGGTCGCAGGCCTCCATCGGCGCGCCCGTCAGCTTCTCCACGCCCTCGATAATGGCAATCTTCCCGTCCACCTGGATCCTGGCCCCCAGCCGCCGGAACTCCTCGGTATAGCGGTAGCGGTTGTCCCACACCCCCTCGGTGATCACGCTGGTGCCCCGGGCCAGGCACAGCACCGCGGCGATCTGGGGGTGCATATCGGTGGGGAAGCCGGGGTAGAACATGGTCTTGATGTTGGTGCGCTGGAGCGGCCCATGCCGCCGGACGATGAGGGAATCCCCCTCCTCCTCCACCTCGGCCCCCATCTCCACCAGCTTGGCGGTGATGCACTCCATGTGCTTGGGGATGATCCCGCACACCCGCACCTCGCCCCCGGCGGCGGTGACGGCGGCCATATAGGTGCCCGCCTCGATCTGGTCGGGGATGATGGAATACTCCCCTCCGTGGAGCTTCTCCACCCCCCGGATCTTGATCACATCGGTGCCCGCCCCGGTGATCTCGGCCCCCATGGAGTTCAGGAAGTTGGCCAAATCCACAATATGAGGCTCCCGGGCAGTGTTTTCAATGACAGTTGTGCCCTCCGCCAGCACGGCGGCGAGCATGAGGTTCATGGTGGCCCCCACGCTGGCCACGTCCAGGTAGATCTGGCTGCCCTTCAGCCGTCCCCCCTCGGTCTCCGCGCACATATAGCCGTTTTTGATCTCCACCTCCGCCCCCAGGGCGGCAAATCCCTTCAGATGCTGGTCGATGGGCCTGCTGCCGAAGTCGCAGCCCCCGGGCATGGGCACCTCCGCCTTGCCGAACCGCCCCAGCATGGCCCCCAGCAGGTAATAGCTGGCCCGGAGCTTCCGCCCCGCGTCATAGGGCACCGTCTGCCCCCGCACGGCGGAGCAGTCCACCTCCACGGTGGTGCGGTTGATCACCCGGACCCCCGCCCCCAGATCCTTCAAAATGTTGAGCAGCAGGTCCACGTCGCTGATCTCGGGCAGATTCTCAATCCGGCAGGTCCCCTCCACCAGCAGAGCGGCGGGGATGATGCCCACGGCGGCGTTCTTCGCGCCGCTGATCGTTACCTTACCATAAAGCGGTCTCCCGCCGTGAATGACATATTTTTTCAACGTTCAGCACCTCAGATTCCCGGTCAAACCGGCTATACTTCGTATCATACGGGGGCCGCGTCCCCCCGGTAAAATCAAAACGCGCAAAATGGGACGGACGCACCTTTCCCATTTTCCATCAATATATTATAGCACCAACGCTAAGTAAAGGCAACCAAAACTTTCCCCAAAGCCCAGCGTTCCGCCCTGCTTCCCGGAAAAACTTTTCCACGGCCTTTTCTTCCTCACAGCCCTATTCTGCCCCTGTTTGCCCCGGATATTCCCGCGAAAAATAAAAAAATCAGCCGTTCCGTCCGGCCCCGGCCCAATCACGCCCCGTAAAATTGTGAATTTTTTGCAAACTCTCTTGCAAAGTCCGCCGTTTCGTATTATAGTACCTTTAGCACTCCTGTATTCCGAGTGCTAAAACCACTCCCGCCAGCCCTGCCCCCCCGGCTTCCGGGGCGGAGGGCCCAAAATATACGATGACGAGGTGCTCACCCATGGCAAAAAAACAGTTCAAAGCGGAATCCAAACGCCTGATGGACCTGATGATCAACTCCATCTACACCCACAAGGAGATCTTCCTCCGGGAGATCATCTCCAACGCCAGCGACGCCATCGACAAGCTGGCCTACCTCTCCCTCACCGACGACTCGGTGAAGGTGAAGCGTTCCGACCTGCGCATCACCGTCACCCCGGACAAAACCGCCCGCACCCTCACCGTCTCCGACAACGGCATCGGCATGACCGCCGCCGAGCTGGAGCAGAACCTGGGCACCATCGCCAAGAGCGGCTCCCTGCAATTCAAGGCGGAGCTGGAGGGGGACAAGGACAAGTCCGACATCATCGGCCAGTTCGGCGTGGGCTTCTACTCCGCCTTCATGGTGGCGGACGAGGTGACGGTGCTCACCCGCCGCCACGGGGAGGACGCCGCCCACTGCTGGAAGTCCTCCGGCGCGGACGGCTACACCATCACCGAATGCGAAAAGGCGGAGCCGGGCACCGACGTGATCATGCGCATCAAGGAGGACACCGGGGACGAGCACTACGGCGAGTACCTGGAGACCAGCCGCCTCCAGTCCCTGATCAAGAAGTACTCCGACTACATCCGCCACCCCATCCGCATGGAGGTGGAGGACTACCGCCAGAAGGAGAAGCCGGAGGACGCCCCGGAGGACTACAAGCCCGAGTGGGAGACGGTGGTGGAGGAAAAGACCGTCAACTCCATGGTCCCCCTGTGGCAGCGTCCCCGCTCCAAGGTGAAGCAGGAGGAGTACGACGCCTTCTACCGGGAGAAATTCGGCGATTGGCAGCCCCCTCTGGCCACCGTCTCCACCTCCTCCGAGGGCACCGTCACCTTCAAGGCCCTGCTGTTCATCCCCTCCAGCACCCCCTACGACTTCTACACCCGGGAGTACGAAAAGGGCCTCCAGCTCTACTCCTCCGGCGTGCTCATCATGGACAAGTGCCCCGACCTCCTCCCCGACTGCTTCCGCTTCGTGAAGGGAGTGGCCGACTCCCCCGACTTCTCGCTGAACATCTCCCGGGAGATGCTCCAGCACGACCGCCAGCTGAAGATCATCGCCGCCGCCCTGGAGAAGAAGATCAAAAACGAGCTGCTCAAGCTGATGAAGGACGACCGGGAGAAGTACGAGCAGTTCTGGGCCGCCTTCGGCCGGCAGCTCAAGTACGGCGTGGTGGACAACTACGGCGCGAAAAAGGAGCTGCTCCAGGACCTCCTGCTGTTCACCACCTCCAAGGAGGGCAAGCTGTCCTCCCTGGCCGAGTACGTGGAGCGGATGCCCGCGGAGCAGGAGCATATCTACTACGTCTGCGCCGGCAGCGCGGAGCAGGCCGCCCGCCTGCCCCAGGTGGAGCGGGTGGCGGACCGGGGCTGGGAGCTGCTCTACCTGACGGAGGAGGCGGACGAGTTCGTGATGAACGCCCTCCGGGAGGTGTCGGGCAAGCAGCTGAAATCCGTCTCCGACCCGGACGCCCTCCCCGAGACGGAGGAGGAAAAGGCCCGGCAGGAGAAGCAGGCGGAGGACGCCAAGCCCGTGCTGGACTTCGTAAAGGAGACCCTGGGCGATCGGATCAAGGAGGCCCGGGTGTCCAAAATCCTGAAAACCGCCCCGGTGTGCATGACGGCGGACGGCCCCATGTCCCTGGAGATGGAGAAATATTTCGCCAAAATGGAGGGCGGCTCCTCCCCCATGGGCCCCATGAAGGCGGAGCACGTGCTGGAGCTGAACCCCGCCGCCGCCCCCTTCGCGGCGTTGAAATCCGCCCTGGACGGCGGCGACCGGGACCGGGCCGCCAAATACGCCCAGGTGCTCTACCACCAGGCCCTGCTCATCGCGGGCCTGCCCATTGAGGACCCGGCGGCGTACACCGAGCTGGTGTGCTCCCTCATGAACTAAGAACCTGTATTCACAACCTCAAACGCCGTCCGGCCGGGTCTTTTTCCGCCATGCTGCGTTGAATTTTCTTGCAATACACAAAGTATTCCGGCGAAAATTCGCCTTGCCTGACGGAAAAATCCCTCGGGCCAGCCGGCATCCTCGGCTGTGAATACAGGTTCTGACACAGCCGCGGGGAGGGGTTCGCCCCTCCCCCTTTTTGCCCTGTAAACAATATGTGAACAACATATAATTCCCCTTGACAACAGGGGAGGCCCCGGCTAATATATGTGAAGCAAATATATCGGAGGTGATCCCATGAACGAGGACGACCGCTTTTCCGTTCTCGCCATATTCCAGACCCTGAAGGCCAAGACCTCCCGCCTGCTGGACCCCGTGGTCCAGTCGGAGGGCCTCACCCTTCTCCAGGCCTGCGTGCTGGGCCACCTGTACCAGCAGGACGCGGCGGTAGGGGACATCAGCGGCCTGGCGGTCATCGACCAGGCCAACGCCTCCTCCCTGTGCAAGAAGCTGGAGCAGGAGGGCTACCTCACCCGCACCCGGCGGGCGTCGGACCGCCGGGTGGTGATCCTCTCCCTCACCCCCCGGGGGAGGGAGACGGTGGAGCGGCTCCAGGCCCGGCTGAACCACTATCTGGACCTGCTCAACGCCCTGCCCACCGACGCCAAGGAGGAGCTGATCCGGGGCTTCCGGGCGGCCAACCAAATGCTGGACTATCTGTTTGAACAGACAAAAGGAGACTAAGACCCATGTTAAAGCTATCCAACATCACCAAGCGGTACACCCTGGGCGGCAGCACCATCGACGCCCTCCGGGGAGTGGACCTGGAGTTCCGGGAAAACGAGTTTGTGTCCATCCTGGGCCCCTCGGGCTGCGGCAAGACCACCACCCTGAACATCATCGGCGGCCTGGACCGCTACACCAGCGGCGACCTCATCATCAACGGCCGCTCCACCAAGGACTACAAGGACGCCGACTGGGACGCCTACCGCAACCACTCCATCGGCTTCGTGTTCCAGAGCTACAACCTCATCCCCCACCAGACGGTGCTGGCCAACGTGGAGCTGGCCCTGACTCTGGCGGGCGTGTCCAAGGCGGAACGCCGCCGCCGGGCGGTGGAGGCCCTGGAGCGGGTGGGCCTGGGCGACCAGCTCGGCAAGGTGCCCTCCCAGATGTCCGGCGGGCAGATGCAGCGGGTGGCCATCGCCCGGGCCCTGATCAACGACCCGGACATCCTCCTGGCCGACGAGCCCACCGGCGCGCTGGACTCCGAGACCTCCGTCCAGGTGATGGAGCTGCTGAAGGAGGTGGCCCAAGACCGCCTGGTCATCATGGTCACCCACAACCCGGAGCTGGCCCAGCAGTATTCCACCCGCATCGTCACCCTGAAGGACGGCAAGGTCACCGGGGACTCCAACCCCTACCGCCAGGAGGAGCAGGCCCCCGTCCTCACCGGCAAGCAGGCCAGGGCCGCCAAAAAGCCCTCCATGTCCTTCCTCACCGCCCTGTCCCTGTCGCTGACCAACCTGCGCACCAAGATGGGCCGCACGGTGCTCACCGCCTTCGCCGGCTCCATCGGCATCATCGGCATCGCCCTCATCCTGGCCCTGTCCACCGGCATCAACACCTATATCAATAAGGTGCAGGAGGACACCCTGTCCAGCTACCCCATCACCATCCAGGCGGAGAGCACCGACATGACCGCCCTGATGGCCTCCCTCATGGGAGCCCGGCACAGCGAAGGCGGCGGGGGCGGCTCCAACCCCGACCCGGACCGGGTGTACGCCTCCACCGTCATGTACGACATGATGGACTCCATGCTCAACGCCGAGACCCAGACCAACAACCTGGAGGCCTTCAAGGAGTACCTGGACAACGGGGGCGGCGGCATCAAGGACATGGCCGCCGTCCACTACAGCTATGACTTCGGCTTCGACATCTACACCCAGGACGAGAACGGGGACATCCTCAAATCCGACGTGATGGCCCTCATGCAGGACGCCATGTCCGCCATGTACGGCGGGGACTACTCCTCCTACTTCGAGCAGATGGGCTCCATGTACTCCGCCATGGAGGTGTGGGAGGAGCTGCTCCCCGGCGAGGACGGCGAGCTTGTCTCCCCCCAGGAGAAAAACCAGTACGAGCTGCTGTACGGCGGCTGGCCCCAGAGCCACGACGAGGTGATCCTCTTTGTGGACGGCAGCAACGAGATCTCGGATCTCATGCTGTACGCCCTGGGCCTCATGCCCCACGCCGACATGGAGGAGGCCATGGTCTCCATGTCCAAGGGGGAGACGGTGGACGTGGGCGAGATGAGCTGGAGCTATGAGGAGCTGTGCGCCCTGGACTTCAAGCTCATCCTCCCCGCCGAATACTACCAGCACGACCCGGCCACGGACACCTACACCGATATGTCCCAGACCCAGGCGGGGATGGACTTCCTCTACAACAGCGAGGACGTGGGCATCCGGCTGAAGGTGGCGGGCATCGCCCGCCCGGTGGACGGCGGGCACGGGATGCTGTCCGGCGGCATCGGCTACACCAGCGCGCTGACCCGCTTCGCCATCGAGACCACCGGGGACACCGAAATTTTGAAGGCCCAGCTGGACGATCCCGACACCGACGTCATCGTCAACCTGCCCTTCCCCAAGGAGGACGATGTGGAACCGGCCGATGAGGAGAAGGCGGAGGCCATCCGGGAGCACCTGTCCGGCCTCACCGCCTCGGAGAAGGCGGCGGCCTACGTGGACGTGATGGGCCAGCCCTCCCAGGAGTACGTGGACACGGTAGTAGACCAGCAGATGGACGGCATGACCCGTCAGGCCATCGAGGACATGATCGTGGAGCAGTACGCCGGGGAGATGGGGGTGGACGGGGACACCGTCCGGGGCTACATCTCCGACATGAGCGACGAGGAGCTGTTCGGCAAGGTGGAGGAGGCCATCGCCCAGCAGGTGCGGGAGCAGTACGCCGCCGGGGTGGAGCAGCAGCTGGCCTCCCTGCCCCAGGAGACGCTGGCGGGTATGCTGGATTACGCCATGGATCCGAACCGTGAATTTGCGGCGGGGCTTGCCATGGGCACGCCCTCTCCCCTTACGATGGAGCAGTTCGTCTACCTGTACGACCACTATATGCCCCCCACCCGCTCCTCCTCCACCTATGAGGACAACCTGAAGCGGCTGGGCTACACCCGGCTGGAGTCCCCCTCCGCCATCAGCATCTACGCCACCACCTTCGCCCAGAAGGACCAGATCGCGGATCTGATCCAGGACTACAACGACGGCGTGTCCAGCGAGGACGACGAGATCACCTACACCGACTACGTGGCCCTGCTCATGAGCTCCATCACCGGCATCATCAGCGGCATCAGCTATCTGCTCATCGCCTTCGTGTCCATCTCCCTGGTGGTGTCCTCCATCATGATCGGCATCATCACCAACATCTCCGTGCTGGAGCGCACCAAGGAGATCGGCATACTCCGGGCGGTGGGCGCGTCCAAGCGGGACGTATCCCGTGTGTTCAACGCGGAAACCCTCATCGTGGGGCTGGCGGCGGGCCTGCTGGGCATCCTGGTGAGCGTGGCGGCCACCTTCCCCATCAACGCCCTGATCCACGACCTGACGGGCCTCACCGACCTCACCGCCGTACTGCCCCCGGCGGCGGGAGCCATCCTGGTGGCCATCAGCGTGGTGCTCACCGTGTTCGCGGGGCTGATCCCCTCCCGCGGCGCGGCGAAGAAGGACCCGGTGGAGGCCCTGCGCAGCGAATAATTCTCCTTGCAATTTCCGCGCCCTCGTGCTACTATTGGTAGTCTACGCCCCGGCGGGGCGCAAACACCACGAAGGAGGGATTTCCTATGCTGGAAACCAAAGACCTGATCCTGGACAAGGGCAGATTCGAGGACTGGGAGGCCATGTACCGCAACGTGTGGCGGCATCCGGAGAGCGCGCGGTATATGCAGTGGCGGGTGACGGATCACCCCGAGGACGCCCCCGACCGGATGCGCCGGAATATCCAGTGGCAGAAAGTCCACGACACTTATTTCGTGTACCTCAAGACCACCGGGGAGGCCATCGGCTTTGCCGGGGTGGAGCGCATATCCCCCACCCTCTGGGAGGAGGGCGGCGTCTGCCTGGGTCCCGATTTCGTGGGCAAGGGCTACGGCAAACAGATCCTTCAGTGTCTCCTGGACTACGCCAGGGCCGGCGGCGCGGAGGAGTTCATCGCCTGGGCCTGGGAGGAAAACACCGCGTCCCGCGCGCTTATCGCCTCCCTGGGCTTTACCCACGTCGCCACGGAGGATCGGGTGGACGACCGGAACGGCAGGCCCTACCGGAAGCTGAAATTCAGGCGGGCCCTCTGACGGCCCGGAAAGGACAGCTCTATGGACTTTTTCTGCAAGCACTTCACCCAGCTCACCCGGGACGAGCTGTACGAGATCTGCCAGCTCCGGGTGGCGGTATTCATCGTGGAGCAGCAATGCGCCTATCCGGAGATCGACGGCGCGGACCGGGACGCCTTCCACCTCTGGCTCCAGGACGGGGACGGCATCCAGGCCTACCTGCGGGTGCTGCCGCCGGGGGCCGCCTTCGACACCGCCTCCATCGGCCGGGTCATCGCCGTCAAGCGGCGGCAGGGCCTGGGTTCCCGCATCGTGGCCGAGGGCATCCGCACCGCCCGGGAGCGGTTCGGGGCCAGGGAGATCACCATCGAGGCCCAGACCTACGCCCGGGGCCTGTATGAGCGGGCGGGCTTCGTCCAGACCTCCGAGGAATTTTTGGAGGACGGCATCCCCCACATCCGCATGGTGTGGACGCAAACGGATCAATAAGCAACGGCCCCCCGGCTTACGCCGGGGGGCCTCAGCGTGTCGAAAAAGACTTTTCGCCCCGCTGAGTACGACTTTTTTGAACAAAGAACGTTCAAAAAAGTCGTTGATTGAACATGAAAGACACCCCTCCTGGGTTTCTTTCACACTATCTTCCTTCCCGTCATCGGAACAGAAGCGGCTTTTTCGACAGTCTCCGTCTTGTATTCCGTTATCCTCCCGCCCGGGCCGACAGCTCCTTGAGGGTGACCTCATAGGCCTCCCGCTCGTAGGGCAGATCGGGCAGGGCCTCCGGAGCCGCCCACCCCTTGGCCTCAAACAGGCGGCGGATCAGGAACCCGGTGAAATCCGGGTTTTTCACCAGCACCGGCCCGGTGATGTGGGTGCCCAGCACATTGCCGGACGCGTACCCCTCCGGGCCGTGCTCCACCTGGTTGCCCAGGCCCAGGGACAGCCTGTCAAACAGGGGCGTCTCCACCCCCCTGGTCACGGAGCACTTGTTCATGAACCCCACCACCGGGCTGTCCCAGAGGGAGGTGTGGGCGATCACGTCCCCGGGGTCCCGGCGGTCCGTCTCCACGGTGGTGAACTCCGCCAGCCCCAGGCAGGGCCACGCCTCCCCCGACTCGTCCGTCACCGACATCCCCAGCAGCTCCATGGCGTTTCCGGTGAACAGCACCGCCGCCCCCCGGTCCACCGCCGCCCGCAGCCCCTCCTGGTGGGGGAGCAGGGCGGTGATCGCCCCCTTCTGGGCCCGCTCGGTGCCCGCCCCCATATAGATGAGGTCGGCCCGCTCGAAGGGCGGCGCGTCCTCAAACAGGGCCGTCTCCACCGTGACGGACACACCCGCCGCCCGCAGGTGGCGGCGCAGCACCGCCAGATTGGCGTACTCCCCGTACAGGGACATACAGTCGGGGTACAGGTGCAGTATTGTCAATTCCATGGCCGTTTCCCCCTCAATCCCTGTCCACGCAGGCCAGCAACTTGTCCCGGTCGGAGAAGCAGGTCACCGCGTAAATGTCCTCGTCCCCGCTCTCCCGCAGCAGGGCCAGCCCCTCCCCCACGTCCTCGCCCATCTGGACCCGGTCCGCCGGGATCTGGCTGTACTTGAACCGCACCGCCAGATCGTTGCAGTATTTGCCGTACAGCAGTATTTTTTCCACGTGGGGCACGTTGAGCCTGTCGAAGTCGATGTCCCACAGCCAGCTGGTCTCCCCGGTGAAATACTTCCGGCTGATGGAGTCCACCAGCACCAGCACCGCGCAGGGCTTCCCGCTGTCCGCGATGTAGGCCAGGTTGGTGTCGTAGGCCACCGAGTTCTCGTGCTTGGAGGTGAGCAGGGTGCCCCGGTGCTGGCCCAGACGGAAGGTAATCATCCGCCCGTTTTTCAGCAGATAGTTGTCAATCACCCCGGCCATCACCGCCGGGGACACCCCCGCCACGGCGCAGGCCGACCAGGCCGCCAGGATGTTGTAGACGTTGTAGATGCTCTTGAAGGCCAGGGAGATGTCCGTCTCCCCGTTGATGGTGAGCCTGCCCGCCTTCAGATCCAGGGCGGTGACGGCGAAATCCGCACTGTGCCTCCGGTGCCCGCAGGCGGGGCAGGCGTAGTGCCCGATGTGGGCGTAGTGGTAACAGGCGTACTCCATCCGGCCCCGGCACACCGGGCACCGCGCGCCGTCGTGGTACACGCCCCGGTGCTCCCTGGTGCTCACCGGGCACCGGTCCAGCCCGAACCACTTCACCTTCGCCGGATCGTGATCCCTGGCAAAGCAGGACACCAGGGGGTCGTCGGCGTTGAGTATGAGGGTAGTCTCCGGGAAGATGGCGGGCTTGATGGCGTCGTACACCCACTCCGGATGCCCGTTCCGGGTGAGCTGATCCCGGTACAGATTGGTGATGATGAAGTGGGTGGGGTGGAACCACCGGAAGGTGAGCTTGGCGTACCGCTCGTCGCTCTCCAGCAGGAGCACGTCCCCCCTCACCCTGCCCCCCAGGGAGCAGCTGGACAGAATCAAGGTGGCCACCCCCTCGATCTGGTTGGAGCCCTCCTTGTTGTACACCACCTTCCGCCCGTCCTGTTTCAAGATCTCCGCAATCATCTCCACGGTGGAGGTTTTGCCGTTGGACCCGGTGACGGCGATGATATGGGCGGGCAGCCTCACCCGGCCCAGCACGTCGGGGCACAGCTTCAGGGCGTACTGCCCCGGCAGGGAGCTGCCCTTGCCCATAAGCCCCCCCACAAACCGCAGGACCTTGCACACCACAATGGCCAGAAATAGTCTCATCTCTTTATGCTTCCTCTCGCAATCGTTTAAATGGGAAAAACAAGTACAGCTGTCCGCCCTCCGCAGGGCACTGGCACTCCTGCACCGCGCCGGCCAGCGTAAGCCCCCGCCGTCCAAGCTCCTCCAGCCCCGCCCGGAACACGGCGGCGCAGTCCCCCTCCGCCTTCACCCGCAGGCAGGCGAAGGCGGGCAGCGTCCATTTTGTCCATCCCTCCGGCGGCTCCACACCGGCTGGGACCTGCACGCCCGCCAAGTACAGCCCCCGGCTGAATCCGTCCGTCCAGGGCAGAAATTGGCGGGACAGGTCGCTCATCGCGCCCCAGATCCCCACGGGCATACCAGTCCCATCCCGCTGGGCCAGTGCCTCCACCTCGCCGAACCGGGCATTGGCCGCCTCCCACAGGGCAGGAGCGGGGTTATGTCCCGGCTCCGCCCTCCCCTCTATCCCAATAACAGAACAAGCGGGCAGCTCACAGGTCACGATTTCCACAGCTCTGCCCTCTTTCCAAATAAATCATCAGGGCCGCCACGTCCGCCGGGGACACCCCGGACACCCGGGACGCCTGCCCCAGGTTCAGCGGCCGGATCTTGTCCAGCTTCTGCCGGGCCTCCAGCCGCAGGCCCTGTATGCCCAGGTAGTCCACCTCCGGGGGGAGGGGCCTGTCCTCCAGGCGGCGCAGCTCCTCCACCTGCCGGTTCTGGCGGTCGATGTAGCCCGCATACTTCACCGAGATCTCCACCTGTTCGGTGATCTCCGCCGCCAGGGCGGGCCTGTCCGGGTCGAAGGGGGACAGATCCCCGTAGGACAGCCGGGGCCGCCGGAGCAGGTCGATGAGCCGCGCCCCGTGGGGGCAGGGCGGCTCCCCCTTCTCCTCCAGCAGCCCGTCCAGTTGGGGGGAGGGAGCCGCCCCCGTGTGCTCCAGGCGGCGGATCTCCCGCTCCACGGCGGCGTACTTCTCCTCAATCCGGGCCAGCCGCGCCCCGCTCACCAGCCCCGCCCGGCGGCCGTAGGCGGCCAGGCGGCGGTCGGCGTTGTCCTGCCGGTGGATGAGGCGGTACTCCGTCCGGGAGGTCATCATGCGATAGGGCTCGTTGGTGCCCTTGGTCACCAGATCGTCGATGAGCACCCCCACGTACCCGTCCCCCCGGGTCAATACCATGGGTGGTTTTCCCTGTAACTTCAACGCGGCGTTGATGCCCGCCACCAGCCCCTGGGCGGCGGCCTCCTCGTAGCCGGAGGAGCCGTTGAACTGCCCCGCCCCGTACAGGCCGGGGACCTTTTTGCACTCCAGGGTGGGCAGCAGCTCCGTGGGGTCCACACAGTCGTACTCGATGGCGTAGGCGCACCGGGTCATCTCCGCCCGCTCCAGGCCGGGGACGGTGTGAAGCATTTCCACTTGCACCTCCTCCGGCAGGGAGGAGGAGAAGCCCTGGATATACAGCTCCTCCGTGTTCAGGCCCATAGGCTCGATAAACAGCTGGTGCCGGGGCTTGTCGGCAAACCGCACCACCTTGTCCTCGATGGAGGGGCAGTACCTCGGCCCCACCCCCTCGATCACCCCGGAAAACAGGGGGGAGCGGTGGAGGTTGTCCCGGATCACCTGGTGGGTGTTTTCATTGGTGTAGGTGAGCCAGCACACCGCCCGGTTTTCCGGGACCGCCTCCGTCTCAAAGGAGAAGGGGGCGGATATGTCGTCCCCCGCCTGAACCTCCATCCGGGAGAAGTCCACGCTCCGGCGGTTCACCCGGGGGGGCGTGCCCGTCTTGAAGCGGCGCAGGGTCAGCCCCAGCTTCAACAGGCAGTCCGTCAGGGGCAGGGCCGCCGCCATGCCGTCCGGCCCGGAGTCCCGGCTCACCTCCCCCACGATGGTGCGGCCCCCCAGGTAGGTCCCGGTGGCGATCACCGCCGCCTTGACGGCGTACACCGCCCCCGTGGCGGTGGCTACCCCGGAGACGGCCCCGCCCTCCGTGCGGATCTCCGTCACCTCCGCCTGCTTCACCCACAGGTTTTCCTGGAGCTCCAGGGTGTGCTTCATCACCTCCTGGTAGCGGCGGCGGTCGGCCTGGGCCCGGAGGGACCAGACCGCGGGGCCCTTCCCCCGGTTCAGCATCCGGTACTGGATGCAGGCCTTGTCCGCCGCCTTGGCCATCTCGCCGCCCAGGGCGTCGATCTCCCGGACCAGGTGGCCCTTGCCCGTGCCGCCCACGGCGGGGTTGCAGGGCATATTGCCCACCGCGTCCAGGTTGATGGTGAAGCAAACGGTTTTCAGCCCCATCCGGGCGGAGGCCAGGGCGGCTTCTATCCCGGCGTGGCCCGCGCCGATCACGGCGATGTCAAATTGTCCCGCGTGATAGTCCAAGGCCCTATGCCCCCGTTTTCAGTGTCACCACCGCCAGCTCCGGGCGGTTGAATATCCGGAACCCCTGGAAGGGCACGGTGTTGTTGCCCAGGCCCCGGGACACAAACAGAACGCTGTCCCCCTGGGCATACAGCCCCGACGTCCACTGGGGAAAGAGCCTCCGGTTGGTGCCGATCAGCCCCCCCAAAAAGGGCAGGCGGACAATCCCCCCGTGTCCGTGGCCGGACAGCACGAAACCGTATCCGGCGGCGGCGTACTGGGGGAAGCGGTCGTTCCGGTGGGCCAGCAGGAGGGTGAACAGGCCGGGGCTGTCCTCCTGAATCCAGGCGTACAGCTCCTCCGGGGTGGTCTGGTCGGCGTAGCCGTTGGGGTCGTCCACCCCCGCCAGGGCCAGCCTGTCCCCGTTCCGCTCCACCGCCTCCCAGCGGTTGGACAGCACCGTCACCCCGCTCTCTCCCAGCAGGGCCTTCAGCTCCTTCACCGTCTTGCTGCCCAGGGCCCACTCGTGGTTGCCCGTCACATAGTAGGTGGGCGCGACGGCGGACAGCCCCCGGGCCAGGGCGGGGACCATGTCCAGCTGGCTTTTCTGGTCGATCAGATCCCCGGTGATCACGATGAGGTCGGGGTCCTCCCGCGCCACCCGCTCCACCAGCTCCCGGCTGTCCTCCCCGTACTCGTGGCCGTGGAGGTCGGACAGGTGGGCGATCCGGTATCCATCGAACCCGGCGGGCAGGCCGGACAGCTCCGCCACGGTGTGGGTGGTCTGCACCCCCCAGCACTGCCAGCGAAACCAGAACGCGCCCGCCGCCGCCAGCGCGAGGAGTACGCCCAGCCAGATCAGCGGGCGTCTCCTGGTCCGGAGGCGGCGTCCGCCCTCCCAGTCAGTCGTCATCATGGAGGTAGTAGGGCCGCATCAGGCTCTTGTGCTGGGTGGAGTCCTTCTGCCGGTCGGAGCGCAGAGGGGCCTCCACAGGCCGGGGCCGGTCGTCCCGGCGGCGTTTCCGCTTGCCGGACAGGGAGGGGGGCAGGACCGGCTCCTTGGCGGGCTGGACCGGGGCCCCCTGCTTCTTCCCCTGGCGGCGGGGCTTCTGGCGGCCCTGCTTCCGCTCCGGCTCCTGGGCCTGCTCCTGCTTTTTCCGCTGGGGCTGGGCCTGGGGCCGGGGGGCGGGGCGGCGGGGGGCCAGCAGGCGGGCGGTGGCGTCCAGGATCACGTCGGAGTCCAGGGGGTTGGGCTTGTAGAACTCGGTGACGGGCATGGCGGGATCGTCGGGGAGGGTGTCCTCGATCCGGCCCTGGCGCACCCCCCGTCCCAGGGGCTTATCCCGCAGCACCAGGGGCTTCTCCGGGGCGGGGGCGGGGACAACAGGCGTCTCCACAGCGGCCCCGCCGGACTTCCTGCGGCGGCGTTTTTTCTTTTTGGGGGTATCCGCCCCATCCGCATCCGCAGGGGAGGGGCTGGCCCCGCCCGCCCCCAGCTGCGGCGAACGTCCCACGGAGGGGGCCAGCCCCTCCCCTGCGGCAGACTTTTTCCGCTCCTCCGCCTTTGCCTTGTTCTCCGCGTCCCGCTGGCGGCGGCGTTCCTTGGCGGCGGCCCGGGCCTCCGCGTCCTCGGAGTTGACGGGCCTGCCGTGCTTGTCCTTCTGGGGCGGGTCGAAGTTCTCCATGGGGTAGGGGTGGCCCTCCACCACCGGGATGGGACGGCCCAGCAGCTTCTCGATGGCCTTCAGCTCGTCCTTCTCGTCAAACTGGCAGAAGGAGATGGCCTCCCCCTCCCGGCCCGCCCGGCCCGTCCGCCCGATGCGGTGGACGTAGGTTTCGGGCACGTCGGGCAGGTTGTAGTTGAACACAAAGGGGAGCTGGTCGATGTCGATGCCCCGGGCGGCGATGTCGGTGGCGGCCAGCACCCGCACCCGGCCCGCCTTGAAGTCGGACAGGGCCTGCACCCGGGCGGTCTGGCTCTTGTTGCCGTGGATGGCGGCGGCGGAGATGCCCCGCTTCTGGAGGTCCTGGGCGATGCGGTTGGCCCCGTGCTTGGTGCGGGAGAACACCAGGGCGGAGGTGATGTTCCGCTCCTCCATGAGGTGGGCCAGCAGCCTGGTCTTGTTGGCCTTGTCCACGTAGTACAGCGACTGACGGATGACCTCCACCGGGGAGGACACCGGGTCCACCGCCACCCTGGCGTAGTCGTGGAGCAGGCCGTTCACCAGCCCCATCACCTCCGGGGGCATGGTGGCGGAGAAAAACAGGGTCTGCTTCTGCTCCGGCAGCAGCTTGAGCACCCGCTTCACGTCGTGGATAAAGCCCATGTCCAGCATACGGTCCGCCTCGTCCAGCACGAAGATCTCAATGCGGGACAGGTCCAGAAGCCCCTGGCCGTGGAGGTCCAGCAGACGGCCCGGCGTGGCCACCAGGATGTCCAGCCCCCGGCGGATGGCGTCCACCTGGGGCTGCTGGCCCACGCCGCCGAAGATCACCGCGGAGCGCAGGGGCAGGTTGCGTCCGTAGGCCGCGAAGCTGTCCTGGATTTGCAGGGCCAGCTCCCGGGTGGGGGTGAGGATCAGGGCCCGGATCACCCGGGGCTTGGGGGTCCTGCCGCTGAGCCGCTGAAGGATGGGGGCGGCGAAGGCGCAGGTCTTGCCGGTGCCCGTCTGGGCGCAGCCCAGCACGTCCCGGCCCGCTAACGCGGGGGGGATGGCCTTGCGCTGGATGGGGGTGGGGTCGGTGTAGCCCTCCTGGGTGAGGGCCTTCAAAATGGGGGCGGTAAGCCCCAGGTC